>NC_009662.1:758750-1125000 GCF_000010325.1 Nitratiruptor sp. SB155-2 | reverse complement strand
AACAAACCTGATTTCATTTTCTTGATAGGTAGGCAACTCTTTTTGGAGCCATCTATCCAAAAGCCGCATCAAAAAATCGACCTCTTTTTTCGGTCGCTTCCAGTTTTCTGTACTGAAAGCGTAAAGGGTTAAAACCTCTATCTCTGGGTGTATGGCACAATACTTTGTAATATCCCGAACGATCTGAGCTCCCCTTTCATGCCCTTTTGTGCGGTTCAACCCTTTTTCTTGAGCCCAGCGTCCGTTGCCATCCATAATGATAGCAATATGTCTAGGTCTATTCATCCAGTGCCTTTGCTAGTGTTGCAAGATCAAGTGAGAGTTCAAGTTTTGATTTCAAAGGGCTCTGGACTGCTTTGTCTTTCGTGATAAATACGATTTGGTTCATGTCACTTCCAAAAGCGGTTTTATGCTTGACGATATTGAGACAAACCGCATCAACCCCTTTTTTTACAAGCATTTTTTGAGCGTTTTCCAAAGCCACTTTTTCATCGGTTTCTGCTTTGAATCCTATTACAACGATCCCTTCTTTATCGATTGACTGTAAGATATCGATATTTTCTTCAAGTTCCAGGCACCACTCTTTACCAAGCTGCTCTTTTTTGAGTTTTCCTTTTTGAGGATATTTTGGCCTATAGTCGCTTACTGCGGCCGCCATGAAGAGATATGGCTTTTTGGTGATGAGCTTTGGTTGCGTAAGGTCGTTGATGAGGTCCGGTTTTTTGACGATGCCCCGTTTGGCTACTTTGATGCGTTCTTGCACAAGTTCATACATCTCCTGTGCCGTTTCACACGCAAACAGATCGATCCCTTTTGGCAGATTTTCGCACGGTTTTGTCGTGATGAGTTCAACTTTTGCCCCTTTGAGGTACAGGGCTGTTGCAAGAGCACACGCCTGTTTCCCGCTCGATTCATTCGTAATGGATCGAACATCATCTATATGCTCTTTCGTTCCTCCACCCGTTACGATAACGTAGCGATCCTCCCAAAAAGAATCTTTCAATAACGCTCTAGCCCCCTCATAAAAAATATCCTCTATCTCAGCCAGAGCACCTTCACCTTCTGTGCCACATGCGAGCTCTTTTGTCTGAGGTTCTATGATTGTGTATCCATTGAGCTTGAGCAGTTTGAAACTGGCCTGGGTGAACTGATTATTGTACATTTTCGTATTCATGGCAGGAGCTATAATTTTAGGACCATCAAATGCGAGAGCCGTTTGGGTCAAAAGATTGTCCGCTATGCCATTACTCAGTTTATTGATGGTGTTTGCCGTTGCCGGAGCGATAACAAAAAGTTCGTAATCCTCAGTAACATGGATATGGTTGTTTCTATTGGTCCAGTCTTCGCTCTCTTCGCACAGAACTTTTTGGCTTCCGGCAGCTTCAAAGGTGAGAGGAGTAATAAACTTTTTCGATGAGGGAGTCATAACCACTTTGACATTGGCTCCAGCCTTTTTGAATCGTCTCAAAAGCTCTACCGCTTTGTAGATGGAAATACTTCCGCTCACACCAAGTAAAATATTTCTGTTTTCAAGCATCAATTCTTCCCAAAAAATTTGTAGTAAAAATCTTTCACGATTTTCAATGGCGTTCTACTGATAGCCAAAGCGCCTTTTGGAATATCTTTTGTAACAGTCGTTCCGGCTGCAATGAGTACATCATCTTCAATTTTCACAGGCGCTATGAGTTGTGTATCGCTGCCAACGAATACATTTTTGCCGATAATCGTTTGATACTTTGCTTTGCCATCATAATTGCAAGTGATCGTGCCGGCACCTATATTGGTTCCCTCATCAATCGTCGCGTCTCCAAGATAACTCAAATGTCCAGCTTTGACACCATTGAGACTGCTTTTTTTCACTTCTACGAAATTGCCGATATGGCTTTCTTGTATCATGCTTTGTGGCCGAATTCTAGCGAATGGACCGATTGTGGAGTAGCGAATGGTACTGTTTTCGACAACGCTGTGGGCTTTTATATGAGAGTTTTCTATAAGGGTTTTGCCACGCAGAACAACTCCGTTTTCTAATTCACACTCGCCTTGAAACTGGACATCCACTTCAATGTAGATTGTCTGTGGGAGTCGCATGATGACCCCTTGTTGCATCCAGTGTCGCTTGATTCGATCTTGCATTACAATTTCTGCATTTGCCAAATCATATTTAGAGTTGACCCCTTGAAATTCGTTTTTAGGTACAAATATTGGCTTAATAGAAAAGCCATGTTGTTTTGCCAAGGCTATGATGTCAGTGAGATAATACTCTTTTTGTGCATTGTCATTGGTGAGTTTAGGCAAAAACTGTTCCAGTAAATTTTTTTTGAAAAGGTAGACGCCTGCATTGACATTACATACAGCAAGTTCCTCTTCATTGGCATCTTTTTGTTCAACGATATATTCCACTTCATCGTTTTTGATGATCACTCGTCCGTATCCGCAAGGATCCTCCATACGTATAACACTTAAAACGATGTCTGCATCGATAGAGATAAAATTTTTGAGCGTTTTTGCTTGAATCAGCGGCATATCTCCATTGAGGACAAGAATTTTTTCATTGGAAAAATAGATATTTCGAAGGGCACCGCCGGTTCCGGGATAGTTTTTATGATCTTGCAACACAAATCGTATGCCATCAAACTCTTTTTGAATATACTCTTTGATGATCTCAGCTTGATGATACAAAATGACGGTGATATCATCACTGATTTTTTGGGCTTCTTTAATAATATGCCATATCATAGGACGACCGCAGATAGTGTGTAAAACTTTGGGCAAAGAACTTTTCATCCGTGTCCCTTGTCCCGCAGCCAAAATAACGACAGAAAAACTCATCTATCTCCTTCACTTTTCACAAGAAGTCTTTGATATTCACTGCATGTTTGTAAACTTTCAGGGGAGCCATCACAGACACTTTTTCCATCTTTCATAACTACAATTGTATCGCAAAAGGTGAGGGATCGGACATTGTGTGAAATAAGAATGACGATTCGATTTTTGGAAATTTTTTGGATCGTTTGAAAAATCTGCTGTTCGCTTACTGGATCCAGTGCACTGGTGGCTTCGTCAAAAATCATGATAGACGGATTTTTGTAAAGCGCCCTTGCGATGGCAAGCCGTTGACGCTGTCCACCACTGAGGTTCATACCATTTTCATCCAGTTTTGTGTGAATGCCTTCAGGAAGATTTTGGACAAACTCCCATGCGTTTGCTTGTTTGAGCGCCTCAATGACACGGGCTTCATCAAATGAACCCCCCCCAACATTTTCTGCGATGGTTGCTTGAAAAAGATAGACTCTCTGCGTTACTAAAGCGATATTTTTTCGAAGGCTCAAAATATCAAATTCTTTAATGTCAATACCGTCTACAACAACCCTTCCAGATACCGGATCATAAAATCGAACCAAGAGATTGACCAAAGAGCTTTTTCCACTGCCGCTATCACCCACAATTGCAGTAATATGATCTTTTTTACAGCAAAAATGAACATCTTTTAGAACCTCTTTATCATCATACGTCAATGTTACATGCTCGAAACAGAGAATTTTTGGATGTGATGGGAAAGGTCTGTATCCACTTCTGATTTGGGGTTGTAGGTCGATAACGGAAAAGATCCTCTCAGAAGCGGCCAATGCATCTTGGATGGAGTTGTACAGCTTTGAGACATGTTTGATAGGGGTATAGAGCATGAAGAGGGCAGTCATAAACGAGAAAAACTCCCCTGTTGTCATATGGCCGTCAATAACTTCATGTCCTCCAGTATAGATGACCAGAGCGACAATCAGTGCGCCAAGAACCTCCATCAAAGGAGATACAAGCTCATTGGTTTTAACCTGTTTGAGTGAGAGTTTAAAAAAATCGAGGTTATGTTTTTTAAATCTGTACAGCTCCTCTTCTTCTCTCGCTTCAGCTTTGATAAGTTCAATATTGTTAAAAATCTCGGTAAGATGGGTGGTAAGATCTGCTATCTTTTCTTGCGATTGATGGGATATCTTTTTCATTCTTTTGGCCAGCTTACTCAAAGGCCACATCGCAAGCGGCATGATGAAAAGAAAGTATAGAGCCAGTTTTGGGCTTTGATAAACCACCACGCCAACAAGGGCTATGATGGTGATCGTTTCGCGAAGAAAGTCGGGAATCATGTTTGCAACGACGTTTTTGATGCGGTTGATATCGTTGGTAAGTCGGCTGATCAGTTCACCGGAAGGCTGCTTGATAAAGTAGCCTATATGCATAGCGAGGATGGAATCAAGCATCTGATCGCGTATCTTTCGTATGACATCTTGGCCGATATACTCAGTGAAATAGACCTGAATAAATCGGCCTGCTCCTTTGAGAAAGTATAAAAATATGACAATCCATGGCAGGATATTGAGCATCTGCTCGTTTTTATTGATAAATATGTCATCAAGAACCGGTTTTACGATATAGGCTGAAGCACTGGTTCCAATGGCGGCAGCGATCATGCCAAGGATCGCTATGAAAAACTGCAGTTTGTATTGAAGTAAAAAGGGCAAAAAACGTTTTAAGATTTTGATCAAATCTTCTCCCACAAAGTCCCTTGAGGTGTATCCATGATAGCGATACCCATTGAGCGAAGTTCCTCTCTGATACTGTCAGCCAGTTGAAAATTTTTCTCTTTTTTTGCCGTAGTACGCTTTTCGATGAGCTCTTCGATCTTCTGTTTCTCTTCCTCGCTTATTCCAAGATGAAAATAGCTGTACGCATCTTTGTGGCCTATTCCTAATAGTTTGGAGATATACTCTATATTGGCAACGATCTGTTTTTTAAAAGCTTTATCTTTTGGATTGTTATCCAGATGCTCGTTGGCATAAGCGATAAACTGATCGATAGCAGCCAAGGTTTTCGAAATATTGAGATCTTGGCTCAGAGCTTGCAGCAGTTCATCCACAAACTCTTTTTGGGGAGTGGAAGCCTGCACCCCATAGACCCTTTTTTTGAGTCTGTAGAGCTTGTCCAGCCTCTTTTTGGACGCCAAAAGATCCTCTTCATTGAAATTGAGATCGGACCGGTAATGGGTGGAGAGAAGATAGAATCTCAAGATCTCTCCGTCATATACCTTCAAAGCATCTTTAATGAAGAAGCTATTGCCAAGGGACTTGCTCATTTTTTCACCACTGATGGTTACAAATCCGTTATGCATCCAGTATTTTGCTAGTTCTTGGTTGCAGGCACACCGTGTCTGCGCCGCTTCATTCTCGTGATGGGGAAAAAGAAGATCCGCACCTCCGGCATGGATATCGATCTGAAAAGGGGTGTCATGGTAGGCAAGATGCTTGTCGATCATGGCTGAACACTCGATATGCCATCCCGGTCTTCCTTTGCCAAAAGGCGAATCGAAACAGACATCCCCTTCGCCTTTGCATCTTTTCCACAGTGCAAAATCGGCCGGATTTTTTTTGTCCGGATTGGGTTCGATACGGCTCATACTCTCTTCGTCGCATTTATGACTTAATGTGCAATATTTTTCATCTTTTGAAGTATCAAAGTATATGTCGCCATTCGGTGTTTGATAGGCGCACTCTTTTTGTAAAAGGCGCTCAATCATATCGATCATGGCATCCAGGTTTTGAGTCGCTTTTGGTTCGATATCGGCTCTTTGAACGCCAAGAGCCTCCATATCTTCTAAATAGCGCTGAATGTAATAGCTGGTGATTTCTTGCAAAGACTTCCCGGTTTCATTCATTTTTTTGATGATTTTATCATCGATATCGGTAAAGTTTTTCATAAATGTGGTTTTGTAGCCCAAAGCGTTCAGCGTGCGTCTAAGAAGATCAAATGCAATTGCGCTTCGTGCATGGCCAAGATGGGCATCGTCATAGACTGTCGGTCCACAGACATAGACCTTGATATGGCGATTTTTGAGCGGTTCGAGGGAACAGTACTCTTTTTTGGAACTATCGTATATAACCATCGAGGACCTTTAGTAAAAATGTATACAAAACAGCTTGTGCAATTATAGCAAGTGTTATAAAAAAACCTTTTTTATCCTTGGCGATTATCGTAAATTTTTCTTTTCCAAAGAGTCTGAGATTGAAAAAAAGAAGCACAAAGCCTGAAATACTCGAAGCCAGAGCAAGTCCCGCAGCTCCCAAAAAGTTGATGAAAAGCAGTGACAAAGCCATATTGGAAAAAAGCGAATAGGTGGCGATTTTGGCGGCTGTTTTTTGCTGCTGGTTGGCATACAGCCACAAAGAAAAAAGTTTGGATAGACCAAAAGGAAGGAGTCCAATCATATACATCTGAAGAACAAAAGCGGTTTGAAGCGTATCATGATGGGTAAAACTGCCCCTTTCGAACAAAAGCCAAATAATTGGCTTTGCCAAAATGATGCCTCCGATCATGGAAGATCCCAGTACAAAAAGAAGGAGCCAAAAACTCTTTTTGAGATACACAAGCGCTTTTACTTCATCACCGTTTTTAATCGCTTTGGAGATACTTGGAAAGAGTGCTGTGGCAGTAGCAATAGCAAAAAGAGCCAAAGGGAGTTGCAAGATTCTATTGGCGTAGTAGAGATAACTGATGGCTCCCGCTTGCAAAAAGGTAGCCAGCCATGTATCCAAAAATGCCGAAACTTGAGCGGTTGAGTTGCCCCAGATGGCTGGAAAGAAGTTGGAAGTGAAATTTTGAAGATCCTTTTGGATAGCAGCTTTTTTTTGGAGGAAAAAGCCTTTGCAAAGTTTTGGCAAGATACCAAGCTTTTGGCTCATGTACAAATGGGCGATAAACTGCAACAACCCACCTACTAACACAGCTACGCTCATGGCATAAACGATTTTTTCTTTGGAGGCGTTATGAAACAGTATCAAAGCGGCAATCAAGGAGAGATTGAGAAGGGCCGTGGAGAAGGCGGTTGTTGCGAAATGCTCTTTGTATTGCAACAGGGCTGCCAAAAATGTGACGCAGAAGATAAAATCAAGATAATAGAAATTGATCGCTACATAGGGGGCTGCCAATTCGATGAGATGCTGATCGTATCCGATAGCGATCAATTTCGTAAAAAAAGGTGAAAATATGGTTACAAGTAAAGAAAATAGGATTAAAATGAGAAAAAAACGCTTGAAGATGGCAGTCGCAAAAAGGATTTTATGACGCGAATGGGTATAGGCCGGTAAGAAGCTTTGCACGAAAGCGCCTTCGGCAAAAATTCTTCGAAAAAGATTTGGCAGTTTGAAAGCGATGAAAAAGATATCGCTGTATATGTTCGCTCCCAAAATGGAAGCGGTTAAGAGATCCCGGATGAATCCCAGGATTCTACTAAATAAAATGCCGGCGCTGTTGGTAAATATCTTTGTAAACATTTGGCAATTATAGAAAAGCTAATCGTAAGAGTCAATGCTCTTGTAAAAAGCTGGCAAAAAGAAGTCCTAATAAAAGCATGATGATCGTAAAAGCATAAAGTGTCTCGTATCCAAAAAACCTGAGAAGAAAACCTCCCGGAATCGCAAAAAAGAGGCCGATGGAAGTGAGATTGTTTTGTAGCGCGATGTAGACGGGGCGTTTCGATTCGGGAGCGATATGGATCAAAAGATTGATAGAAGCGATACGAAATCCATCGATCGCCATGCCAAGCAGGAAAAAAGCTGTAATGTAACTGAAGGTATGATGAGAAAGAAGTAGAATGGCAAAAGCGGTGATTGAAAGAGTAAAAGAGAGTATCATTATCTTTTTATATGCAGGTGACATCTTTTTGTAGATGATGTTTCCAAGAAGCGCACCGCTCATCTGGATAACGATAAATCCCCCTATGAGATATCCGCTTAAGTGGATATGCTCTTTTGCTTGCAAAATGACGTATGCAAAAGAGAACAAAAAGGAATAACTGAGTAAAACCGTAGTGATTTGGCGCTGCAGTCTTGTATCCTTTTGTAAAAGAGAAAAAGCGTTTTTCAAAAACGCTCCAAAACTATTTTCCCGTTTTGTGATATTTTCTTTTTTGGGTTCTTCAATGGTTGAGAAAGCGACGAGACCTATTGCCATCAAAAATGCGCTGATAATAAAAAGATAGGCGTAACTTACAGGTGCCGGGTAGTGCTGTAAGATAAATCCCGCAGCAACGCCGCTCAGGATCGAACCGATGGCAGCGAAAAACTGTCTGTTTGCCATCGATTTTCCTCTTGTGTTTTGATCAAAAACTTTTGCCAAGATTTCGTTGAAATAGATACTTCCAAAACCGGCTGAAAAACTGAAAATGAACAGAAACAGTGCGATAAGAAGAAGCGTTAATGTCGGATTTTTGTCTCCTACGAAATAGAGTACAAGACCGATGCTGAGCCAACTGAGAAATCTTGTAAGAAAGACTCTTTTGAGATAGGGCATCACAAGAGTGAAACTTTGTGCATAAAAGGCTGCGAAAAGTTGAACCAAAATGGCACCACCGCGCAATAGTGAAGTGTAGTATCCTACAATCGTAACATCGGAACTGAAATGGTGGATGATAAGTGGCAGTGTGGTTGCCGGGTCTGCCACACCCAAAGCGATGGCGAGGAAAAAACCGTGAAGCACATTTTTGAGATTGTTCTTTGCATAGTTCATGGCGCAAATTATATGATAAAATTGCAAAAACTTTGGAGCGACCATGATTGTTGGACTTGTGGGAGAAGTGCTCAAAAAGGAGCCCACCTATTTGCATATCGAAGTGGGTGGTGTAGTCTATGAAGTGTTTATATCATTAAATGCAAGTGCCGCAATAGACAAGAAACAGATTCGCCTCCATACGACACATATCATCAGAGAAGATAGTGAAAGCCTCTACGGATTTGTGGACATCAACGAAAAGAAGATGTTCGACAGGCTCATCAAACTCAACGGTGTGGGACCAAAAGTTGCCATTGCTATCTGTTCGACTTTTAAGCCTCAGGAGTTTGTGCAGATTGTCCAGCAAAAAAATGTTGCCATGCTCAAAAAAGTTCCTGGAATCGGACCAAAGAGTGCGCAAAGAATTCTTGTTGAACTAGGTGAATTTGATATTTCTGAATCCAATGTTACTTCCAGCGCTTTTCAAGAAGCTTCCATGGCTTTGCAAAGCCTTGGATTTAAAAAAGAGCAGATCCAAAAAGCGTTGCAGGAGTGCACGGCGACAGATACCGCGAGTTTAGTCAAAGAGGCGCTGAAAAAAATTCAAAAACTGTAGGAGCAGGGATGCAATATGCTGTAGTATTTGGTGGAAAAAGCTATGAACACGAGATCAGTATCGTAAGTACGATCGCCATCAAAGATATTATTCCAGGAGCTATTTTTATCTTTTTGGATGGTAACAGAGATTTTTACCTTATCGAAAAAGCAGATCTGAAATCCAACTATTTTAGTTCTGGCAATTATAAAAAATCGCCAAAACTGGAACTCAAAAAGGGAGGGTTTTATCAAAAATCTCTTTTGAAAGAGAAGAAGATTCCTGCCGATGTTGTGATCAATCTCGTCCACGGTGCAGATGGAGAGGATGGAAAACTGGCTTCCTTGTTGGAATTTTTTGAAATAGACTACATTGGACCACGAATTGAGGGAAGTGTGATAAGCTACAGTAAACTTTTGACGAAACTCTATGCAAAAGAGTGTGGCATAGAAGTTTTACCCTATCAGCTTCTAAGAAAGCAAGATAAAAAAATTATAGATTTTGAATACCCTGTCATCATCAAGCCAAACCATCTTGGAAGCAGCATCGGAGTGAGTGTGGTGTACGATAGTTCGGAACTGGAATATGCACTAGATGTGGCCTTTGAATTTGATGATGAGGTCTTGATAGAGCCATTTATTGAAGGAATCGAAGAGTACAATCTCGCTGGAGCGAAAGGTCAGACTTTTCATTTTTCCAAGATAGAGGCTGTGAAAAAAGAGAAACTGCTTGATTTTGAGAAAAAATATCTCGATTTTGGAAGAAGCGGAGAGGTTAAGGATGCTTCATTGAATGAAACGTTACGTTTGCACATACGAAATGCGTTTGAAAAGATATACGATCCTCTCTTTTCAGGGGCAATTATTCGGATCGATTTTTTTGTTCGTGATGGAAAGCTCTATCTCAATGAAATCAATCCGGTCCCAGGAAGTCTTGCCAACTATCTTTTTGGAGATTTCAGGGCTGTTTTGGAAGATGTTGCAAAACATCTTCCAAAATCAAAAAATATTGTTATAGATTATCGATATATCAACTCCATTCAATCAGCGAAAAAGTGATTGATGTAGCGATACTGGGAGCCGGGGCAAGCGGACTGTTTGCCGCTGCCCATCTTAAAGACAAAAGAGTGGTTCTTTTTGAACATAATCCTAAAATCGCCCAAAAGATAAAAATAAGTGGTGGAGGGCGCTGCAACGTAACCAACGAAAGGCTTGGCATCGATAACTTCGTTACCTCAACGCCAGATAAAGCGTGGCAGATCCTAAAAAGATTTGACAACACAAAGCTTCTGTCATGGCTTCATGATAAAGGGTGTGAGCCTGTGAAACAGAAAAAAGATCAGTTTTTTTGCCCCAAGTCCTCCCAAGAGCTTATCGAAATCCTTCGTTCGGAAACCAATGCATCAATCCATACCGATACAGAAGTTCTGGACCTTGCCAAGATTGGTGATCATTTTTTGATCAAAACTGCAAGAAATGAGATGAAGGCAAGAGCCGTTTTGGTTGCTACAGGTGGGCTAAGCTATAAAAAAATCGGAGCAAGCGGTATCGGATATGAGATTGCCAAAAATTTTGGGTTGGAAGTGACACCCCTTCGTCCTGCTCTTGTCGGTCTGACGGTTCAAAAAGAGCAGTTTTGGTTCAAAGAGCTCAGTGGAATCGCTTTTGAAGCGACGGTGCGTGTTGGCAAGAAGGAGTTTCGAGACAATATCCTTTTCGCACACAGGGGCATCAGTGGGCCAGCAATCTTAAATGCATCGCTGTATTGGGAGAAAGGAGCGATAGAAATCGCATTTTTAAAAAGGCTTCCCAGATTTGTACCTCATAAGCAGATCAGCTCTCAAATTCCTCTGCCAAAACGGTTTGTAAAACGATTTTTGCAGGTCATCGGTCTTCAAGATAAAAGGTATGAGCAGTTAGGTGTGAATGAGAGAAAAAGGTTGAGACTTTTTGAGTCCTACTCTTTTGCACCCGCCGGAACCTTTGGCTATGAAAGGGCGGAAGTGACAAAAGGGGGTGTACATTTGCAAGAATTGGATAAGTGTTTGCAAAGTGTGCATGTTCCCGGTCTCTTTTTTGCTGGAGAAGTTCTCGATGTCACTGGAGAGCTTGGCGGATACAATTTTCAGTGGGCCTTTTCCAGCGGATACAGTGCAGCAAAGGGGTGTCATGAGTATCTTGGAAATCACTGATATCCTTGGGATAGTGGCTTTTGCTTTGAGTGGATACTGGGTAGCGGCAAAAGAGAGGTTCGACCTGTTGGGCGCATTTATCCTCTCTTTTTTGACAGCACTTGGAGGAGGAGTTTTGCGCGATATTTTGGTGGATAGGACCCCATACGCTTTTTCGCATTCGCTGCCTTCTCTTTTAGTGATTTCAGTCGTTCTGATCTCCTATCTGTTTCATTTGAAAAAATATCTTCATTTTCAAAACAGGACACTTTTCATTATCAGCGATGCGATCGGTCTTGTTTCCTTTGCTATTACAGGAGCGATGGTTGCTACCCAGGCAGATTTCAATTTTTTTGGCGTTATTTTGGTTGCGCTCATCACGGCAGTTGGCGGTGGAGTTTTGCGTGATATGCTCCTAAATCAGGTCCCACTGATTCTCAAAAGCGATTTTTACGGAAGCGTTGCGATCATTACCGGAGGACTCGTTTATGGTGCAGATAAAATGCAGTTCATGAATACATTGAGTGTTCTATCAATATTTATCTTCTCGTTTTTGCTTCGTATGATTGCCTATTACCGGCGATGGAACCTTCCTGAAGCATAACTCTATTTATTAAAAATAATAATAAACAAATTTTTAGAAAAATAAGAGCAAAATATAATATAGCCGCAAAAGGAGGCTGTAATGACTTTCAATAAAGAGTATAAAAATATCTACCTTGTCACCGCAATTTTAGCTGCTTTTGTGTTGTTTATGATCATTACGACCATTTGGGTGATACTGGATGTGACGAGCAAACGATCGTGCGTAAAAACATGCAGTTATGAAAGATCCATCGCAAAACCTGTTGGCTAAATTAGCTTTAACCTCTTTATTGGTACAATTGAATCAAAAAAGAGGATCTTCTTGGCTGTTCGTGAAGTATCTTATAACGGCAATATCTTTTCATTGAATTATGAACTGAAAAACCCTAAATGTGATCGGACGATTCTTTTTTTGCATGGATGGGGCAGCAATAAAGATCTCATGCAAACGGCTTTTGTAAAACACTGTCCTTACAAATCGATCTATCTTGATCTGCCCGGATTTGGAAAAAGTCCGAACGAATCGGTCTTGACCACAAAAGATTATGCCAATATCGTTCAAACTTTTCTACAAGATTTGAACGTTCGTCCTGATATCGTCGTTGGTCACTCTTTTGGTGGTAAGGTTGCGACACTGTTAGAGCCAAAAATGCTTGTGCTCTTAAGTAGTGCTGGAATTGTGGAAAAAAAGCCATTCACAGTACGAGCAAAGATTGCATTATTCAAGATGCTCAAACCTTTTGGCATCGTACGTCTTAGAAATCTTTTTGTCTCACAAGATGCCAAAGGGATGAGTGAAGCGATGTATGAAACATTTAAAAATGTCGTCGATGAGGATTTTTCTTCCCATTTTGAGAAATGTCATAGCGAGGCTTTGATATTTTGGGGAGAGGAAGATCGAGCAACATCGTTGCAAAGCGGTCAAACGATAGCCTCTTTGATCAAAAAAAGTAACTTTTTCCCTCTCAAAGGTGATCACTACTTCTTTTTGGACAAAGGCAGTGAGATCTGTGAAATCGTAAAGGAGCGGTATGAAAAACTGTAAGTGTATCATCAGAGGAAGGGTGCAAGGGGTCTGGTTTCGACGATTTACCCAGGAAGTTGCCAACAAACTGGGAGTCAGCGGACATGTTCGAAACCTTCCCGATGGGTCTGTGGAAGTGGAAGCGAGTGTTCCCGAAAGTGTATGGGAAGAGTTTTTGCAAGCATTACATGAAGGACCGCCTTTGGCAAAAGTGGAGTCGATCGAAATAGAGCCTATCGAAAAAACGTTCAGCGGACTTTTCGAGGTGCTTCGATGATATGGCTTCATTTCATCGGGCATATTCTTTTTGTACTCATGCTCGGGTTTTATCTGATCCAAAATCTGCAATGGTACAACTACCGTTTCGGTAGAGTTGTATTGCACCATCACGCTCCATGGCAACACATTCTTTTTTTCTTGGCTCCTCTGTTTGTCTATATAGCCATTCGCGAATATGTATTGGTTTTGGATGTTTTTTATGGAGCGATCCTCTATGTTTGGCAGCGAAAAATTGATAAAAAACTGGTATTTACAGCTCGAGTGAAACGTTTTTTTCTACTTCTTTTTGTGATCACACTGCTTCTTGATCTTTTATGCATCGCAAAATTGCATTGCCCGCTCTTCAGTACTATCGCACCCCTTTTGGTCGCTCTTTTGCTTTCGAATCTCATCGAGAGTTATTTGATGGCCATATATAAAAAAGAGGCGAGAAAAAAACTTGAAACGATAGACCCTACCATTATAGCGGTTACGGCAAGTTATGGAAAAACCAGCATTAAAAACTTCATTTATCAGCTGTTGAAAGACTCATACCATGTGTACAAAACACCAAGAAGCGTTAATACCCTGGCAGGAATCATCAAAGATATCAATACCGCTTTGCCCCAAGTGTGTGAAGTATACGTAGTGGAAGCAGGAGCCAGAGAGCGTGGCGATATTTTGGAAATCACGAAATTTCTCAATCATCACTATGCCGTTGTCGGTAAAGTCGGGCCCCAACATATCGAATATTTCAAGACACTGGAAAATATAATCGCGACGAAGCTGGAGATCTTGCACTCCAAACGTTTGAAAAAAGCCTTTTTATGGGATGGATTGCCTGTCAAAGATGATCCAAAATTTGTCAAATTCGGCTCAAACATTAAAAATGTCAAAGCCGATTTGGATGGAGTGAGCTGGGATCTTGAGTTGCAAGGAGAGATTTTTCATTTCCAGGCGCCAATTTTAGGAGGTTTCAACGCTTTTAATATCACTGCAGCCATCTTGGTGGCAAAAGAGCTTGGTATCGATATGGCAACACTGCAAAAAAGAGTATCACAGCTTAAGGGAGTTGAGCATAGACTCCAAAGAATAGAAGCTGGTGGGAAAGTTATCATAGACGACAGTTTCAATGGAAATTTGGAAGGGATGATTGCATCCTATGAACTTGTCAAAAACTATCCTGGCAGAAAAGTGGTAGTGACTCCTGGTATTGTTGAGAGCGATGAAAAGAGCAACATCGAACTGGCAAAAAAGATCAACGAAGTTTTTGATCTTGCCATCATCACGGGTAAAATCAACAAAGAGGTACTACAAAAAAATATTACGATTGAAAAGATAATGGTAGAAGACAAAAAGCAGCTGCAAAATCTGCTTGCAAAACATACAAAAAGTGGTGATTTGATTCTGTTTAGCAACGACACACCTTCGTTTATGTAAGGGATAATATGGAAGATATAAAAGATTTTGCCATAGAGTTTTTGGCGATCATCGCTTTAGTATTGATCGTTGTCGCTTTGCAAAAGGTTTTCGAATACATTTTCAAAAGGAAAATGGGTGAGTAAGATCTCTTTGTGGATAGATAAGATCAATAGGGTTTTTGCTTACCTCAGTGCGTTTATTGCCTTGGCTCTTGCCTTTTTGGTCTTTTATGATGCCTTTATGCGATACCTTTTTCATGAAGGGTCTATCGCTCTTCAAGAGCTTGAGTGGTACTTTTTTGATCTCACTTTCTTGCTGAGTACCGGATTTGCCCTCAAACATGACAAGCATGTTCGGGTCGATATCTTTTATGAGCGCTTTTCTCCAAAGACAAGAGCGTTGATCAATTTTTACGATGCGTTGTTGCTTATCATTCCTTTTTCGTTGATTATTCTTTACTATTCAGGGATTTTTACCTGGCAAAGTTTCTTGCAGCATGAAGCATCGAGCGACCCTGGCGGTCTTCCATACAGATGGCTTATCAAATCCGCGATTGTCCTTTTTGCACTGTTGCTCTTTTTGCAAGCTATCAGTGAAATCATCAAAATTTCGCAAAAAATAGAGTGGAAAAAGGCTTTTTTCATTGCTGTTGTGATTGTGGTTACAGTTGTAGCCTTTCGATTTGTTGATTTGTACTACTTTTTGCATCCTGCTCTTTTGATGTTTGGACTCTCTTTGGTTCTCTTGATGCTGGGATTTCGAGTAGCCTTTGTGTTTGCTGCTTCTGCCATTGTTTTTGCACTTATCGATGCAGATTTGAATCTTTCTATCTTCGAGATGCTTCCCATGCGGATGTATGGCATCATGCAAAATTTTACGCTGATGGCGGTACCTCTTTTCATTTTGATGGGGCTCATTTTGGAAAAGAGCCAGATAGCCAAATCTTTACTGGAAAATCTTGGACTGATGTTTGGCAATATCCGAGGCGGCCTAGCTGTGGGTGTCGTGATCGTTGGAGCTATATTGGCCGCGGCAACGGGAATAGTCGGTGCAAGTGTGGTGATGATGAGTGTGATAACGCTGCCTGTGATGATCAGATACGGATACGACAAAGCACTTGCCAGTGGAACGATTGCCGCGAGCGGGACACTTGGACAAATCATACCTCCATCGATTGTATTGATTGTTTTGGGTGATGTTTTGAGTGTTAGTGTCGGTGATCTGTTTAAATCAGCCGTTGTTCCGGGACTGTTATTGGTCTTTTTTTATATTGTATACATTCTCGTTTTTGCTTTTTTAAAACCGAATGTGGCACCAGCCATAACATTAGAGAAAAGACCGAGTTTGATTGAGCTGCTAAAAGCGATTGTCCCATCCTCTGTATTGATTTTGGCAGTACTTGGTTCTATCTTTGCAGGAATTGCCACTCCGACTGAATCTGCTGCAATGGGTGTCGTTGGTGCCTTGATATTAACGCTATTGACAAAAACGCTCAATAAAGAGATGATTGTTTATGTAACGATTGAGACGGTGAAACTGAGTGCTATGATATTTACTATTTTGATCGGTGCTACAGCATTTAGCCTTGTTTTCAATGAAATCGGAGGTGAAGAACTTGTGAAACATTTTTTTGCCTATCAAATAGGTGATAAACAGACCTTCTTGCTCGTTTCGATGGCGATTATCTTTCTCCTTGGATTTTTCATCGATTTTGTTGAGATCTCTTTTGTTGTGATCCCTCTTTTTGTTCCGCTTCTTGCACATTTCAATATCGATCCTTTGTGGTTTGGCATCCTGGTAGCGCTCAATTTGCAAGCTTCCTTTTTGACGCCTCCGTTTGGATTTAGTCTTTTTTATCTTAAAGGTGCAGCCGGTGATCTAGTAAAAACGAAAGATATCTATAAAGGTGTCATTCCCTATATTCTTTTACAGGTCGTTGTGCTTGCAATCATCTATCTTTTCCCATCTTTGATAAAGGTGTTTTGATGTACGATATTCTATATGCCCCATGGCGAAGCGATTATGTGACTAGAAAAAAAATCGAAGGGTGTGTGTTTTGCTATGTTGTAGAGCATCCTGAAGAGGATGAAGAACTTGGAGTGCTTTATAGAGCCAAATACTCTTTTGTTGTTATGAACAAGTATCCCTATACGCCAGGTCATTTTATGGTCATTCCAAATCAGCATATCGACAATCTGGAAAATCTTTCCGAGGAGGCTTGGGAGGAGATGTCCAGACTTACCAAACGAGGTGTGGCTCTATTAAAAGATGTTTTGCATGCAGAGGGTGTCAATATCGGGATGAATCTAGGAGCTGCAGCAGGAGCGGGGATCGCAGAACATATCCATATGCATCTCGTACCCAGATGGCAAAGGGATACGAACTTTATCACAACAATTGGTCATACAAGAGTCTACAGTACCGATTTTTTCAAAATATATAAGAAACTGAAAAGCCATGCAAAGGAGTATTTTGAAGGGTAATCTATATGAACTGCAGCATCTTTTGATGAGTTTATCAAAGAGCGGGATTGGCAAAAGTATCACAGACCCAAAAATCTTGCCATGAGTGTGGCAATAGAAGCGGCGGAACTCATGGAGCATTTCCAGTGGTGTGATAAAGATACCAAGGAGTTTACGCAATCTCAAAAAGAGGAAATTGGTGAAGAGATGGCAGATGTGTTACACTATCTTTTGAGGCTTGCTTCGGTACTGGATATTGATCTGTATGAGGCATCAAAGAAAAAGATTGCAAAAAATCAAAAGCGATTTCCGGTTGAAATGGCAAAAAGTATGAAAAAAAGCGGATGCTAAGGAGAGTGAATGCAAAAAAACAATATAACGGCGATTAAAGCGGCTTGGAATTTTTTTAAGGGAAATTATGCACTCAATTTCGGTGTATTGGCGATTTTGATAGTTGTTAGTCTTTTGGGTGCTATTCCAATTGTTGGAATGCTTTTCGTTTTGGCCTATTCCATTTTAAGCCTCAGTGTACAGATCTATTTTGGAAAAGCGCTTTTACAAGTAAAGAGTGAAGAAGAGATGATAGAAGTAGCACAAAATTCAAGAATAGGGGATCTGCTGATTCAGTATCTTCACGTAGCAGCAGGAGCGTTTTTGGCTCTTTTCTTGCTCTCCCTTCTTTTTATGGCTCTTATGATGATGGTTATGGGAATGAATATGCATATGGATATGCAAACGATGCAAAACGGCATTGCAATGGAGCAGGAAATGGCGGCCGGCTTCATGGCAAACGGTGCACTTGGTTTGGTGATATTACTGATTGGAGCTTTTCTTTTCTATTTTTTTCCTGGCGTCATGGGTGAGGTGATCCGTTCAGAGACGTTCAATGATGGCTTTAAAAAAGTTTTTTTGCTTTTCAATCCCGGATATTGGAAGCGGTGCTTCAATAAAGAGTACTTTATCCTCGTGTTTATTTGGTCCTTGATCGTTTTAGGCGTTTTTATGCTTTTGATACCCCTGTCGCTGAGTATTATCCTCTTACCTTTGGTACTTGTCATTGCATACCTAGTAAGTCTATATAATGCAGGTGTGTACGTTTTCTCTTCAGAACATGCGAAAGTGTAATCGGTAAGGAGTGTTTATGAGTGTTTTGATGGAGATAGCGATGTTTCCAACGGATGTTGGAGAAAGCAAAAGTAAATATGTGGCCGAGGTTCTAAAGGTTATTGAAGAAAGCGGACTGCCATATCAACTCACACCAATGGCGACTATCGTGGAGGGAGAGAGTGTGGAAGAGGTGAGTGCACTGATACCCAAAATGTATCACGCTTTGGAAAAGATGGGGTGCGGGCGGGTATACAGTGTAGCAAAGTTTGATATCAGGCCTGGAAAGAGTAACAGACTTAAACAAAAGGTTGAATCAGTACAAAAACATTTCTCATCGTAGGTGAGAGATTGCATATTGTACGGCGTTAAGATAACTCGTGGTGTTTGCCATTTTTTTATAGGCAATATCAAAAGCGGTGCCATGGTCGACAGAGGTACGGAGTATAGGTAAGTTTAAGCTGACGTTTATTGATTCATCGAAATAGAGAGCTTTCAAAGGCGCAAGCCCTTGATCATGATACATGGCGACAATGTGAGAGAGTTTTTTCCTAAAATTTGATGTAAACGCCACATCGGGTACGACTGGACCGAAAAAGATCTCTTGTTTGATTGCTTCATTTGCTTTGTCGATCGCTTTTTTGATAATTCGCTCTTCATCTCCCAAAACGCCGCCATCGCCTGCATGAGGATTGAGACCCAAAACGGCAACCGGTTTGGCAGGAGTAGTCTCATGGTAAAAATCGATTAGAAACTGGGTCAGTCTCTTTTTTTCGATCAAACCTGGCACCTTTTTCAAAGGGACATGTTCTGTAAAAAGGGCTACAAAAAGTTTATCGCAGCCAAGCATCATGATAGCCTCTTTTTTGAATCTTTTTCGAAGATAATCCGTATGGCCCTTATAAGGGATATTCGCTTTCATCCACGCTTCCTTATGAACAGGAAGGGTAACAAGGGCATCGCATATTCCTGAAGCGGTGAACTCTACAGCTTTTTGGAAAGATCGAAAGGAAAAAGCACCACTTTTCTTGCTGACTTTTCCAGGTTTGATAATGAAATCGCCTTTGACATACTCTACTTCTAAATCTTCAGGAACCTGAACCTTCAAAATATTGGCAGCTTGTTGAATTATTTTATAGTTTGTAAAGTAGAGTGGGGTACAGGATTGTTTAATTTGATCGTGGCATCTCAGGGCAATTTCTGGTCCGATACCATTGAAATCGCCTAGACTAATGGCAATGACCGGCTTCATCGATGATCTCTTTCATTTTCCTGACCGCTTCAAAAAGGCCATCCCAAATGCTTCTAGCGATGATGCTTTGACCGATATTGAGTTCAATGATATTTGCCATTGCAGCAATAGTTCCAACATTTTGATAATTAAGACCATGTCCAGCGGCTACGAGCAGTCCCGATTTTGCAGCGTAAATCGCAGCATTTTCCAAGTCCCCGATAGCAATGGAGAGCTTTTCTTGCAGTTCTTTCCTCGAAAGTTCCAAAGATTTGATGGAGTGTGGCGTTTTGGATAGATTGGAATAGAGCATTGCATAGATATTTGCATACTCTCCTGTATGCAGTTCCACCATATCGGCTCCCGTATCGGCACAGGCCGCTATGATTTCGATATCTGGATCGATAAACAAGGAGACATCTATCTCGTTCGCTTTCAGTTTTTCAATGGCATCACTGATGCGTTCATACTGTCCAATGACGTCAAGGCCACCTTCTGTAGTCACCTCTTCTCGCTTTTCAGGAACAAGCGTTGCTCTGTGAGGCTTGAGCTGTGCAACGATGTCGATAATATCCGGATCGATGCTACACTCCATATTCACCGGGAGAGAAGAGTACTCAATGATCCTTTTTGCATCAAAATCGTTGATGTGGCGTCTGTCTTCACGAAGATGGATGGTTATCTGATCTGCTCCCGCTCTTTTCACGATGGGAAGAGCTTCTATGGGATCAGGATCATTGATTTTTCTCGCTTCTCTTAGTACTGCAATATGATCGATGTTGACACCGAGTTTCATGATTGTCTCCTTGCGTAAAATGCTTTTTTAAACGCTTTATATTCACCCTTTTCGATCGCTTCTCTTGCTTCTTTCATAAGCGTTAGATAGTAGTGCAGATTGTGAATGGAAGCGAGGCGGTAATATGTCAGCTCTTTTGCTCTGTAAAGATGGTTGAGATAGGCTCTGGTGTAGTTTTGGCATGTATAGCAGCTACACGCTTCATCGATAGGGTTTTGATCAAGTTTATATTTTGCAGCTTTGATGTTGAGTCTGCCAAAAGAGGTAAATATCGTCCCGTTTCGTGCATTTCTTGTTGGCATCACACAATCGAACATATCTACGCCTCGGTCGATGCATTCAACCAAATCTTCTGGTGTGCCTACGCCCATGAGATATCTTGGTTTGTTTTTGGGCATAAAAGGAGTTGTGAACTCTACTGTATTATACATGACGCTATTTTCCTCTCCTACACTCAGCCCTCCTATGGCAAATCCGTCGAAATCGAGAGCTGTCAGTTCCATAGCGCTTTTTTTACGAAATTCGTAATCGGTTCCGCCTTGGATAATGGCAAAGATATTTTGGTTGGTTCCGATGCCTTGTGCTTGCATTTTTTTGTGGTATTTGATCGACTCTTGTGCCCATCGGGTGGTTCTATCGACAGAGAGTGCAAGACGCTCTTTTGTTGCCGGAAGTGCGACCAGATCATCTAAAATCATCATGATGTCACTACCAAGATTGTATTGGATGTCTAAAACTTTTTGCGGAGTAAAAAAGTGTTTCGAACCATCTATATGGCTTTGGAATTCGATGCCTCTTTCATTGGCTTTGCTGATATCGCTGAGACTGAAAGCTTGAAAGCCACCACTATCTGTCAGGAAGCTTCGATTGTAACCGGTAAATCCGTGTAGTCCTCCAAGTTTTTTGACCACATTGTCTCCCGGTCTTAAATATAGATGGTATGTGTTTGCCAAGATAATTTGTGTTTGAAGGATATCTCGCAAGTCGACAGTATCGAGAGATTTTACGCTGGCAGCCGTTCCGACAGGCATAAACACAGGCGTTTTTATGGTAGAATGTGATGTTTTTATAGTACAGGCTCTGGCGTTATTGTCGGTAGCGTCGATAAAAAAATCCAATAAATTTCCTTTATAAAGGGGCTTGGTGCAAACCCATGTTTTAGTACTTGCTGATGGAATTGTAGCAAAACATCTATTACAAAGAATTGTAAAAAATCAGGTAACGAACAATCTCTATCATATCGTCTATAACGATCCTACCATAAAACCATCGGAAAGTGCAGAAAATATTCTTTATTATCATTTTGATCCTACCTCGTTTGTGAAACTCTCTCGCCTCTTTAATAAAAAATATAACGAAGTGGTCATCGTCCTTGGGAATAAAATCGACACTGTCGCATCTTTTGAAAATGTCCGAAGACTCGATAACAATGTCAATATCGTCGTTTTGGATCGATGGGATCTGAAGTTTCCAGGCAGAAATTTCCGTCTGCTCAACGCGAATGAAATATTGGCCAACAGGGTTATGGACTACTTTCCAAATGTCCCTGTCATAGCACAGAATGTGGGACTAGGCCTAGGCGAGATTATGGAGGTGCTTGTCCCTTTTGGAAGCAGTTATGTCTATCGGCATATTGGATCCATCGAGCAAAAAAACTGGAAAATCGCCGCCATTTATAGGAACAATAAGCTTTTACTGCCAACTCCGAGCAGGATGATATGGCCAAATGACATTCTTTTGCTTATTGGCGATCCGGATGTTTTGAAAAACGTCTATCGCTCGATCAAACGAGAAGTCGGACAGTTTCCCATGCCATTTGGCACCAACTCCTATCTACTTGTGGATATGGAGGAGTTGAGTCCAAAATCGATCAGGCATATGGTGTTGAGTGGCGTGTATGCGCATAGTCGTTTCAAAGATAAAAAGCTTTTTATCCGCGTTATCAACCCAAACGACATCGGACTGTTGCAGTTTATCAAGAATTATGACGGTGATACGATAGAGGTGATGGTGGATTACCGTTACAAATCGCTGCAACAAAATGTTCAAGAAGATCTTGAACATCGGCGCATTGGCCTTTTTATGCTGCACCATAAAACATTCATGAAAAAACATTGTCGCTCGCTTTTGTATGAGATGAAAATTCCAGTCTTTTCACTTGCCGACTCATCCTTGTCCAAAATAAAGGAGTTGGAGCTGATTTTAACGAAGAATCAAAAACTAGAAACCATCTCATCTATCGTTTTCGATATTGCTATTCAATTGAAAATCTCTTTGAAACTCGTAGAGTATCTTGAACAAAGCTCTACTCAGACGCAGGAAATTATCGAACATTTTGAAAATCTTGCGAATATCTTTTCCAAGCCGATTGCTGTAGAAAAAACAAGATCGAATCCTATCCGTATGCTACGATCGAAAACGGATCTGCTTCTTGTTTATCCATTCAGTCAAAAAGTAGCCCAAGCCACACCTCTCAATCCATTTTGTACCGACCCAGAAGCGCTTTTTTACAAACTTGGCATGCATCATCAGATGTTCTTTCCTGTAACCTAAAAGAAAGAGAACTTTTTTTATAATTGTAAAAACAAAAAAAGGTGATCTATGGAAGTGTTTATCGATCTCAAAACGTGTGAGGATCGAAGTTATTCAATATACATCGATCCAATTCAATCTATTCGACTCTCTTCTAAAACGGCTATAGTGACGAATCCAAAAGTTGCCGGACTACATCTGAAATATCTTTTAAATAAAATCGAAGCTCCAGAGCTTTATATCATTACGCTTCCTGACGGTGAAGATTATAAAAATCAAGAAACGCTCGATTTTTTACTCGATAGACTTTTTGATCATAAACTTGATAGAAAATCTGTGCTTATCGCTTTTGGCGGTGGTGTCATTGGAGATATGACCGGATTTGCTGCTTCCGTTTTTCAAAGGGGGATCGACTTTATACAGATTCCTACGACACTGCTTTCTCAGGTGGATGCCAGTGTAGGAGGAAAAACTGGTATCAACAATCGATTTGGCAAAAATCTCATAGGTGCTTTTCATCAGCCAAAAGCGGTCTATATCGACACTCATTTTTTACAGACACTGCCTCAAAGAGAGTTTTCTGCAGGTGTGGCCGAGATTGTTAAAATGGCAGTTGTTTTCGATAAAGACTTTTTTGAATGGCTTATGAAAAACGATCTTAAAGAAGAAGATAATCTCAAATACGCTATAAAACGATCCGTTGAACTCAAAGCCGCTATCGTTGCCAAAGATGAACGCGAAGGCGGTGTCAGAGCAAGTCTCAACTACGGTCACACTTTTGCCCATGTGATCGAAAATGAAACGGGATATAAGCGATTTTTGCATGGGGAAGCGGTAGCGATAGGGATGGTTATGGCAAATGAACTTGCCGTGAAAACTGGGCTACTGAGCCGAGAGGATGCGGAAAAAATAAAAAATCTACTGCAACGATACAATTTGCCTGTCTGTTACGAAGTAGAAGATCCAGAGGATTTTTATGAACACTTTTTCTTGGATAAAAAAACGCAAAACGATACGATCAAATTCGTTTTGCCAAAAGATATCGGAGATTTTGTGATCACGGATACAATCAAAAAAGATCAGATCATCGATGTTTTAAGAGAGTTTGAGAGATGCTGAAACTTTTATTGGTTGTCTTTTTGTCTCTTTTGTCGTTATATGCCGAACAAAATGCTTCAATTCAAGAGCAACAAGAGCAGCAAGAGATCCAAAAGCGGTTCCATCTTCAAGAGTTGCAAGCGGATCTCAATCACCTCAAAGAAAAAATCGAGCAAAATATCTGGCTCAAAAAGTATGAGAACTATAAAACCTATTACAAAATCAGTAAAGAGTTGAAAGATCTCGACAAGCAGATATGGAAAGCGAAAAGGAGGCGGCAAAAAAAGCGATTGCAAGATCTTTTGGCAAAAAAAGAGACACTGAAAAATCAACTTGAACTGTTGAAGGAGTATCAGGAATCTCCTTTTATGGAAATTGTCAAACCACCTACGCTTCCCAAACCGCCAACCATTAAAAATCCTTTCGATATTATCACTGCACTTTCTTATATCAAACAGCTCAATAGTTCAAAAGAGTATTACTTGCAAAAATTGCAAGACATGCAAACGGCGTTGGATCTATTGAATAAAAAGTACCATGTTTTGAGCGAAATGGCTAAATTAGATCCAGATGCTGTACCGCAGGATGAACTGAAGGCTATGAAAAAAGAGATCAAAGATTTCCAAGAATCTTTGAAAGTGGCAAAAGAGACGCTGCGTGTCTATAAACGGAAAATTGAAGAAAATGTTTTGAAAACGACAGACGAGATCAAGATCCAAGGAGAAAAGGCTTTCCGTATAGGCGCCATCATTCTGGGTATTTTACTATTTAGTCTCTTTTTGAAATGGATTATCCATAGATACATCCAAGATAATCAGCGGGCCTATATGGCAAACAAATTTATAAACTTTCTACTTGCGTTACTTATCATTATGATTCTTCTTTTTTCCTACATAGAAAATGTGGGTTATCTAGTCACTATTTTAGGGTTTGCATCGGCGGGTATCGCCATTGCGATGAAAGATATGTTCATGAGTCTCCTGGGATGGATGGTGATCGTTTTTGGCGGTTCTATCCATGTGGGAGATAGAATCAAAGTGAAAAGAAACGGTTTGGAGTATGTGGGCGATGTCGTAGATATTTCTTTGCTGCGAATTACGATACTCGAAGATGTTACTTTGACAAGCTACTTGCACAATATTCGTTCGGGTCGTATCATTTTTGTTCCCAATAATTATATATTTACCGATTTGATAGCCAACTATACCCATTCTGGTCTCAAAACGGTCTGGGACAATATCAACTTCAATATCACATTTGATTCCAATCATAAAAAAGCTGCACATATTGCGAAAGAGACAGCACGGAAATATGCCAAAGGTTACACTGATATTGCCAGAAAGCAGCTCAATAAACTACGCTCAACCTACCATCTCAAAAATACAAACGTGGATGTGAGAGTCTATACATTTGCTGAAGACTATGGGATTCGTATAAGTTTGTGGTATCAGACAAACTCATACGCTACTTTGACGTTGCGAAGTACCATTAGCGCAGAAGTGATCGAGAAATATCTACAAGAGGAAGATATCAAGATAACATATCCGGCCCAAAAAATCTTCTTGACAAAAGAGGATTTTAATGATAAAAGTTTGCCAAAAGAGAGTGAGGCTGGAGTGTGAAAGTTTTCTTTAAAACATTTGGATGTCGGACCAATCTATTCGATACTCAGGTAATGATGAGTAAACTGAAAGATTTTACCATTACTCAAAATGAAGAGGATGCGGATATTGTCGTCGTGAACTCCTGTACCGTAACCAATGGAGCAGACAGTAGCGTACGCAACTATATCAACAGAATCCAAAAAGGAAACAAAAAGATCTATTTGACAGGATGTGGAGCGTTTACAAAAGGTGAAGAGCTCTTTGAAAAGAAAAAAGTCATTGGTGTTTTTGGACATTCCGAAAAAGAGCGAATTAACGATCTACTAAAAAAAGAGCAGTTTTTTCAGCTGGGAGATCTGGAATCTGTCGATAAAACGATCGTAAGCGAGTTTATCGGAAAAAGCAGGGCCTTTATCAAAATTCAAGAGGGGTGTGATTTCAGATGTAGCTACTGTATCATTCCCTATGTACGAGGCAATGCCAGAAGCATGGATGAATCGCTTATTTTAGAGCAGATTCAAAAACTGGCATCGAATGGCTTTGGTGAGTTTATACTCACGGGGACCAATGTTGGTAGCTACGGCAAAGATAAAGATACTTCTTTGGCGAAACTTCTCAAAAAAATAGCCATGATACGAGGAGTGCGACGTATTCGCTTAGGCTCCATTGAGCCGATTCAGATAACGGATGAATTTAAAGAGATTTTGGATGAGCCTTGGATGGCAAAGCATCTGCATATAGCTTTACAGCACACATCAGATACAATGCTGGAAATCATGAATCGTCGAAACAGAGTCAAAGAGGATTTGCAACTGTTTGAAGAGATCGCATCACACGGTTATGCCATAGGAACAGATTTTATTGTGGGACACCCTGGAGAGAGTGAGGCGATTTTTGAAGAGGCGTATGAAAATCTAAAACTGTTTCCATTGACCCACATACACCTTTTTACATACTCAAAAAGGGATGGAACACCATCTGCTTCGATGAAACCCCACGTTTTAGGCAATGTGGCAAAAGAGCGATACAAAAAAATACAAGAGCTTGTCAAACAAAAAAACTTCGATTTTAGAAAAAAACAGAGCGATCTGTATGTGCTTGTCGAAGGAGAAAAAAGAGGGCACTATTTTGGATATGATCAGTTTTACAACCCTGTTTTCATCGAGAGTGCATTGGATTTGAAAGGAAACTGGGTTAATATTCACAAATATGAAATACAAGAAGAGGCCAATTTTGCAAAATTCTAAAACAAAAAAGATCATTGTAATAGCGTTATCATCTTTAGTGCTCATTATGTTGAGCACACTCTTTTTTATGAAATATTTTCCGCAAAGAGATATCGACTACTCTACCTATCAGACGCTTCTTGAAAACGGCATGATCGATTCAGCGAAGATAGGAAACGAATATGTCTATATAAAGAGTGGCGGTATCGAGTACAAAATCCCAAAAGAGTTTATCGATACGAAAGAGCTGTATAAAAAAGTACCGGTCAAGATGCAGGAAAATTATCAAAACTTTTATGATTTTCTGGCAATCATGATTTTGGCTTTTTTTGTAGGATACCTTGTGTACTATCTTAAGCGCCAAAGAAAAGAGCCTATACCGATTAAGCATCAGATACAGATAGCTCCGGCGGAAACGCCTGAGATGAAGATGGATATCAAGCCGCAAGTGAGTGCTTATACCTTTGATGATGTGGCGGGCATCGATGAAGTGAAAGAGGAGCTTGAAGAGATAATAGACTTTTTGAAAGATCCGAAAAAATATACAAGCTTTGGGGTTCGCATGCCAAAAGGCGTGCTGCTCGTTGGCCCACCAGGAGTCGGAAAGACATTGATCGCAAAAGCGGTAGCGGGTGAAGCCGGGGTACCGTTTTTTTATCAAAGTGGAAGTGCGTTCGTGCAGATCTATGTAGGTATGGGAGCGAAAAGGGTTCGCGAACTTTTCAAAAAAGCAAAAGAGATGGCCCCAAGCATCGTTTTTATCGACGAGATCGATGCAGTTGGCAAAGCCAGAGGAGGCATGCGAAATGACGAGCGCGAAGCGACACTCAACCAGCTTCTTACCGAGATGGATGGTTTTGAAGCTTCCAGTGGGGTCATCGTTATAGGGGCGACGAACAAGATCGAAGTTTTGGATGAAGCGCTTCTTCGACCTGGTCGTTTTGATCGAAGAATCTATGTGGCTTTGCCAAATAAAGAGGATAGAATGAAGATACTCAAAATCTATCTTCGAAAGATTCCACACAACGTAGATCTGGAACGACTTGCAGATATGAGCGTCGGATTTAGCGGTGCCGCTCTTGCCAGTCTTGTGAATGAAGCGGCACTTCATGCTTTGAAATTGGGGAAAAAAATCGTGGAGTTGAGCGATTTTGAAGCTGTCAAGGACAAAGTACTGTATGGCAAGAAAAAACTGCTTGTTTTTGATGAAAAGGAGAAAGAGATCCAAAGTGTCTATCAAGCGGCAAAAGCTTTGTGCGCTTACTGGTATGGCGTCGATTTTGACAAATTGACACTTGTCGGCGGATACCTCAAAGATATAGATAGAGAGATCGTTTCCAAACAGGATTTCATGTCAAAAATAAAAGCGCTTCTTGCCGGTTACGTGGCTTTGCAACTCAAATACAATGAAACCTTCTCCAATGCTGCAGAAGATTTGAAACGGGTAAAAGTGCTTGCTGAAGAGATGGTGATGCGATACGGTATGGGAGATAGGCTTTTTGCTGATGTAAATGATGCAATAAAAATAGTGGAGGAAGCGAAAGTCGAACTCAAAGAGTATCTGAGCAGCCATTTTGCACTGGTGGAAAAGATAGCAACCTATCTTCAAGAGCATGAGTCTGTGACGAAAGAGGATGTCAAGAGGGTCGTGGATGCAGTTTTTTAGCGGTTTTGGCTTTCACAATGAAAAAATCCTTTTTCTCGATATTTTGAATCGAAGTGATTTTACGATAGCAGGTTTCAGCTATGGAGCGCAAAAAGCGTTTCAAGAAGCAGTGAAACAGGTGCAAGAGGGCAAAAGAGTCGATACGTTACAACTCATATCGCCTGCATATTTCGATGAAGAGTCAAAAGAGTTCAAGCATAAACAGATTTTGTCTTTTGTGAAAAACCAAGATGCCTATTTACATTTTTTTTATAAAAAAGCTGCCTATCCATCCAAAAAAGATTATTCAAAATTTTTTACGCAACCATCTTTAGGAGATCTTAAAGCACTTCTTTTTTTTACCTGGGATGACAAAGCACTGGAGTTCCTGGTTCAAAGTGGAGTTCATATCGAAGTCTTTATCGGTGCTTTGGATAAAATTGTCAATCCACAAAAAAGTAAACACTTTTTCCAACAATATGGTCAAGTATATTACATTAAAGATGTAGGACATCTATTAAGGGGGAGTAATGGATAAAATCAAAATAGGCGTTGTAACAGCTAGTGACAGGGCGAGTGCAGGAATTTATGAAGATATCAGCGGCAAAGCGATCATGGATACGATGAAAGAGTATCTTTTGAACGATTTCGAGATAGTCTATCGCTGTATTCCGGATGAACAGAGTGAGATTGAAAAGGCTTTGATAGAGCTTTGTGACGAGGAAGGATGCGCACTGGTCGTGACGACTGGCGGGACAGGCCCGGCACCAAGAGATGTGACCCCAGAGGCTACAGAAGCGGTTTGCCAGAAGATGATGCCAGGTTTTGGAGAGTTGATGCGCTCTGTAAGTCTCAAATATGTCCCTACGGCAATTCTCTCGCGCCAAACTGCGGGAATACGGGGGAAAAGCCTCATTATCAATCTGCCTGGAAAGCCAAAAAGCATCCGAGAATGTCTTGATGCGGTTTTCCCGGCAGTTCCCTACTGTATCGACCTCATAGGAGGACCATATATCGAGACAAACGAGGATGTAATACAAGCCTTTAGGCCAAAGGCGAAATAATGAGCGATATTACGCAAAAATACAAAAAGTGTATGGATGAACTGTTGAAAGATTTAGAAAATGAGTTTATGCAAATCATCGCAAATCCCAAGTTGGATAAGAAACAAAAAAACCTGAAAACAAAGCCACTTGTGACGAAAAAGCAGATTTTGATCAATACTCTTGAAGCGTTGGAATTAGTGGATAGGAGCAGCCATGAAGAGTAAACATATACGACTTATACCCATGTATCTACTCGCTCTTTTTTTAGTGGCATCCATTCTGTTTATTTTTGTTGCTCCAGTTTACATGGTAAACAAGGTACAAAGTGATGCAAAGAAGCCAAAAGAGCAAAGAGAGCTGATCTATAGAAAATAGTCTATTTCTTTTGGCACTCTTTGCAGATGCCATACAGGTTCATCTGATGTGTTAGGAGCTTGAAGTTGTGTTCCTCTGCTATTTTTTCTTGGAGCTTTTCGAGATTCTCATCGTAAAATTCCAAGATTTTGCCACATTCTAGACAGATCATATGGTCATGATGCTCGCCGCGGTTCAACTCATACTTTTTCCCCTCATGGCCAAAGGAGACGCTACTGACCATATCCTCTTTTTCTAGCAATGAGAGGGTTCTGTAGACGGTTGCCAAACCGATATTTGGGTTCTCTTTTTTTACTTTGTTGTATATCTCTTCCGGAGTGAGATGCTCTTTGGCATGAAAAAGGACTTTTAGAACTTGCTCTCTTTGCGAAGAGTGTTTCAATCCTCTTTTTTTGACGATCTCTTTGAGCTCTTGGAGATATTTTTCTAGATTTTTTTTCATCTTAGCACTCATATAAAGGATCTGCTTCCAATTTTTCCAGAGGTATTGCTGAGCCGTCGCTGCATTGACCATATGTTCCGTTTTTGATTTTTCGCAAGGCTCTTAGAATCTGTTTTTTTTCTTCATTGAGTTTTTGCAGGAGCGCTTTGTCGGTATCATTGATCGTTTCAAGCTGGGCGAGATCTTCTATATCGTCGACATTTTCAAATGTTCCTATCTCTTCCAGTTCATTTAGCAATGCATCGATATCTTTTTGGACTTGAACCAATCTTTCTTGCAGTATTTTTTTGAAATGTTCCAATTGTTCCTGGGTCATGTAAGCTCCTTAAATAGTTGGAAATTATTATACATTATTTTTATGCTCTACAACAAATAGACAAGATCTAAAAAATTATCAACAAAAATTGCCACCAATACCAATGAATGCGTATCAAGTTAATGTTTATTTTACAAATGTATTATATAAATTGTAGTATATAATCCACTAAAAATATTTAATTATGAGGGTTTAGTATGAAAATAGTGGCTTTAGGAGCAAGTGCAGGAGGATATGAAGCACTACAAGAGTTTATAAAAAATTTAGATGAGGAATATAGTAAAGATATTGCTTTTGTTATAACACAACATCTCGATCCAACCCATCCAACCCTTCTAAAAGATTTGCTTTCAAGGTATACCACTTTACCGATTAAGATGATTTATGATCATCAAAAGATTGGACCCGGAACTATTTATATCTGTCCACCAAACAATAATTTAACAGTCAACGAACAACAAGAGTTTATTCTGACACCTCCAGGAGAAAAGGGATTTCCAAAGCCTTCTATCAATCTTTTTCTCAAATCGCTTGCAAAACATTTTGATGGGGATATCGTTGCGATTATTCTTTCTGGGACCGGGAGTGATGGAGCAGAGGGAATTGTAGCTGTTAAAAATGCTGGAGGTATTACCATCGCACAAGATCCCAAAGAGGCAAAATACTCCTCCATGCCGCAAGCCGCAATTCAAACTGGATGTGTTGATTTAGTGCTTCCAGTCAAAGATATTGCCAAAAATCTACTAAAAATCTTAAATATTCCCCATACCGTTGAAAAGGGAACGGAAAAAAGCAGTCTTGAAACCATTTTTGATATGTTACAAGAAAAATTCAATGTCGATTTTACAGACTATAAGATTGGAACGATTCATCGAAGAATTGAAAGAAGAATGGCTGTAAATAATGTCAATTCACTCCAAGAGTATATTGAGATTTTACGTAACAATCCACAGGAACTTAAACTATTATTTAAAGATTTGATCATTATTGTAACCTCTTTTTTTCGGGATAAAGAGTTTTGGGGAATACTTGAAAAGCATATTGTTAATCAGATGAGTGAAAGTCAAGATGAAGATTATAGAGTCTGGGTTCCTGGATGTGCTACGGGAGAAGAAGCTTATTCAATTGCAATGCTTTTGGATAAGATTTGCCACCAAATGAAGATTCATAAAAAAATAACAATCTTTGCGACAGATATTAGTGAAGAGGCTATAAGAAAAGCACGAATCGGAATATTCTCTAAAGATGAAGTGGAAAATATTGATGATTTTTATCTTGAAAACTATTTTAGAAAAATTGATAACGATAAATATGAGATAATCAAAGAGATTCGGGAAAAAATAATTTTTTCTGTTCACGATCTCATAAAAGATTCTCCATTTTTAAATCTCGATCTAATCAGTTGTAGAAATCTTTTAATTTATTTTAATCCAATATTGCAAAATAGAATTATCAATATTTTTCATCACTCTTTAAAAGATAATGGAATCTTATTTTTAGGTAAGAGCGAAGCAATTTCGAGCTTGAATGAGAAGTTCATCGTTTTAGATGCAAAAGCTAGAATCTTTAAAAAAGATCCCACATACAAACAAACCGATTTAAGTGCATTGACTTACTATCCAAAAAGATATAAAAATAAAATTGCTTTATTGGCTTCAGATCATAGTGAACAAAAACTGGAAAGTGCTCTTACGAAAGAAGAAACTCTTTTAAAAAGTGTAGTCCAAGCGTTAATGAAAAATATTTTTAAAAATATTGTCATTATCAATCGAAATAACAATATTGTTTACGTTGGAGGTAATGCAAGTAAGTATTTACAATTTCCTAAGGGCAATTTTAGTAACGATATTTTGACACTTATTAACAATGAATTGAAATTTGATGTGAGATATTTGATTTCGAAAGTAAGAACAGAGGCAATTTCAATTAATAAAAGAATTCGTTATACAGAAGATGAAAACAAAACAAAAGTACAATATATTAACATCATGGCGATACCTTTCAGTAATCAACACTGCAGAGATTGCATTGCTTTAATCTTTATAGAAAGTTCCGATGAAGTTGCGATTGATAAAGATATCAAAATAGACAACAAAGATTTACAGCAATATATCAATGATCTTGAAACGGAATTGATGCTTACAAAAGAACAACTTCAAACAACGATTGAAGAGCTTGAAACTTCCAACGAGGAACTCCAATCAGCCAATGAGGAGTTGCAATCAGCCAATGAGGAACTGCAATCAACAAATGATGAGCTTGAAACTTCCAATGAAGAGCTACAATCAACCAATGAAGAGTTACGGACAGTCAACGAAGAGTTAGAAATTAAAACACAAAAGTTAAGGGAAAAAACAAACGATTTGGAAAATATTTTTAGGATTTTAGATTTTGGAGCCGTTATTGTCGATAATGAGCTTCGTATCAAAAACTTTACCCAAAAAGCAAACTATATTTTTAATCTATCCTATGAGAATCTTCATGAATTGATTACTACAGTTGGTACGAAAGTTGATATAAGCAACATTCGACCAATTTTGGAGCGTGTTATTAAAACAAAAAAAGAGTATAGTTTTGAAGTCAAAGACAAACATAAAATTTTCCAGATCAAAATTGTTCCTTATATCGATAAAAATTCTATCCATAAAGAGTGCAAAGGTGCTATTATCGCAATCTATGATGTAACTGAGTATCGAAAAAAAGAAGAGATGCTCCAAAATTATCAAAAGAAATTATTGTTAGAGCAAGAAAAACTCAAAACGATTATCGATGAATCGCAAAATATTATTTTACTTGCTAATAGATCCCATATCTTTTTAGCAAATAAGAAATTTTTTACCTTTTTAGGTATTAGGAATTTAGAGCAACTTAAAGAGAAAATGGTTTATGAGTTTTTTGAAGAAGATTCTCCACTTTTTCAAAAAGTCAAAAAAGAAAAATGGATGGAGTATCTCAAAAAACATCCAGAAGAAGCGCATGAGGTCTATTTGAAAGACAAAAATGGCAATAAAAGAATATTTTTGATCAAAGTCAGTCAAACATCAATCGATAAAAAGCGTATTGTAACACTTACAGATGTGACAGAGATGAAACGAAAGGATCTTTTACTTATCCAGCAATCCAAATTAGCGGCCATGGGAGAGATGATAGCAAATATTGCCCATCAATGGAGACAACCTCTCAATCTTTTGAGTCTACTTATTACCAATTTACAGGTATCATTTCAAAATAATCATTTAACAGAAGATAAATTTGAAGAGTTTTATGAAAAAAGCAATGAAATCATTCAAAATATGTCAAAAACGATTGATGATTTTAGAAACTTTTTTTCTACCCATAAGGTAAAGGTGAAATTCAGACTCAAAGAACTTATTGAAGATACAAAAAAGATTGTTTTACCGGCTTTAGAGCAAAACCATATTACCCTAAAAGAAGATATCAAAGACATAGAACTCTTTGGCTATAAAAATGAATTGATGCAGGTGTTAATCAATGTGATTAATAACGCAAAAGATGCTATAAAAGAGCGAAAAATTCAATATGGACAGATTATACTTTCCAACAAAATTGAAAGAAAATATGTCTATTTTTATGTCCAAGACAATGGTGGAGGTATTGAGCCAGAAATTTTGGACAAAGTGTTTGAACCATACTTTACAACAAAATTTAAATCACATGGAACAGGGCTGGGGCTGTATATGTCCAAGATGATTATGGAAGCAATGGGTGGCGATATTATATTGGAAAATGAGGGTGATGGCGTGAAAGTAACTCTTAAAATTCCAAAGGAAACACAATGAAATTTGATCAAAAAGAGATAGCTAAATTAAAAGAATTGAGTGTTTTATATGTAGAAGACGAGAAAGAGATAACTAAATTTATGACAAGTATATTTTCTAACTATTTTAAAAAGGTTTGGATTGCACAAAATGGAGAGGAAGGGTATAAAAAATATAAACGCTTTAAACCAGATATTATCATCAGCGATATTATAATGCCAAAGATGGATGGTTTGCAGATGAGTGCAAAGATACGAGAAAAAGATTTAGAGCAAATAATTGTATTTTTTACTGCCTATAGCGATACGGCGTATCTGCTTGAGTCGATTAAACTGGGAATTAATGGATATATTTTAAAGCCATTTTCTTTGGAGCAGTTTTTAACGACTATTTTAAATGTTACAAGAGTCCTGTTTTATAAAAGAGAAAAGGAATATTATCAAAAGAGATTGGAGTTTATGACAAAGTATGATCCTTTGACAAATCTTTATCAACGCAACCTCTTTATCGAATTTTTAGAAAAATTATTAAAACGAAGTGATCGAACAAAAGAGCTAATGGCAATTCTTTTTTTGGATGTAGATAATTTTAAAGATATAAATGACACTTTTGGTCATGATATGGGTGATTGTGTTTTAAAAACAATTGCAAATCGACTAACAAGCATAAGCAGACAAGAAGATATTGTTTCTCGAATCTCTGGGGATGAGTTTGCGATGATTTTATGGGGACTCAAAAGCAAAGAAGCAATCTATTCACTTTTGGATAGATTGCAAAAAGAGATGCGTAAGCCTATAGATTGTAATGGAAAAATGATCAATATTAGTATGAGTATAGGAGCTACATTTTATCCACAAGATAGAGCAATTGGAGCCAATGAGCTTTTAAAGCAGGCTGATCTTGCAATGTATTACATCAAAAAGAAAAAAAAAGGAGAGTTTTTTATTTTTGATCCATATGATAGCAATTTTGCCGGATCAATGAGAGAGTGTGATCAAAGAGTTGTTGAAATTGAAAGAGCTTTTATTAATCATGAGTTTGTTTTATATTATCAACCAAAAATATGTTTAAAAAATAGACAGCTGAAAGGATATGAAGTTTTAATTCGATGGAATCATCCAAAAAAAGGAATCTTAATACCATCACACTTTTTACCTTATATAGAAAACAATGAATCACTTATGAAACAGTTAAGCCACTATGTTCTTGAACAAGTTGCAAAAGATATTACAGACTTTATGTTACATGATACAAGCAGTGATTTTAGTGTGAATATAACAGTATATGATATAGAAAGTGAAATCTTTTTAGATTTTTTTCAAGATATTTTAAAAAGATATAATATATCTGCTTCAAGATTTGTTTTTGAGATTGTAGAAACTTCTGCACTAAAAGATCTTCTTCGAGCAAAAAAAATGTTTGAAGAATTAAAAGATCTAGGAAGCAAGATTGCAATTGATGATTTTGGAACAGGGTATGCCTCTTTAACCTATATGCAAAATTTTGATGTTGATTTTGTGAAAATTGATACTAGTTTTGTTGTCAATATGTTGGAGGATAAAAAAAGTTATGAGATTATAAAAGCCTCTATTGCACTAGCCAAGATTTTTGGTTATAAAATTATTGCAGAGGGTGTAGAAAACGAAGCGATTATGCAAGAGCTTGAAAAACTTGGATGCGATTATGTTCAAGGATTTTATATTGCACCGCCAATGCCAAAAGAGGAGATTTTAGAAAAATTAAAAAATAATCAACTGCTTTTTAATGGAAAAAGGGAGTGAAAATGTATCTTTTTACATGCGAATCGGTAAGTCCCGGACATCCAGACAAATGTGCCGATATTATAGCTGATTCCATTGTCGATGCTCTGTTGGAAATCGATCCCAATGCAAGGGTGGCTACTGAAGTTTTTGTAGCTGGGAACCATGTTGTAATTGGGGGAGAAGTGAAGCTTGATAAGGAGTTGCAAAAGGAGTTCTTCGTTGAAAAAGCGATGGAGGCTTTGGAATATATCGGCTATCCAGAAGCCGGATTTAGCAAGGAAGAGACTCTCTATCCAAAAGACTTGAATTACCATATTTTTGTCAATCGACAATCTCCTGATATCAGCCAGGGTGTTGACAAGCCCGAAGAGCTTGGTGCCGGGGATCAAGGGATCATGATAGGATATGCCACCAGTGAAAGAGGGGATTTCATGCCTTATGCCACTATGATGGCAAGGGAATTGAGAGATATTTTATACCATAATGCAAAACTCAATCCTGACAAATATGGCGTTGATATCAAAACGGAAGTAGTTTTAGATTATGGTAACAAGGCCAATTTCGAAGCGAACAGACCCCAAAGAGTGGATAAGATCATCGTCGCCCAGTCGCATGTAAGAGATTTTGATCAAAAGAGTTTGCAAAACCAGATTCGAGAACTTATTGAGCAAAAATGCAGTTTCAACGTTTTTATCGATGAAAAGACGGAGTTTATTATCAATGGAACAGGGAAATTTGTCATCCATGGTCCCATTGCGGATTCAGGTCTTACTGGAAGAAAGATTGTAGTTGACAATTATGGCCCTTATGTGCCGATCGGTGGAGGGGCCCAAAGCAGTAAAGACTACACCAAAGTGGACAGAAGTGCTCATTATGCCGCCAGGTGGATCGCGAAACATATTGTAGCCTCTGGATTGTCAAAAAAAGTGCAGGTTGCCCTTTCATATGTGATCGGTAGAGCCAAACCGCTTCAGGTGACAGTGGATACATTTGGTACCGGAAGACTCGATGACGAAAAGCTTTCAGCTCTTATTGCGGATCGCTATGAGCTGAGTCCGTACTGGATTATGCAGAAGTTTTCGCTCCATAAACCGCAAGGATTTTCCTACAAAGAAACTGCCGCCAAAGGGCAGGTAGGATATGAAAACTATCCCTGGGAACAGCTAGATGAGATAGAGTGGTTCCAATCACTCTAGATCCTCTTTTTTGCAAAGTATGGCACCTTTGTCTTGCAGCATCTGCAAGGTCTGGGTGCTTTCAAATACCTCTTTGATCCCATCTTCCAAAATGATGGTAAAAAATCCGAGATGCAATGCTCCCAAAGCGCTGTTTTTGACGCAAAAATCCGTTGCAACACCACAGATGAATGTTCGCTTAACACCTCTTTCTCGTAACAGATCGTGTAAGATCGTTCCTTGAAAGCCAGAGTAGGCATCAAACTCTTTTGATGTGCCTTTTGAGATGATAAAGTAGTTCTCTTGAGGTAGCCGTAAACCTTCTGCAAAATCCGCTCCTTCGCTCTCTTGAACACAGTGGGGTGGCCAGATACCACCATGCTCTTGAAATGAGAGATGATCTTTTGGATGTCAGTCTCGTGTAAAAAAGATGGGTCTTTGCGCTTTTTGGAAAAGCTCTATATAGGCATTGATGACAGGTATGATCGTATCGGCATCTTCTACGGGAAGCGCACCTCCTGGCATGAAGTCTTTTTGCATATCCACTACGATCAAGGCGTCCTTTTGGGTGATTTTCAAACGCATTACAGCTCCTTGAGTTATAATTGAATATATTGTAACACAGGAGTGGCTATGGAGTTTGGATTTGTGGATGCAAAAAACTTTTCCATGCTAACGGATCTGTATGAATTGACAATGGCACAGGTCTATTTTGAAAAGAGTATGAATGAAGAGGCTGTATTTGAATTTTTTATCAGACCCACCAAAAATCGTCCCTATTTTGTAATGGCTGGTCTTGAGCAGCTTCTTTATTTTCTGCAACATTGCAGATTCGGCGACTCTTCTATCGAATATCTCAGAGGAAGTAAGAAATTCAGTGAAAGTTTTTTAGAGTATCTCAAACATTTTCGATTTTCTGGCGATGTATGGGCTGTGAGTGAAGGAGAGATCATTTTTGCCAATGAACCGCTGGTAACGATAAAAGCCAATTTGATCGAAGCACAAATTATCGAAACCTTTTTAATCAATACCTTACAATACTCCATACTCATTGCCACAAAAGCGGCGCGATGCAAAAGCGTTGCACAAAATACGATACTGGTCGATTTCGGTCTTCGCAGGGCACACGGGATGGATGCCGGCTTGAAAGCCGCTAGAAGCTCTTATATAGCAGGTTTTCTTGGCACATCCAATGTGTTGGCCGGAAAAACCTATGAGATACCTATATTTGGTACGATGGCTCACTCCTTTATACTGGCTCATGAGAGTGAACTGCAAGCATTCAAAAGTTTTATCCAAAGCTATCCTGACAATGCGATACTGCTTGTAGATACGTATGATTCCATACAAGGGATAAAACATGCCATCGAAGCTGTCCAGGAGATGGGTTTACAACATTTCAAAGGCATCCGGCTTGATAGCGGGGATCTTGAAACACTTTCGAAAAAGGCACGAAAACTACTGGATGAGGCAGGTTTTCAAGATGCGATCATTTTGGCAAGTGGAGGAATCAATGAGTATACAATCGACGCTCTTTTGCAACGCCAATCTCCTATCGATGCGTGGGGTGTGGGAACGGAACTGGTCGTATCCGCAGATGTCCCCTATCTTGATTGTGCCTATAAAATGGTGGAGTATGCAGGAAAACCGAAAATGAAACTCAGCTCTCATAAATTAACCTTGCCTGGACAGAAACAGATTTTCAGAAAGTACAGCAACAATATTTTCGAAGAGGATATCGTTGATACATTTGATAGCGAGTATCAAGGCAGAATACCATTATTGAAGAAGTGGATGGAAAAGGGAAGACTTTGCCGTTCGTATCCAGAACTTCCGCAGATTAGAGAATACTTTCAAAAGAGCTTCCAAAAAATACCGACAGAACTCAAAAATATATATAATGAAAATCCATATATTCCAAAAATAGGCAGGAAACTGAAAAAAGAGGCCCAAAGTTTGCAGCAATCTTTGAAAAAAGAAAATGTTTGAGGAATTTTGCTATGATGAAAAATAAGGAGCAAAAATGCAAAGAAGTATAGTCATGATTGTAAGCTTGGTGATCATGTTTGTATTGAGTGGATGTGCGCAAAGACCATATGTTCAAGAAGTGTCTCCAGCTTCTACAACATATGTTATGAAAGTACAAAGAGGCACCATCGAATCGATTCGTCCCGTTGTCATTAAAGATAGTGGAACGGGTGCATTTTTGGGTGCCATCACAGGTGCCGTTCTTGGATCGATGGTCGGAAAAGGGAAAGGAAAAACACTCGCTACTCTTGGAGGGGGACTTGCAGGAGCTTATGTTGGAAGTGAACTTGCGAAAGCAAATGCCCAAGAACTTACAGTTTTACTCGATAACGGCGAAGAGGTGGTCGTTGTAGTCAAAGGGGTTCGTTTCTATCCTGGTGAGCGAGTTCGAATAGTGACAAAAGGTTCTCGTGTCATTTCCGTGGAGCCCTTACGATAGTTAGGACTCCATAATATTTTTCAGTTCCGTTCCATCTATCATCTCTTTTTCGATAAGAGTAGCGGCGACCTTTTCTATCTTTTCCCAATGGGTTTCGATAAGTTCAATCGTATCGTTGGTGGCTTTTTCTATCCAGTATGCCACCCGCTCTTCTATCGTGTCATTGAAAAGTTCTTTGCTGACATTTTGCATGAGCGTATCGACGTGGACATACCCGAGTGATTCATCCATTCCAAAGGTGGCTACAAGATTGTAGGCTTCCCAAGTCGCTTGTTCCAAATCTTGCGCAGCTCCAGTATCTTCGCCTTCTTGAGGGAATTTTTTGAGTTTGCTGAGCCTACCTGCCAAAGCGACACAGATGTCGTTGTACAACTCCTCTTTGGAGATGTTGGTAATGAACTCGTCAGTGTAAGAGACGAATCCAAGTGCTTCTGCCCTAGGTGTAATGGTAACTTGTTCTATTTTGATATCAGGGAGCAAAAGATAGCTGATAACTGCATGGCCCGCTTCGTGATAGGCTGTTTTGTGAAGATCTTTTTCAAGATTTCTGATGCGCTTCTTGTCGATCTTCTGTCCATATTTGATGTTGTTGATCTGCTCTATCAAAATCTCTTCAGTGATAACTTTGAGATTTTTGCGAATGACATAAAGTGCAGCTTCTTTGCCTACGCGCTGCATTTCATATCCACTGAGTCCACTCATGTATCGTGCCACTTTCTCGACATCGATCTTGCCGTCGTTCGGTTTTTGTAAAATCTTTTTGATAAAAAACTTCCTCGCTTCCATATCGAGATCTGGCACCTCTATCAAAAAGTCAAACCGTTCGCTTGCCAGAAGATTTTTGTCGATTGCATCGATATTGAGTGCCGTAGCGACGGTAAAGACATACTCTTCATCGCTGATAGCATCGATCTCTTCGCTAATGGCATCGTATGGTATGATCATCCCATCTTTCCCATCCAGTTCATCTAAAAAAACAATAGCCGGTGCAATCTCTTTTGCTTTTTGATATGCAGCGTGAATGAGGTTGGTGTCTAAAAGATCTGATCCGGTGAGCATCACATAAGCAAACTCTGTCTCTTTGATAAAGGCGTATGCCAAAAGGGTTTTCCCCACACCTTTTGGCCCATGAAGCAACATGCCCTTTGGCATGGGGATATGAAACCTTTCCACAATGGAAGGTTGTTTGAGTATGCGCACGATCTCTTTAAGATGTGATTTCACATGCTTTTGCCCGGCAATGTCGTTGAAAGAGATCGTTGAATAGTTCACATACGGTTTTTGAGTCGGTTCGATATAAAGTGGCAGCTTGAAAAGGGTTGCTTTTTGTATGTTTATTGTAACGATGTTTTTTAGAGTTGTAATGGACCAGGAAAGATGGACAGATCTGTTTTGTTTGATGAGGTTTTCCAAAAATTTCTTATCAACCTTTTTGAAAAAATCTTTTGCTTCATCCGATACTTCAAAAACGATTTTTTTGATGGGTAGCTTCGCTTTTATGACTGCTTGATATATGAGATCTATAATGAGATCAGGAAGTTTCTTATGCACTCTTCTGGCATTGATATAGGGTGAAAATGAGAGTACAAGCAGTTCGATGAAATCATTTTTGGGAAGCGAAATTTTGTCGACGCCTTCTATGTTGCTCTTTTGTATCGTCTCTTTGAAACTTGCCTTGGCGATTTTGACGATCGAATCAAATTCCAGCGGTTTAAAGAGGATGATATAGTTTTGTACCATCACAGAAAGAAGTTCGGGAACGATAGCGCTTTCAACGATATCGTAGATGATCTTTTTTTCTTTTGCGATAAATTCGATAAACTTTGCCTGGGCTTTGAGCGGATCTTTTTTGTAAAAACGCTGAAAATCCTCTTTTTTGATCAAAGAACTTCCAAGGGTTGAGGTGAAAATGAACAAGACATTCGAACAATCGACTCCACTTTCCTCTTTGGAAGCAAAAATATAGTTCATGAGTGCCAGTTGGATGACGTTGTCACACTTTTCAATATCCTTAAAAACGACAATCGATTGAGGATGGGCTTTTATGAAAGTAGGCAGTGCACCACTGGAACCTATAAGCTTTTTTTGATCAGCGGGATCGGTGAATTCGGCCATGTTGACCACTTTTATCCCTTGAAACTCTTCACTTTCTTGCTCCAAAAGAGTAGCTAAATATACTTTTCCGCTATTGTGTGGTCCAAAGAAGGTGAAGAGGCCTTTGAATGGTTGGTTTATTGGAGAGTGGTGTATATGAAAAAGAGCATTTATAAGCTCCTCAATCGCATCATCTTGTCCAAAAATTTTACTTTTGAGTCTTTTTTTAAGTTCTTCATATCTTTGTAACAAATCTTTATGTTTCATGGTATTCCTCATTCTTTCATGCGATAATTATAGTAAAATACTTCTCAAACGAAAGAAGAGGCGTTGATGAGAGTGATTCTTTTTTTGATATCTGCTTCCATTCTCTGGGCAAAAGTCCATACTGCACAGGTAGTGCCGTATGAGATCTACACAATCAAAGCCGCAGTCTCTGGGAAAGTCATTTTTAGTGCACTTGAGAAGGAAGGAAGCTACAATGAAGGGAAGAGGCTTATTCAAATAGATAACTATGTTGACGAAATAAAACTGAAAATACTTCGCCAAAAACGGAAGTATCTGTCAAAAATGATCACGATCACTCAAAAAAGCGTTGAAAATGCCAAAAGAACGATGCAGATTAAGAAAAAGAGCTTTGATCGGATAAAGCATCTTCGCACAAAATCTCAGTATGAAAAGGATATGAGAGAATCGGAATTTTTAGCGGCACTGCAAAACTATCTTGCGACTCTTGAAAAACTTCGATCTCTTCAGATGCAGTTGTCCGATCTCAATCTGGCCATAGCCCAAACGGATGACATTTTACAGAAGAAAAAGGTGGCACCGAAAGGGTACATCTATAAAATGTATGTCAAAAAGGGTGACTTCGTTTCACCTGGCAAGCCTCTGTTGGATCTTGCGGATACAAGTAAGGCAAAAGTGATCGTCTATCTTACTCCAGAAGAGATGGAGGGAGTAGAGCATAAATCGATCTATATTGATGGAAAAAAAAGCAACGCCAAATTTTTGAAAATTATTCGAGTACCGGATAGTGAATATATTACGCAGTATAGAGCAGAAATTGAAGTTCCAAGACCGAAAACTTTCGGTAAATTCATTAAGGTGGAGATACGATGAAAACAGCATGTCCGTTAGATTGCTATGATGCGTGCAGTGTCATTTTGGAAGGTGATAAACTTGTAGGTGATAAAGAGCATCCCTTTACGAAAGGGCATCTATGCTACAAACTCAATCACTATTTTGATTATCCTCAGTTGCAAAGTGCCTATTATGAAGGTGAACCTGTTTCCTTGGAGCGTGCTTTGGATATTTTGGAAGAAAAGATCAAAAGCAGCCAAGAAATTTTACACTTTCGAGGAAGTGGTAATGTGGGGAAAATGCAAGCTATTACCGATCTTTTCTTTTCAGCTATCGGTGCTACGTTGACAGAAGGCAGTCTATGCGATGCCGCAGGTCAATTTGGCATTGAAAAGGGGAGAGGAAAAAATCTGATTTTGCCTCTGGAACAGATTGAAAAAAGCGAGCTTGTTATTGTTTGGGGACGAAATGTTGGATATACGAACCACCATCTTATCCCTTATCTCCAGGGAAAAACCCTTGTAGTGATAGATCCCGTGAAAACGAATCTAGCGAAAAATGCTTCGATGCATCTGCAAATTACGCCACGAACCGATCTTGAACTTGCCTGTATGTTGGCCAGGTTTGTCTATATGCAAAACAGAGAGGATGAGGAGTTTATCGAAAAACATACGGAGGATTACAACTTTTATACCGATTTTATCCGAAGTTACAGAATGGTTCCGACAACCGAAAAAATAGGTGTCGATCTTGTGGATATAGCCACTTTGGCCGAGCTCATGATGGATATGAAAACGGTTATCTTAGTGGGAAACGGTGTGCAAAAATATGCGCATGGTACCGAAGTGGTACGAGCTATAGACAGTCTGGCTGCGATGCTTGGCCTCTTTGGAAAAGAGGGGTGCGGTGTTAGCTTTTTAGGCGATACTTCGGTTGGACTCGAAGATCCATTCAGAGTCAAAGCAAAACGCGTACCAAAAGCCACAGTCGATTTTGGTTTCTATGATCTTTGCTTCATTCAAGGATCCAATCCCGTTGTAACAATGCCTGCAAGCAAAAGAGTCAAAGAGGGATTACAAAAAAGTTTTACCGTAGTTTTCGGGCTCTACAATGATGAAACGGCGCAGCTTGCCGATCTTGTTATTCCAGCGAAAAACTTTTTGCAAAAGAGCGATATTCGGTTCAGCTATGGACATGAGTTTGTGGAACTGATGCCAAAACTACAGGAGAATGACAAGGCTTTGAGCGAATATGAGTTTACGAAAGAGATGATGCGGCGATTTGGATTGGGTGAATTGAAAGCTGAAGAGGAGTATGTCGAGATCTTTACAAAACAGCTCAAAAAAAGAGGAGAGTATTATCTCCTGCCAAGTTATGAAGAGGTTCCATACAAGCAGGGATTCGAAGAGCCGTTTTGCTTTATCGATGAGGTTGAGGATGAGTTTGATATTTTGCAAGAAGGGTACTATCTCATTACGCCAAAGGCGAAAAACGCGATCAACTCACAATTTAAAAGAGATCCCTATCTGTATGTTCCCCTTCGAAGCGGATTGCATGATGGTGACAGAGTCATCGTAAGGAGTCAATGGGGAGAAACGGAGATGGAAGTGAAACTTCTAGCCGAGTTGAGGGATGACTGTGTTCTTGCCTATTCAGGCAGTTTGATAAATTTTGTTACGCCTCCGATGACGGATGAGCATGGAAACAATGCTGTTTTTCAGGAAGTAAAAGTTTCGATTAAAAAGGTTTCTTGATAGATGTATTTTTATAAAAGTTGGAGTGCATAATGAACAATACTCTTTTTGAAATGATTCGACTGTACAAAGAGATCGAAAAAAGTGCTTGCATAGATTTTGAAGATCTGCGAAAGAAGAATTTAGACGAGAAATTTTTTGAAGATTACAATAACATCAGAATTGTCAACAGTTTTTTATTTAACTTTTCAAAACTGCAGGATAAGATCGGTTCTAAACTTTTTAAAAAATTTTTATATGAATTGCAAGAGATTGACAGTTTTGAAGTTTCTATGATAGAGATTTTAAATATTTTGGAAAAATTAAATATACTGCAGATAGATGAGTGGCAGCGGCTTAGAGAAATACGTAACATTTTGGCCCACGAATATACATATGATTTGAATGAGCGGATAGAGAATATACAAATTGCTATGGAAGGTTTTACCTTTCTTCAAAAGATTCTAAATAGAATAGAGAAAAAAGCCAATGAGACTCTCAAAAGATGAGATAGAAACAATAAAAAAAAGTTTTGAAAAAGTTTTTAGTCAAGGCAAGATTATACTTTTTGGAAGTAGAGTTTATGGTAATGTAAAGGGTGGGGATATTGATCTATATTTAATTGTGCCTAAAAATGAGAGGAAAGTATCAAAAAAATTGGATTTCCTTGTGGAGCTGAGGAAAAAAATAGTTTATAAAAAGATTGATATTGTTTTTCATAGAGATACTCACAGAGCGATAGAGCAAGAAGCAAAAAAAGGAATAGTAATTTATCAAAAGGATGAAGATGAATTTACAAGCAATTGACCAAACCTATGTGTTACATACCTATGCGAGAAACTATGTCAATTTTGTACAAGGTGATAATGCGAAACTATATGATGATACAGGGAAAGAGTATATCGACTTTACCAGTGGCATCGGTGTAGTGAGTGTAGGGCACGGCAATAAAAGATTGGCTGAGGCTATCTGTGATCAGGCGCAAAAAATCATTCACATATCAAATCTTTATCTCATAGAACCTCAGGCTCGACTTGCCCAAAAAATTGTAGATTTGAGCGAATATGATATGCGCCTTTTTTTTGCCAACAGTGGTGCAGAAGCAAATGAGGGGGCGATAAAGATAGCCAGAAAATATGGAGAAGTGGACGGAGAAATCAAGCGATATAAAATTATTACTCTCAAACACTCTTTTCATGGCAGGACCATTACTGCTTTAAAAGCAACAGGACAGGAGGCGATGCATACCTATTTCGGTCCATTTCCGGATGGATTTGTGTATGCGGACTCGATCGAGCAGATTCCTGAGCTTATAGACGATCATACGGTTGCTGTGATGATAGAACTGATTCAGGGTGAAGGAGGTGTGGAACCGCAAGATAAAAAGGCGGTGCAAAATCTTTCCAAAGTGCTCAAAGAAAAAGATGTGCTACTGATAGTTGATGAAGTGCAAACGGGAATTTACAGGACGGGTGAGTTTTTGGCAAGCAATCTTTATGAAATTGAACCAGACATCATCACGCTAGCAAAAGGACTAGGCGGAGGTGTACCGATAGGGGCTGTTATGACACGTCTCAAAGAGATTTTCAAGCCCGGAGATCACGGGAGTACATTTGGAGGAAATTATCTCAGTACAAGAGCCGCTTTGGAGGTTGTTTCCATTTTGCAAGAATTCAAGGAGAGTGGAAAACTGGATGAGCGTTTAATCTATTTTGAAACAAAACTCAAAGATATAGCAAAAAGATATGAACATCTTTTTGAAAAAGAGGTAGGTCTAGGACTTATGAGAGGGTTAAGGGCAAAAAGTAGTGAAATTCAGGGAGAAGTGATAGAAAAGAGTTTTCATGAAGGGCTTTTAGTTCTGAAAGCGGGACGAAATACCGTTCGATTTTTGCCACCTCTAACTATTACCAAAGAGGAGATCGATGAAGGTTTTCAAAGATTTGAAAATGGGCTCAAAAGGGTAGAAGTTGCTTAAAAAAGCCGCGATTGCTTTTTTGCCACTGATACTTTTTGCGCACAACGGTCTCATCTCAAAACTGAAGCAGCAAGAGATAGAGCTCGATTCCAAAAAAAGTGTCGTAGAGGCGAAGATTTTGCATGATAACTGGATCAATCCTGTCAATATGCAATATACCTACCAAAAGGGGGATCAATATCCAAACCAGCTGTTTGAATCTTTTTCTATTCAAGTTGACCAACCCATTTTCAAAAGTGGGGGCATTTACAAAGCGATGCTGTATGCCAATGCCAAAAAAAGAAGCGCACTGCTCGGTGTCGAAAGCAAGAAAAAGGCGTATGTTTTTCAATATATTCAACTAGCTTTACAGTATAAACAACTCGATCTTTCCATTCAAAAGCAAAAACTTTTGATTGAGAATGCCAAGCTTGATATTTTGATCAAAAAAGAGCAATATCTCCATGGTGAGATTGATAGCACTTTTTTGGACAATGCCATATTGAATAAAAACAGACTCGCTCTTGCCCTTTTGGATTTAGAGGACCAACGCCAACAGACATTGCAAAATATTCACAATATAAGCGACTTGGATCCAAGTGATGCAAAACTTCCAAGATTTTCTCTTGTCACAAAGCACAACTACCTCGATGAAAATATCTTGCTCAGGCAAAGCAGAGCCGATATCGAAGCGAACAGGCATTATAAGTATATGAGTATAGCCAGATACTTACCTACTGTTTCAATCTTTGCCAATGTAAATTTTCAAAAGATGCAAGGAAGTCTCTATTTCCCAGGTTATCAATATACTGATCACTATAAAACCTACGGTTTCCGTGTCTCGATGCCACTGTTTGATATCAATGCACTGCGCAATATCGAATCTGCAAAAATCGATTATCTCAAATCAAAAAATAGACTTGCTCAACTAAAACGAGAAAAATCGAATTTATACCAATCGATACTGCGTTCCCTGCATATTTTAGAGAAAAAAATAGTATTAACGAAAGAGGATCTCGATCTTTATAAAACGCTTTTACAAGATACGAAAGATCGTTATGAGGCGGGAGAAAAAACAAAGTACGATGTGATGATTATGCAAAATTCCTTGCAGACAAAAAAGATCGATTTGCAGATATATGATATTCAAAAACAGATTTTGTTAAGCAAGCTCTATCAAGAGATGGCTCATGCGATTTAGTACTTTTATGAATGAGTGGCTCTATGATCCTGACGGATATTATGCAAATCAGCTTCAAATAGGAAAAAGCGGTGATTTCTTTACGGCAGTCAGTGTCACGCCCCTTTTTGGCGGGGCGATAGCGAAACATATCTATAAACAGATTCAAACAGGAAAACTCTCCCCCCAAGCGACCATCATGGAGATTGGAGCGCATCAGGGGTATCTTTTGGCAGATATCATTCAGTTTCTCTATACTTTCGATCCTGCATTGTTAAAAACATTGCAGTTTGCTATTGTGGAGCCCATTGCAAAACTTCGTTCATTGCAAAAAGAATATATGAGGGCAAGTTTTGGCGATGCGATCCATTTTCTCCATTATAACTCTTTGGATGAGGTACGCAGTATAGAAGCTTTTGTTGTAGCGAACGAAATATTCGATGCATTTGGGTGTGAATTGATCTATCAAGGGAAACAAGCTTTTGTGAAAGAGGATTTTACGATTGAATGGAAAGATGCAGACCCAAAAATCGTTGAACTTTCAAGAGTGTTCGGACAGAACAAAGGAGAAGTTGCCGTTGGATATGAAGAATTTGCAAAAAAGATGGATAAAGCTTTCGAAAAAGTGGAGTTCGTAACATTTGATTATGGCGATTTGGAAGTGAGAAATGACTTTAGTATTCGGGTGTATACGAAACATCAAGTTTTCCCATTTTTTGATGAAAAACTGGATATAAAAAGAGCGTATAAAAGAAGCGACATTACCTATGATGTCAATTTTTCTCATCTTAAAAAGGCTTTTGAAGAAACTGGATTTGTGATGGATTCGTACCAGACGCAGTTGGCCGCTTTAGTGGAGTTTGGCATTATGGAGCTTCTTGAAGAGATTTTGCAGAAAAAAGGGTATGAACTGTACAAGCAAGAGCTTGAGAAAGTCAAAATTCTTATACACCCCTCTCAAATGGGAGAACGTTTTAAAATGATACAATTTAGTAAAGGATAAAATTTATTAATTATGTTATAATAGAAGCAAAAGGAGGAGTGTATGAAAAAGTTATTGGCAATTTTTCTTTTTGCTTTGGGTCTATTCGCAGATAGTGTCAATGGATGGACACAACTTCATGAAGCAATTTATAAAGAGGATATGAAACGAATCGAAAACTTGATCAAAAGTGGAGCAGATGTTGAGGCTTCCAGTAAAGCAGGGATTACGCCGCTATTGATGGCTGTAAAAATACGAAATCTTGATATCGTAAAATATTTGGTCGAACATGGTGCCGATGTAGATGACGAGGATAACAACGGAATGACGGCTCTTCACTATGCTGTGGGTGAACGAAGAGTCAACATCGTGAAGTACCTGCTTAAACATGATGCCGATATCAATGCACAAAACAGATATGGGATCACTCCGCTGCATCAAGCAGCCTATATGGGAGATGTTAAGATGATCGATCTTCTTTTGAAACTGGGAGCGGATCCAAATATTAAAAACGCTTTAGGAATGAATCCTTGTCAGCTCGCTTACGCTAAGCACAGATTTTTGGTGGCAAAATATATGCAAAGTTTTACAAAGGGGGAGTGTGTTGTTGGTAACAATTAACGGTGAACGAAGAGAGATTAAAGAAAACATGACCATTGAGGATATCTTAAAAGATTTGGGTGTTATGGATAAAGTGATGGCAGTTGCAGTGAATATGCAGATTGTCAAAAAAGAGGAGTGGGGCAGTTTTCAACCCAAAGAGGGAGATAAGATAGAGTTTTTGGGATTTACAGGCGGTGGATAATTAACAGCGAATGATTACCGCTACGGCAACTGCCACTCCAGCATCATGGGAGATGGATAGGGCAGTTTGCTGGATACGAAACATCTGCTCTTTTCCATTGAGAAGTTTAAATTCCGGTGCTCCCTTTTCAGTTTTATAGATGAAAATATCGTGAAATCCAAGCTCTTTTCCTATTCCCGTTTTGAGTGCTTTTGCCACGGCTTCTTTCGCTGCCCAAAAGCCGGCTACTGTCTGAGGCTTTTTCGCCACTTCCATCTCTTGAGGCAGTAAAAATCGCTCAAGTCCTTTTTGACCATATTTTTCTATCAATTGTTCTATGCGTTCTATCTGGACAATATCTATACCTATCATACAAGCCTTTTTTTGATAAAATTATAACAACTATCCATGAAGGATCCTAATGGAGCAGGTTTTTTTCTATCTTGGCTATCCGTTTGTCCAGTTTTTTCGAATGCTGGAGAGATTTGGTGCTTTTATACTTTTTCAGATAAAGATACTGCCGCTTTTTTTTAAACCGCCTTATAGAGTCAAAGAGACGTTGCAGCAGATGGATATCATTGGTGTAGGGTCTCTTTTTGTTATCTCTTTGACGGCGATTTTTACTGGCCTCGTTGAAGCTATCCAACTCTATCACGGCTTTCACAAATTTGGTGCAGAAGAGTTTATGGGCTATACTATATTTGTTTCTATTTCCAAAGAGCTCGGCCCGGTATTTGGAGCATTGATGCTAGTATCACGGGCGGTAAGCGCCATGACGGCTGAACTTGGAACGATGCGAGTGACGGAGCAGATAGATGCTATCGATACGTTGGCTGTGGATAGCAAAAAATATCTCATTGTTCCCCGTGTTATCGCCGCGACATTATCTACACCTATCTTGGTAATCGTTTTTGTTTTTTTGGGAAATATTGCAGCTTATCTTATCTCTGTCTATGCTCTTGGAGTCAATCCTAACTCGTATAAAAATACAATCACTACTTATCTGGAATTTAGCGATATAGGTACAGGAATCATCAAAGCTTTCGTTTTTGGGTATCTCATCAGCATCATTGGAACATATATAGGTTACTTTACAAGAGGCGGGGCAAGAGGCGTGGGTCTTTCGACAACAAAATCTGTGGTATATGCGGCGATGACCGTATTTGTGGCCAACTATTTTCTCTCGACACTCTTTTTATACCTGGACTGGTAATCAGTCACAGGTAATATCAAGCTTTTTTATAAGATCTTCAAAGAATGGTCCAGCTTTTTTGTCGTAATCGTCGTGAAACTCGATAACATATTCTCCATTCTCTATATCTTTAGGTTCAACGGTAATTTGTGGGGAAATTCTGTATTTCGCGATTAAGTCATTGACGAGATTGCAAATATTTTTCTTCTCTTCAAGTGAGTTGTATTCGATTTCCAGTTTCGAATAGCGCTCTTCCATACTCATATGCGCTTTACACTTGTTTTTCATTGATTCTCCTTTACATCCAATCTATGATTTGTTCGACACTTTTGACTTCATATGTCTTTATTTCTATGGATTGCAACGGTTTTGAAGGGACTATTGCCTTTGTAAAACCTTGACTCGAAGCCTCTTTGAGTCTGTTGTCAAGCATCATTATATCTTTTATTTCTCCAGTTAAGCCAACTTCACCCAAAAAGATTGTCTCTTCACTGAGCGGTCTGTTACGAAAACTACTTAAAATAGCAGCAACGACTGCCAAATCCGCGGCAGTTTCTGCTATTTTGATGCCTCCAGCGATATTGACAAAGACATCGTATTGATTAAACGGCAAATCGAGTTTTTTCTCAAGGAGTGCCAAAAGCATCGTGAGTCTACTTGAGTCATATCCTGTTGTACTCCTTTTAGGAGTCGGATAACCTGTCTCCGCTACAAGTGCTTGAACTTCCAAGATTATGGGACGGCTCCCCTCCATCACTACCGTGGCAGCAGAGCCGACCTGAGAAGAGCCTCTTTGAAAGAATCGTTTGGAGATATCTTTAGCACTTATAAGACCTCTTTGTGTCATTTCAAAAATGCCGACTTCGCTTATGCTGCCGAATCTGTTTTTAAAACCTCGCAGCATCCGTATCTCTTTTGAACTGTCCCCTTCAAAATAGAGTACTGTGTCTACCATATGTTCAAGAACTCTGGGTCCTGCGATGGATCCCTCTTTAGTAATATGGCCGATAATAAAAACGGGAAGCTTCATCGATTTTGCCAGACGCATCAGCTCAAATGTGACAGCTTTGACCTGACTGACCGTTCCAGGAGCCGCAGTTACTTCTTCAGAATATATCGTTTGAATGGAGTCGATGACAAGTAGACCATAGTGATCGGTTTTTAGCTGCGTCACGATATTTTCCAAAATGAGTTCATTCAACAAAAATAGGTTTGGGTGATTGGCATCGATTCTATCGGCCCTCATTTTTATCTGGCTTGCAGACTCTTCGGCACTCACATATAAAACTTTTTTCCCGCTTTTTGCTACATTGGCACAGGTTTTTAGCAAAAGCGTCGATTTTCCAACGCCTGGGCTTCCTCCTACCAAGACGAGTGAACCCTCAACAAGTCCACCTCCAAGGACAAGATCCAGCTCTTCGCTTCCGGTTGAAATCCTCTGAATTTTCTCTTTTTCAATTTCCGTAATAGGTTTTGGTTGAGAGTGGGATGAGCGTTCTACTTGTTTTTGTATTTTTTGATCTTTTGCGCTTATTTGTATAAACGATTCCCAAGCACCGCAATTGACACATTTTCCCATCCATTTGGCACTTTGATATCCGCAGTGTTGACATTCGTAGATGCTCTTGTTTGCCATTACAGTACCCATCTATTTTTGAGAAGCATAAGAAGCTCTTCACTAAAAAAGGTATCAAACATATAGCGCCATACCCAAATTGCAAGTATCATAAGCAAGACATATGTAAAGATAATCCATTTATGTTCACGAAAATCGATTTTTTCATCTTTGAATCTGCCAATGAGGACAGAAACGAAAAGCAATATGATGATCCCCGCCCCTGCATAGAAGACGATTTCTAAATTAGACAAATATCGCATCGAGTATGGTATCCACATATTCGTTTGGATCGAATGGAGCCAAGTCCTCCATCTTCTCTCCCGTTCCTACATAGAGTATAGGCAGGCCCATTTCATGGGAAATACTCAAAAGCGCACCGCCTTTGGCCGTACCATCAAGTTTAGTAACGATAATACCGTCTACACCGACCATCTCATGAAAAGCTTTCGCTTGATGGATAGCAGAATTGCCCTGAGTCCCATCGAGTATCAACAACTTTCTATGTGGTGCACCTTCCATGGCTTTCCCACATATTCGAACAATTTTTTTCAGCTCTTCGGCTAGATTCGATTGGGTGTGGAGCCTTCCGGCAGTATCTATGAGTACGTGATCGATACCCTTCGATTTCGCTTTTTGAATCGTATCATAGGCGACTGCTGAGGGGTCATGTCCCTGCTTCGTAGCAACAATAGGAACATCGAGCTTATCTGCCCATTTTGTCAATTGTTCGATAGCCGCAGCCCTGAAAGTATCGGCTGCACCCAAAATGACACTTTTTCCTTCTCGTTTGTATCTGTAAGCGAGTTTTGCAATGGTTGTCGTCTTTCCGGCGCCATTGACACCTAAAATCAGTTCAACGAAAGGTTTGACGTCCACTTCCTTGATAGAAGCAGGTTTGAAGAGGAAAAGGAGCTCATTTTTGAGTGCGACTCTATTGATTTTACCTGGTAATGAGTTGACGATTTTTTCTACCAAATCATACTCTACATCCGCTTCTATCAAGATCTCTTCAATCTCTTCAGGCATGGCATATTTTTTCTTGGGTGTATGCTCTTCAATATTTTCTACAGTCTTTTTAAGTGCTTTTTTGATAAAACCAAACATAATTTACTCTCCTAAAGCCTTTTTTATATCACTATTGAGAACTTCATAGGGAACCGCTCCTATATAGTGTATGTAATATTTGCCATTTTGCAACACTAAAGTCAAGGGAATAGGCATATTGGCTCCTGCTTGAAGCATTGCATAGACCTTTTTGGCAAATTGTAGGTTTTTATCTATGGTCCGTGAGACGAAGTATTTCATATTATATGTTTGTATAAATGTATCAAGGTTTTTGCCGTCTAAAGGTAAGGCGACAATGTCTATTCTCGTTTTGAAAGTTTTATACAGTTCATTGAGTTCCGGAATTTCAGCCTTGCATGAAGGACACCATGTTGCAAAAAAGATAAATATTTCAATATTTTTTCCATTGGGAATGATGAATTTGTCATCAACGATTTTGACTACTCTTGTTTTATCGTTCGTATCGTGAAATGTATAGACAGGTGGTGTCTCTTTCTTGACAGCTTTTTCAATCGGTTGTGAAACCTTCTTTTGTTTCTCCTCTTTTTTTGTACAACCTGTAAGTAACATCAGTATCAACAGAGGAAGAAGGAGTTTTTGCATCGTGATCCTTTTGTAGTAAAATCGGGTTACATTATATTCAATGAAGGCTTAAAATGAGTTCACCTAAAGTGCTGTTTCGAAACAGATGCAAAGAGAAACTTTTCAAAAGACCGGTTCCAAGGAAGCTTCACAAGATGCTTCAATCCAATCTCCAATTTGTTCTTGATGCACTTAAATCTAACAATATGCTCGTTTTTATGCCAATGTCCCATGAACCAGATCTTTTTGGATTTTTTGCTCATCTAAGAAGGGAAAAAAATATATTTGTCCCCTTTATGCAAGGGCAAAGTTTCAAGATGGTAAAATTCAGATTACCTATAAAAAGAGGAAAATTTGGCATAAAAGAGCCGCCCAACTCTTTTTTTGAAACAAAAATTGATATAGTTTTGATTCCTGTCATCGGGGTAGACGGGGATTTTCGTCGAATTGGATTTGGAAAAGGAATGTACGATAGATTTATGGCTGCTTTGCCATATCGGCCAGTTGTAATCTTTGTACAAACAAAAGAGTGTATTACAAAAGAGAGAATCTGTGATTCGTACGATGTACGTGGAGATTTTTTAATTACCCCGAAAAAAATTTATATACGAGGGGATAGTGATGTGGGTAGAGATTTTAGTAGGAAGTTCTGCAGCCATCATAAGCGGCGCTGCAGGATATTTGCTATCGAAAAAAATAGAAAAAGATAAACTGAAAATTTATGAAGAACAAGCCAGAGCCAAGGCCAAAGCGATTGAGCATGAGGCTGAAAAAATTTTGCAAAATGCCCAAGTTCAGGTCAAAGAAGCCGAACTTGAACTGAAGAGGGATTTTGAAAAGAAGCTCGAAGAACTTAAACGTGATTATGAAGAGCGTTTTAATGAACTAATGGAAAAAGAGATGTCCTTGAAGCAGATGTTCAAGGACGAACTGAAACACATTACGCTCGAAAAGCAGGAAATCAAAGCTGAGCGAGAAGAGATCAATAGGCTCAAAAATGAATATGAAGAGCTTAAAAAACGATATCAGGAGAAGTATCAAGAGGTTCTAGAAGCCCTTCAACAGCAAGCAGGACTGACGCTCGAAGAAGCGAAAAATCTCATCTTACAAAAGGCAGAAGAAGAGAGTCGTCTCGAAATTGCCAATATTGTGAGAAAATATGAAGAAGAAGCAAAAAGAGAAGCAAAACGAAGAGCGAACTACATCATCGCCCAAGCCACAACGAGGTTTGCCGGAGAGTTCGCGGCAGAGCGGCTGATCAACACTGTTAGCATTCCAAGTGAGGATATCAAAGGGCGCATCATTGGAAAAGAGGGACGCAATATCAAGACTTTGGAGATGCTGCTTGGCGTGGACATCATCATCGATGATACTCCAAATGCGATTATTTTGAGCTCTTTCAATCTCTACAGACGAGCCATTGCAACAAAGGTAATCGAACTTTTGGTTGAAGATGGAAGAATTCAGCCATCGAGAATCGAAGAGATTTATGAAAAGGTGAAAGAGGAGTTTGACCAGCAGCTTTTGGAAGAGGGTGAAAATATTGTCATTGACCTTGGAATCGGTCTGATACATCCAGAAATCGTTAAACTCATAGGCCGTCTCAAGTTTCGAGCGAGTTACGGGCAAAACGCTCTGGGACACTCTTTAGAGGTTGCGCATCTTGCCGGCATCATGGCAGCAGAGATGGGTGGTGATGAAGTGATGGCGAAACGTGCCGGACTTCTACACGATATCGGCAAGGCTCTTACGCATGAGTACAGCGGTAGCCATGTGGATCTGGGCGCTGAAATCTGTAAACGCTATAAAGAGCCGGACGTGGTTATCAACGCAATATATGCGCACCATGGTCATGAAGAGCCAAGGAGTATCGAAGCTGCGGCAGTCTGTGCAGCAGATACCCTCAGTGCGGCTCGACCTGGTGCCAGACGAGAAGTACTCGAAGCCTTTTTGAAGCGGGTTCAAGCCATTGAAGAGATAGCCTTAAGCAAGCCAGGAGTGAAAAAGGCGTATGCGATCAATGCAGGACGAGAAGTGCGAGTCATTGTCAATGCAGATCTCGTCAATGACAATGAAGCGGTCCTCTTGGCTAAAGAGATCGCTAAAGATATCGAAACTGGAGTACAGTATCCAGGGGAGATAAAAGTCAATGTTATTCGAGAGAATAGGGCGATAGAGTACGCCCGATAATCAGTCGTTGTGAGGAGAGTCGTCGTAAGGATCGAGATGGATTGTGATATTCCATTCAGAATCCGGATCGAGCTTCTTGATCTCCTCTTCGATTTTGTCTGAAACTCTGTGTGCATCCAAAAGTGAGATTTCTGGTGTAAAAACCACATGAACATCCACAAAGTTTGTATCTCCGCTTCTTCTTGTCCGTAAATAGTGATAGTCAGTCACTTCCGGCTGTTCAGTAATAATCTGTTTGATTCTTTCTACATACTGTTCATCCAGCGCCACATCCAAAAGAATAAGCGTACCCTCTTTGATGAGTTCAAAAGCCTCTTTGATGATATAAAGAGCTATCGCGATACCGAATACGCCATCGATCCAGTGCCAGTCGGTAAAATATATAATGGCCAATGAAAGTAAAACGGCAGAGTTGGAAAAAAGGTCTGTTTTGTAGTGCAGAGCGTCCGATTTTACCACCATGTTTTTTGTCTTTTGATATACATGGTTAAGAAAGAGAACGAGTCCCCCCGTAAGAACGATAGAAATTATCATCACGATAATGGAATCGTTGAGATAGGCTATCTGTCTTTGATGCCAGATGTTATCGACTCCTTTGTAAAAGATAAAAAGGCCCGAAATAGTAATGATGGTCCCTTCGATAACAGCTGCAAGTGCTTCTATCTTGCCCAAACCGTAGTTGAACTTTTCCGTTGGTGCTTTTTCCGCTTTTGAAATGGCAAAATAGTTGAACATCGATATCGCAATATCGAGAATCGAATCGATTGCGCTTGCAAGTACTGCTGCAGAGCCGCTTAAAATGCCAATAACTAGCTTGATGAGTACTAAAATAGTAGCGACAGTGCTTGCTACTATCGTGGCTTTCTTTTGTAAAGTCATTGCTATCCTTTACGAAATTTTTAGGATTGTAACGAAAGAAGGCTTAAGAGTTGGTCTATCTGGTTTGTTGTCAACAGAGATTTTCTTTGCAACGTTTGTGGTTCGAATTTGTCAGAGACAAGTTTGATTACATAAACAGGTGTTTTGAATAGTCTGGCTGTTTCCACTATGGCACTTGCCTCCATATCCACTAACGTTTTCTGTTTTGTAGTAACGGGCTTTGAAAAGGTGGTGCAACTCGTTCGAGGCAGTTTTGGAAGGGTGTCGATATGAAAAACTTTTTCACTCTCTTTATCGACAACTTTATGGATAGTATACATGCCACCAACATGTTCTCCCCCTGCATATCCAAAGTTATAGATGTGCTCTCGTTTTTGAGAAAGAGCATATGAAAGTGCTGCAGCGGCTTTGATTTTTCCTATACCGCTTATAACTATGCGATCTTTTTCATTTGCAAACAGTAAAAATGGTTTGTTTTCTATCATTTGCATATTCAAACGTTCTATCAATGGAGCGATTTCGGTATATGTTGCGGCAATGATAAGCATAGCACCTCTTTCAAAAATATTTGTTATCATACAAAAAAATGGAGGGATGTTCTATGGAGATAGAGGAGATAAAGATTGAGCGAGAGGGATGGTTACGGTGGAAAAATATCGCTCCACTGAGAGAAAAGCTTTCCCAGATGCCTAAAGTGGAATGCGATGTGGAGCTCGGAGATGTGATCAAAATTACTGGAAACATACCACGGAGTCTACAAGAACAGGTTTTCGAGACAGCATGGGCGATGAGACCCTGGAGAAAAGGTCCATTCGATGTTTTTGGCACATACATAGATAGTGAGTGGAAAAGTTTTATCAAATACAATCTTTTAGAGCCACATTTTGATCTAGAAGGAAAGGATGTAGCGGATATTGGCTGTAACAATGGCTACTATATGTTTCGAATGCTTACGCACCATCCAAGATCTTTGACTGGATTTGATCCATCACCGCTTTTTCGAACCCAGTTTGACTTTATCAACCATTTTGTACAAAGCAGTATTGTGTATGAACTTCTGGGAGTGGAACATGTGCCCAGGTATGGCAAAAAATTTGATGTGATATTTTGCTTAGGCGTTTTGTATCACCGAAGCGACCCCATAGCGATGCTCAAATGGCTCAAACAAGGATTAAAAGAGGGTGGAGAGATCTTTTTGGATACATTTTATATCGAAGGGGAAGATCCAGTTGCGTTGTGCCCTGGTAAAACCTACTCGAAAATCCCAAATGTCCATTTTGTTCCAACCATCAAAGCATTGCAAAACTGGTGCCAAAAGGCGGGATTTGAATATTTTGAAATATTGGCAACTAAACCGACCACATTTGAAGAACAAAGAAAAACGGAATGGATATTGGGTGAGAGCTTGGAAAATTTTTTGGATCCTGCCGATCCTAAACGAACTGTGGAAGGTTACCCCGCTCCACAACGAGTCTATGTAAGACTAAGGAGAAAAAGATGAAAAAAGGAATACTTCTTGATATCGGAGGCGTGCTGTATGAGGGAGACAGTTCCATAAAAGGAGCAAAAGAGGCTCTTTGTGTCCTTCGTGAACGCTACACGATTCGGTTTTTATCAAATACGAGCAGAGTGCCTCCAAAAAATTTATTGGAAAAACTACGCAATATGGGATTCGATATCTATGAAGAGGAACTTTTTACAGCTTTGAGTGCGGCAAAGCTTTTTTTGAAAAGCCAAAATGCTAAAGCGTATGTAATAGGGACAGATGAAGCGAAAAACTATTTTGATGATTTGGATGGTGCGATGAAATATGTTCTTGTGTGTGATGCCTATAAAAACTTTACATACGATGCACTGAATGAAGGATTTCGCTATCTTGAATCTGGAGCAGGCTTCATAGCAACTAATATGAATAGATATTTCAAAGATATAGATGGTTTGAGTCTCGATGCCGGCGGTTTTGTAAAATGTTTGGAGTATGCGAGTGACAAAATGGCAAAAATTTTAGGAAAACCAAACTGTGAATTTTTCGCACTGGCACTTGAAAGCATGGGGCTTAAAAAAGAGGAAGTAGTTATGGTAGGAGATGATATAGAAAGTGATATTTTAGGTGCAAAGGCTTGTTGGATTACTACGGTTATGGTCAAAACTGGAAAATTTAAAGAAAAAGACCTGTTAAAAGGACGGCCCGATTTTTTGATAGAATCTATTGCAGATTTACCAAAACTCATGGAGGAGGTTTGATGAAAGTATATGGTATAAAAACATGCGGAAGCGTCAAAAAGGCGCTCAAGTTTTTCAATGATAACAACATTGAATATGAATTTATCGATTTCAAAAAGAGTCCTGTAGGGTGTAACAAGATAGATGAGTGGATCGAAAAAGTAGGAATCGATACGCTATTCAATACCAGAGGAACCAAATATCGACAATTGAAACTGAAAGAATTGAATCTAGATGATGCAGGAAAAAGAGAGTGGTTGTGCAAAGAGAATCTTCTCATCAAACGCCCCGTTATCGAAATGGATAATGGCGATGTGCTCGTAGGGTTCGATGAAGAGCTCTATAAAAAGGTGTTTCATGGAGCTTAGGACACATAAATCGATCAACACTGCACTTTGTGGTAAAGTTGTCGATTTGAAAAAAGATTATGCGAAAGTAGTTTTAAAAACCACGCAGATCATGGCTGCAGATGAGAAAGGCCTCGTACATGGCGGTTTCACTTTTGGAGCTGCCGATTATGCTGCAATGGCTGCAGTAAACGAGCCCAATGTTGTATTGGTTGCCGCAGATGTGGGATTCAAAGCTCCGATACAAGTGGGTGATGAAGTTGTCTTTGAAGCGAGAGTCATCAAGGAAGAGGGGAAAAAGGTATTTTTGACAGTAATTGGCAACGTAGGGGAACAAAGAGTTTTTAATGGTGTTTTTACCGCATTCGTTCCCGATACACATGTGCTCTTTTTATTATAAGTTAAATAGCACTGAGCCAATAATCCACAAAGCGTTGCTCGGCTTGAATGGATGTTGGCTCACCATGACCCGGATATACCGGTTTATTGTATTCAATTGATTTGAACTTCTTCAGGCTTGCTTTCATATCTTCAGGATCTGAATATGGAAAATCGACTCTGCCTATGCTCCCTTTAAAAATAAAATCGCCACTACACCAAAAATCTCCAAAATCGATGACGCTACATCCTGGTGTATGTCCGGGAAAATGGATAAATGTGATTTTCTCTCCTGCAATGTCAAGGGTTTGATCACCATGGACAAGGATATCTGGTTCACTCTTTGGCATCTGCATTCCAAACTGATCTTTTTGTAGGAAAAAAGCGTCCTTTTCGTGGATAACGATAGGAATATTGAGCTTCTCTTTGAGTTCGGCATTGCTCCATACGTGATCGAAATGACCGTGTGTATTGAGTATGGCGATGGGATTTTTGACGTTTGCCAAGACCCAAGAGGTGGCTCCTACGCCAGGATCGACGATGAAATCTTTGCCGTTAATTGTTACAATATAGCAATTCGTTTGGTACTGACCCATCGGTTGATAAATGATTTGCAAAATCTACTCCTTATGAGGTGATGATGGAATTTTTTCAAACGTTAGAAGCAATTATACAGATATCTGATCCATACGAGAAGATTGAACGGTTCAAAGCGTTCTATACACGTTTTAGAAAGGGTATGTTTTTCATAAATCATGATCAAAGAAGCATTGTATTTACCGAGCCGTCTTTTAAAGGACACTGCAAAATAGTCGACCCGCAAGAAGTCCCAAGAAGAAGTAGATTCGGTACGGTACAAGGAAGGGCAATACTGTTACATGCAATAGCCCATATCGAATACAGTGCCATCGATCTTGCTTTGGATGCAGCCTATAGGTTCAAAAATATGCCAAAGCAGTTTTATGAAGACTGGTTGGAGGTGGCAGATGATGAGTGTAGACATTTTGTGATGATTGACGCATTACTGAATGAAATTGGTTATCGATATGGTGATTTTCCTGTACATCAAGGACTTTTTGACGCAGGGAGTGCAAGTTTGACATTAATCGACAGAATGGCCGTCGTTCCAAGATATTTAGAAGCTAACGGACTCGATGCCAACCCTAAGATTATACAAAAGCTTCAAAAGTTTCAAGATCCTTTTGCTATAAAAATGACACAAGCACTGGATATCATACTCACTGAAGAGATTGGACATGTTCAAAAGGGAGATTTTTGGTTTAGATGGGCCTGTGAAAAAGAGAATATCGAAGATATCGAGAAAGAGTACTTTCACAGAGTAGAGAAAATCTATCCAGGAACAGTCCACAGCAAAACCCACATCAATGTAGAAGCGAGAAGAAAGGCAGGGTTTAGTTGCCGTGAGATCGTGTTGTTAGCAAGAGACAATATTGGTTGTGGATAAAAATTATCATTTGTTAAAAATTATCAAAATTAACTAGTGGGATTAAATATAAAAGATTGAATTAAGCAATTATTTAGTATAATCTATACAATATCCTTAAGTCAGGAGAAAGAAATGAAAAAAATACCTCTCTTTTCTTTGCAAATAGACAATAAAGAGCTAGAATCGATAAAAGAGGCTTTAGAGCAAAAAAACAAACGTGCAGAACTTGAAAAGAGTTTTGGCAAATATATAGGCTGTCCACACTCTTTAGCTACATCCAATGAGACGGCATCATTGCATTTGGCCATGACAACGATAGATTTGAAACGAGGGGATAAGATTTTGTGTAGTGTCAACTCCTACCCCAACGTTCCTGAAGTGGTTCGACATTTCGATGCAGAGCCAATATTTGTCGATATCGATTCCGATGATTTTAATATCGATTTGGATGAATTGGAAAAGATACTCAGTAAAAACAAGAGCAAAAAGCTTAAAGGTGCCATTATTACACATGTAGCCGGTCAGCCGACAGATCTTGACAGACTGTATGAAATCGCTCGGGAATACAACATTCTTATCATAGAAGACGCTTCCAATGCAATGGGTGCGACATTTGGTGGGCATAAGATAGGATCTTTGGAGGCAGATATCACGACGTTCAGCTTCAATCCACATAAACGTTTTACTACCAGCAACGGTGGTATGATGTGTCTTAAAAACGAGGAACTGGAAGAGAGAGCAAGATTGTTGCAAAGTAATGCCATGATCCGAAGCGAATGGGACGATAAAGGGCACTTGGGATATATCTATGATGTGGTGGATATCGGTTTGGAATATGATATGAGTGATCTAGAAGCCGCTTTTAATCTAGCGCAACTGGAAAAAAACGATACGGCTATTGAGCGAAGACGCCAAATTGCCGCTATTTATCATCGAGAATTGGCAAATACACCACATATCGAGCTACCAAAAGAGGTTCGAGACCATATCTACTCTCTCTTTATTATCAAAATAGATAAAAACAGGGACTCATTTGCCAGAGAACTTTATAAAAGAGGAATTGAAGTGGGATTGCACTATATCCCTCTTCACCTATTGAGCTATTATAAACAAAAATATAGCCTCCGAATCAACGATTTTCCAAAAGCTCTGAGAAACTATCAACAGATTCTCTCTATTCCAATCCATGCCGGTATGAGTGATGAAGACGTCTATTATGTAGTAGAACAGATCAAAGAGGTGGCTAAATCAAGAGTGTAATCCATTTTTTTGAAGAGGGGTTTTATCGTCCCTCTTTCTATCATCGATTCCTTTCTTTCCTGCTTCTTCCGTTTACGACCATTTATTGTTCCATTGCGATATTGAAAAAGATGGTCGTGCATGAACAAGATTTTCATCTCCCGATCGTCAGTGTAGGCAATTTGATCGTTGGAGGGAGTGGAAAAACCCCCACGATTGCTGTACTGGCAAAAAGATATGAGAAGTGTGCGATAGTTCTTCGAGGTTATCGAAGAGAAAGTAAAGGACTTCGAATAGTCAGTGATGGAAAAGCTCTTCTATGCAATGCCAAAGAGTGCGGTGATGAAGCGGTAATGCTGGCTCAAATGGTGCCAAATGCTGTCGTTATCGTCTGCGAAAGAAGAGAAGAGGGGATTAAAAAGGCACAGGAGATGGGGTGTGAAGCAGTTTTTTTAGATGATGCTTTTCATAAACCCTATCAAAAATTTGACATTCTTATCGACGTGGATACGCCAAATCGATTTTGCCTTCCAAGTGGTCCCTATAGACTTCCTCGCTTTTTTTTATCCAAAGCGGATTTGGTGATAAAAGAAAAGAGAGACTTTTTAAGAAGTGTATGGATTAGCAATCCACAAGAAAAGATGGTTTTAGTGACTTCCATAGCGAATCCAAAAAGATTACTTTCCTATGTTCCTCGTGAGACAAAAACCTATTTTTTCGAAGACCACCATCACTTTACAAAAGAAGAACTTGAAAAGATATGGCGAAAAGAACAACCAGATTCATTCTTGGTTACAAGGAAAGATGCGGTAAAATTGAAGCAGTTTTCCTATCCTCTTTCCATTTTGGAGCTTGAGATGAAGTTGAAAGATGAAGTGTATGAGAAAGTAGACAGATATATAAAGGAGTATTATGAAAAAAAAGATACAAATCGTTCAGACACTGCTTGACGCTCTTCCGTTTATCAAGAAATTTAGGGATGAGATTTTTGTCATAAAATATGGAGGAAGCGCACAAACAGACCAAAAACTTAAAGAGAAATTTGCCCAAGATATACTACTGCTCTATACTGTTGGCATCAAACCTGTGATTGTGCATGGTGGCGGCAAACGAATAACCGAAATTCTCAACAGACTCAAAATCGATACGACATTTATCGACGGTCAACGTGTCACTACGGCCGACGTCATGGAGATCGTTGAGATGGTTTTAAGTGGAGATATCAACAAGGAGATTGTGAGCCTATTAAATAACCATGGGGCAAAAGCGATAGGTGTGAGTGGAAAAGATGCGCACTTTATCACGGCGCGTCCAAAAGATTTTGAAAAGTTTGGGTATACGGGGGTAATTGACCATATCGATCCAAGTGTCATTCACAACCTTTTGCAAGAGCAGTTCGTACCCGTGATCGCACCGATTGCGGCGAGTAATCAATTGGGCCATCCTGGATACAATATCAATGCGGATCTATGTGCCAGCAAAGTAGCGGGAGCATTGAAAGCAAAAAAAATTATCTTTTTGACAGACACTCCAGGCGTACTTGATAAGGAAGGCAAGCTCATTTCGACGCTTACGGAAGAAAAAATTGAACTACTGAAAAAAGATGGAACGATAAGTGGTGGAATGATTCCCAAAGTGGATGCCTGTTTGGAAGCCATTGATGAAGGTGTGGAAAAAGCCCATATCATCGATGGTAGAGTGGAGCATTCACTCCTTTTGGAAATTTTTACAAGTGAAGGTATTGGAACACAGGTGTTAGGAGGCTAGATGAAAGTCATTTTTTCAACGGTTCCCGATATGGAAACGGCAAAACAGATAGCAAGAGCACTTGTGCAAAAAAGAGCGGCTGCTTGTGTCAATGTAGTTCCGGGTCTTCTCTCCATTTATGAATGGAAAGGAAATATCGAAGAGGAGGATGAACTGCTGTTGATCATTAAAAGCGATAGTTTTGACAAAGTAAAAAGTGTCATTCGTGAAATGCATCCTTACGAAGTTCCAGAAATTGTGGCAATCAACATGGCAGAAGTGGATGAAAAATATCTATCTTGGATGCAGTTAGTTTTGGTAGAATAAGCAAAAAATTTAAAGGGCAAGAATGCTGTTTGTAGAAACAAGAGGAAATGATGGGGTAAAACCTGAAAAAGTGTCATTTAGTCAGGCGATTTTGAGTCCAAGTGCAAGTTTTGGAGGTCTTTATGTTCCTGAATCTCTTCCGACATTGGATGAAGCATTTTATCACAGCCACTTAAAGAGTAGTTACAAAGAGTTGGCTTATGATCTTTTAAAACGTTTTGGAATTGATATAGAGGATAGTTTAATCAAAGAGGCTTTGGATCTGTATGACAGATTCGACGATCCAAACAATCCTGTACCTGTCGTTCAAGTAGAAGAGAAATTTTATGTCAGTGAGCTCTATCATGGACCGACAAGAGCTTTTAAAGATATGGCACTGCAGCCATTTGGTCATATCCTCTCAGTCTTGGCAAAACAAAGAGGAGAGAACTATCTGATACTTGCAGCTACCAGCGGAGATACTGGTCCAGCGACATTGGAGACATTTAAAAACAAGCCAAACATTAAAGTGGCTTGTCTCTATCCAGCTGGTGGAACAAGTGATGTACAGCGACTCCAAATGGTAACGGAAGATGGAGAGAACCTCAAAGTCATAGGAATCGAAGGCAATTTTGACGATGCACAGACAGCGCTGAAAAACCTTTTGGCATCTTCCGAATTTAAAGCGTTTTTACAAAGCAAAGGGATTAAGCTCAGTGCTGCGAACTCTGTCAATTTTGGACGGATCATCTTTCAAATTATCTACCATTTCCACAGTTATCTTGAGCTTATGCGCAAAGGAGATATCAATTTTGGAGATAGAATCAATTTAATTGTACCAAGTGGAAATTTCGGCAATGCACTGGGAGCATATTACGCGAAGAAAATGGGTTTGCCGATTGAAAAAATATCAATCGCTTCCAATGCAAACAATGTCTTAACACAGCTCATCAAAGAGGGACGCTATGACTTGAGAGACAAGTGTTTGATTCAGACGAGCTCTCCTGCGATGGATATCTTGAAATCTTCAAATGTCGAGCGCGTACTCTATGATAAATTTGGGCCTGCACGGACAAAAGAGCTTATGGAAAGTCTCAATGAAAATGACTTTTATGCATTGACACCTAAAGAGCTCGAAGCGTTGCAAGAAGATTTTGATGCTGATTTTACTACAGATAATGAGGTTTTGAAGATAATCAAAGAGTATGTGGAAGAGAAAAACTATCTGATGGATCCACATACTGCTACAACAGTGAAACTCTATAAAAGTCACCGTAATATGGACAATATCGCCTACTCAACAGCGGAGTGGACGAAATTTGCTCCAACAGTCTATAAGGCTTTGACAGGAAAAGATAAAAATATTCGTGACCAAGAGGCTTTGGAAGCTGTTTCACAAATGACAGGAGCAAAGATTCCTGAAAGAATCAAAGCTTTGTTTGAAAAGCCTATCATCCACGATACAGTAATTCCAAAAGAGAAGATTCAAGAGAGTATCATTGAATTCTTGGAGTGATCAATATTTTTTGATCATTCTCCAAATCCAAAATACAAAGGGAATCTCAAAAAGAATAGCCAAGACTGTAGCTTTCAATGTTCCATTGGAGGTTTGAGTCAAAGGCAGATCACTTGTATTCATTCCAAAAAAGCCCGTGATTAGGGTTAGTGGTAAGAAAATCGCTGAGATTATAGTCAAAATAAACATAATTTTATTCATCTTTTCATCCATCTTAGCCTGATAGAAGCTATATAGGTTGTCGAGTTTTTCAAGAGAGGCTTTACTAAAACGAAATGCCCTATCTAGGTGCTCTTCGAGGTCTTTGTAAGCATGTTCATCAAGTTCGGCTCTGTAGTGTTTTGTAAACCGACCAAACGCTATCATGGCATGGGACATGAGTCGTTCTATCAAAGAGAGCTCTTTTTTGAGCATCAGCCACTCATTTGCAAAGTTCGTATCGATGTCGTTTTCGTAGAGTCTATCTTCGAGTTTTTCTATCGTTGTTTGCAAACGGGAGATCTTTGCCAAAATCTTATCGATCCGTACATCCAGATAACTGTGTAAACTGATAAAATCTCCCAATAGGGCGAACTCTTTAGAACTTCTATCAAATATGTACACCTCTTTATTCTTGATCAAAAAGGCGTAACTCACAACATGTACCCGGTTTTCTTTGATATATGGCAGCCGTAATATCAAAATCCCGTATCCGTTGCTGAGATCGAAATCACTGGGGTGCTCTTTATTGAAAATATCATCTTGGATATATTGATTGAGTTTGAATTTCATTGCATTCCTTCTATCCGTTCTCTTTTTTCTTCGAGATCAAGGTACTCTTCTAACAGTTTTTCATGTTCTGTTTCGAGTTCTTCCAGTTTTTGAGAAATCGCTACAATTCCCTCTTTTTCATAGCATTCAGGATTGCTGAGACATTCGTTGATTTGTGCTATCGTTTCTTCGAGAGACTCGATGAGAGTTGGGAGTTCTTCAAGTCTTTTTTGCTCTTTATATGAGAGTTTTTCCTTGCGTTGTCGAACTCGTATCGGCTTTTCTTGGACTGTGTGTAAGGTTTTTTCTAACGTTTCTAGTTCATGAATCTCTTTTTCTATTTCTAGATATTCGCTATAGCTTTGATAGGACTCTTCAACGATACCGTTTCCTTTAAATATAAAGAGTTTTTTAGCGATCTTATCGACGAAATAGCGATCATGGCTTACAAAAATAACCGCTCCGGGAAATTTGAGGAGATTTTCTTCCAAGATGTTGATTGTTGGAATGTCCAAATCGTTCGTAGGCTCATCCAAAATGAGACAATCCACCTTTTTTGTAAAAAGCAGTGCCAGTGCAACACGATTTTTCTCTCCACCACTGAGACTTCCAATCTTTTTATCCAAAAACTCTTTTGGGAATAAAAAATTTTTCAGATATCCATATACATGGATACTTTTACCCCAAACTTCCACTCTATCTCCTCCATTGGGGCAAAATGTTTCGATAAGATTTTTGTCGTCATCCAGCATCGTCCTATGTTGATCAAAATAGCCGATTGTAAAATCGCCCCGTTTGATAATTCCGCTATCCGGTTTTGTCTGGCCTAACAGCAGCTGCAAGAAGGTTGATTTTCCCGTTCCATTTTTCCCTACAATGGCTATTGTGTCACGTTGTAAAATTCTTGTGGAGAAATCTTTTATAAGAAGTTTGTCACCGGCATATTTTGTGATATGTTCCAGCTCAAAGAGAACTTTTTTCTTACTGATGCCATCCTCTCTGTTAAAATGTTTCTTTTCCCGCTCCAACTGCAGTTGTACTTTTTTAATGAGGGCAGGATTTTTTTTGGCTTTTTCACGGAGTTCAAGGACGCGTTTCTTGCGTCCTTCATTCCGTTTCACTCTCGCTTTTACACCTCGCCTGAGCCACTCCTCTTCTTGTTTGAGAAGTCGCAAAAGATTTTCATGCTGCTTTTGCATGTTTTTTAAAAGTTCCTCTTTTTGTTCAAGATAGCTGCTGTATCCTCCTTTGAAACTTCGAAGATGGCAATCTTCCACTTCAACTACACGTGTCGCTACATTGTCTATAAAATATCTGTCGTGACTTACAAAAAGCATGGTGTAGCGCTCTTTTGCAATCATCTCCTCCAAAAAAGAGACCATATAGACATCAAGATGGTTGGTTGGTTCATCCAAAAGCAGTAGATCCGGTTTTTGAAGCAGAAGCCCTGCCAGAGCTACACGTCTTTGCTCTCCGCCGCTGAGTGTGGTGACGAGTCTCTCTTCATATTTTTTGAGATGAAACTCTTGCAAGACTCGTTCGATTTTCTCTTCCATATTCCAGGCATTGTGATAATCAAGAAAATTGCTGAGGGCATTGAGCTCTTCCAAAAGAGCGTTGTTTTCCGGATTTTCGGCTATTTTGATACTCACTTGCTCATATCTTTTTTTTGCCTCATTGATCTCTTTGAGTTGGTCTAAAATTGCCTCTTTTACTGTCAGTATTGGATCAAATTTTGGAACCTGCGGGAGCATTCTAATCTTCAAGTTTTGTCGAACTTTTCTCTCCCCTTCGTCAAAATCTTCCAATCCTGCCACTATTTTCATCAAAGTCGATTTACCGCTGCCATTTTTCCCGACAATCGCTACTCGTTCCCCTTCATCGATTGTAAAGTCTACACCACATAGGATCTTCTGTGCTTCGTAACTCTTTTTAATCTGTGTAAGATCTATCAATGCCATTGATTTTTTCCTTTAAAATCGTTTATGTTTTTTCTTAAGAATTTTCAGCAACGAAATAGTAATGCTTTTTAAGTATAATAGTCAAAATTTTCAAAAAGGAAAAGGATGTTGGGTGTCAGTATCCTGTATGGGATCTATATTTTAGTCAAACTCTATGTTTCAGTGATGCAGGCTGGATTTGTGGCAAAAGCAAAACATACAAAAGCGGTTTTGATGCTTCCATCTAAATTTATCAAAGCTGGACGGTACAGTTTTAAAAAAGAGCGTATCGCAATTTTGGAAACATTTATAGAGTATATTCTGTTTCTGTTTTGGATGGGATTTGGTCTAAGATGGCTCGATACCATGATCCAGATTGACGATATATTGATCAAAAGCGTGGTCTATATCGATCTTTTCTTTGCAATCAATTATCTTGTAACGCTTCCTTTTGATATTTATCAAAAATTTGTTTTGGATGAGGAGTTCGGGTTTAACAAATCTACAATTTCTCTTTTCATAAAAGACCAGATTAAAATGGCGCTGCTCTTTTTGGTTTTTGCTTCTATTCTTGTCTATATCGTTGGCTGGATTATGCTTCATGTCTCCAACTGGTGGATTTGGGGATTTGTATTTATATTTTCAGTAATAATTCTTATCAATGCCATCTATCCAACGCTCATCGCCCCGATGTTTAACAAATTTACACCTTTGCAAGATGAAGAGCTCAAAAAAGATATCGAAGAGCTCATGGCTAAAAGCGGATTCAGAGCAAACGGCGTGTATGTTGTCGATTCTAGCAAACGGGATACGAGGCTCAACGCCTACTTTGGAGGTCTTGGTAAAAGTAAAAGAGTGGTTCTATTCGATACACTCATCGACAAACTCTCAAAAAAAGAGCTGTTGGCTGTGTTGGGACATGAGTTGGGCCACTTTAAACATAAAGATATTTTGAAAAATATCGTGATGATGGGTGTCATGTTTTTTGCTCTTTTTTACATCTTCGCCAATCTACCGGCTTCTTTGTATGAACAGGCTGGTATACCACCACATGCGCCATATAGTGTGATTGCCATGTTTTTGCTTTTGAGCCCGGTCTTTTTCTTTTTCTTCATGCCCCTTATCAATTTTGTAAGCCGTAAAAACGAGTTTGCAGCAGACAGATACGGCAGTGAACTGGGAGGACGAGCAAATCTTCGAAATGCACTTTTGAAACTTGTAGAAGAGAATAGCCACTTTCCACTTTCCCATCCGCTCTATATCTTTTTCTACTACTCTCATCCGCCGATTTTGGAACGACTTAAAGCACTGGGCTTTGAAGAAACGAGTGAAGCGGATGAAGCATTGAGAGGAAAGTGTGTCTCTATTGATGAGGATAGATGAAGCACTTCACAGGGCTAGGGCAGAGTTAGCCAAAGTTGCCCAAAGGCCTCTTCTGGAGGCAGAGATCCTTTTGGCTTATGCGATTAAAAAGAGTCGTGTCTATCTGCACGCTCATCCAGAAGAGAAGATCGATGCCAAACCTTTTTTCGAACTTGTCAAAAGGCGTCTGGCTTATGAACCGATCGAATATATAATACAGAGAGTCTCTTTTTACGGGGAGGAGTTTTTTATACAAAATGGAGTCCTTATCCCAAGACCTGAGACAGAAATATTGATAGATGAAGTCTCTAAAGAGCTTAGAGGAGACGAGTCTCTTGCAGAGATTGGCGTCGGCAGTGGGGTTATAAGTGCCATTTTGAAAATGAAGTTTCCATCTTTGCAAATCACCGCAACCGATATAAGTGATAAAGCGATAGCTTGTGCTCGGAAAAACTTTCAGAAATTTGGCCTAGATATCGAGTTGGTGCAGACCGATCTTTTAGATGGAGTTGAAAAAAAAATCGATGTGATCGTCTCGAATCCGCCTTATATTGCCAAAGGGTTTGAACTTGAACCAAATGTCGCAAAATATGAACCTCATGAAGCACTCTTTGGTGGTAGAGAAGGGGACGAAATTTTGAAAAAAATCATCGATCTTTTTTTGCAAAGCAGTGCAAAAATCTTGGCTTGTGAGATGGGTTTTGATCAAAAAAATGCTATCCGAGACTATGTGAAGAGTAGAAAAGATATTGATGTTCGGTTTTTTAAAGATTTGGCGGGATTGGATCGTGGATTTATTATACAAAGGAGATGTTATGTTGCGATGGATTGATATAACCTATATGATGTTGCTCGGGGTAACACTAGGACTCGTTGTAACTTTGGGGGCATTTGTGGCACCGGTGGTCTTTCATGCAAATAGTTATATTGGAGAAAATCTCCTGAATCATTTCCAGATGGGACTTGTTATGACGGCAATTTTTGTTAAGAGTAATTATCTACTCAATACGACGGCGATCGCCATCATTGTACGAGAATCCTATGATTATAAACGTTTTATTCGAGATAGAATTGTTCTTCCATCAGCTGCGACTGCCGTTTTGATGATATTTTTATTTACCTTGTATTATACTAAGCAAATAGTTGCGTTCCAAGCCAAAGGGAGTAGTGTTATCAATGACCCATTGTTTCAATCACTTCATAAAGCGAGTGAAATCGATTTTGGATTGCTAGGGTTTTCTCTTTTGTTGTTGCTTGGGCGCAGACTCTATCTTCAGTGTAAAGGATAAGGGTGGAATATATCATCCGTATCAAAAATCTTTGGAAACGTTTTGGCGATAATCAGGTCTTAAAAGGTGTCGATCTCAATATTGTCAAGGGAAAAACGACTGTCATTTTAGGTCTATCTGGTGGTGGGAAGTCGACGATCATCAAACATATCGTACGACTTTTGAAACCGGATCAGGGAGAAGTGTGGGTAGATCATGTGGATATGGCAAAGGCCGATGAAGAGACAGTTTTTGCTATGCGCAAAAAAATAGGTTATCTTTTTCAAAGTGGTGCACTATTTGATAGCATGAATGTGTATGAGAATGTCTCTTTTCCATTGCGTGAACATACGAACTTGAGTGAGAGTGAAATCCGTCAAAAAGTGGAAGAGCGCCTCGTTATGGTAGGACTTGAGCCAAAAAAAGTTTTGAAACTCTATCCAGACGAGCTTAGTGGCGGGATGCGAAAAAGAGTTGGGCTTGCAAGAAGCATTGTGCTCGATCCGGGTATCATTTTGTATGATGAACCCACAAGTGGGCTCGACCCAATAACAAGTGATCTCATTTCACAGCTTATCAAGAAGACTCAAGAAAACCTGGGGGTGACTTCTGTTCTAATTAGTCACGATATTAAAGAGAGCTTCAAATGTGGGGACTATTTTGCCATGCTTTATGATGGAAAGATTATCGAATATGGAGACAAAGAGCATTTTCAAAATTCGACAAATCCGTATGTAAGGCAGTTTTTGGAAGGGAAGGGCGAAGGTCCTATCAAAATAGTAGAGTAAACGGTGTAGGCAGAGGATTTTAATCCATCTGCTTTCTGAGAAAAGTTGGAATGTCGAGAACATCCTCGTTCTCTTCGTATCCTCCACTTACTTTCTTTCGTATTTTCATGGTGTCTTGGATAGGTTTTACGATCTGTACAGGTTCCGATTTCTCCTCTTGATGTTCGAAACCCGTGGCGATGAGAGTGATTTTGACTTGATCTGGAGCCATGTTTTCATTTGTTGTCGTACCAAAAATAACATGTGCATCTTCATCTGCGCTTTCATAGACAACATCCATCGCTTCACTGATATCCACAAGTGGGTAGTCCGGATGAATCGTAAAGTGGACAAGCACACCCATCGCACCGTTGATGGACATATTGTCCAGCAATGGTGACTCAACGGCACTTTTGATCGCTTCGTATGCAGAGTTTTCGCCTTGGGCTTCGCCCACACCCATGAGTGCCAGACCTCTATGGCTCATGACTGTCTGGACATCGGCAAAGTCAAGGTTGATATCGTTTTGACCATAGGAGAGAATGACTCCGCTTATTCCTCCCACCGCTCTTGCAAGGACATCATCGACGATGCGAAAGCTATCTTTGATTCCCAGTTTTTTATCGACAATGGAGAGAAGTTTATCGTTGGGAATCACGACAATGGAATCACTCTCTTTTTTGAGTTCGTTGATTCCTTCTTCGGCAAGTCTACTTCGTCTGCGACCTTCAAATTTAAAAGGTTTTGTTACAACCGAGATCGTTAATGCTCCAACTTCTTTTGCTGCTTGAGCTATGATGGGGGCTGCTCCTGTCCCCGTACCGCCTCCCATACCAGCAGAGATGAAGACGATATCGGCTCCTTCAAGTTTCTCCTTGATTTCGTCATAGCTTTCCAGGGCGGCTTCGCGACCGATCTCCGGCTTCATCCCGGCCCCCAGTCCTCTTGTTGTTTTTTCGCCAAGCTGGATTTTTACATGCGCGTGCGATGTGGACAGCGCTTGGGAATCTGTGTTGGCAACGATCAGTTCTATCCCGTCAATGCCTTCAGCGATCATATGGCCTATCATGTTTCCGCCGCCACCACCAACGCCAACAGTTTTTATATTTGCTCCAGTTACTTTATGTTTTTCTTCGATATTAAAACCGTTCTCCATCACCCATCCTTCCTAGAGATTTAAAATAGTTGCGTAAGCCATTTGAAAAATCCGCCAATACTTTTTTTCTTTTTCTTCTCTTCAAAAGACTCCATCTCCTCAAGATTCAAAAGATCCTCTTTTTCGGCATGGTGAGAATCCTCATGCTGTATATCCTCATTAAAATGAGGGTTTTCATTGATGGATATAAGCTCTTTGCTGTATCGCAAACGGCGATTGGAATCGATCTCATATGGAGTAAACTCTCCATTGCCATAAAGCACCAAACCCACGACAGTGGCAAAAGCCGGATCGTTCCACTCTTTTGGCATAACTTGAAGACTTCTCGGTTTCGCAATGCGCGTTGGCATGTGATCAAAAATGGCGTTCGCCAATTCTCGGATGCCGCCAAGCTTAGTCATTCCGCCCGTGAGTACGATTCCACCGCCTATCTGGTCTTTCAGGCCACTTTTTTCGATAGATTGGGCCAGTATCATGAGGGTCTCTTCTACTCGGGCATAAATGACGTTGTAGACAATCTCCAAAGAGACCTGATGTGTAGCCCCTTCCTCTCCTATGGAGGGAATCTCAATTGTTTCAGCCTGAGCGTTTTTGATATTGCCGTAGAGCAATTTTATCTCTTCGGCTACGGACAGGGGGGTATGTAGAGCCATCGAAAGATCGTTTGTGATATGCATCGAGCCAACTGCCAAAAAGTCATTATAGACAATAGAGTTTCCCGCATGGATCACAAGGTTGCATGTGCTGCCGCCCATATCGATCACACAGGCACCAAGCTCTTTTTCATCTTCGTTGAGCGTAGCGATTGCAGAAGCGTATCCGCTCAAGACAATCGATTCGATTTGTAAGCCCGCTTGCTGTACAGCTTTTTTCAGATTGGAGATACTCGATTTTGGTGCAGCGATGATATGCACATCCACTTCCAGTCTACTTGCATTCATACCGAGAGGATCTTCAATGAAATCTTGTCCATCGACTTTGAATTTGTATGGAAGCACATGAATCACTTCATATTCATGAGGAATGTTCGCATTATATAGAGCAGTCTGCATCACTCTATTGATTTCATCGATGGAGATCTCTTTATTTGGAATATTGACTATTCCGGTACTGTTCGTACCTTTGACGTAGGCTCCGGAAATCGAGACTATTGCCTTTGTAGGGGATGTTCCAGAGATTCTATTTGCATCTTCGTACGCTTCTTTGATGGATTTCGTGGCCAAATCTATGTTAGTGATGACTCCTTTTTTGAGACCCTGTGTTTTTGTGACACTACTACCTGTGACAACGAGTGTCTCTTCATCATTTCTTTGGGCAATCAGAGTGGCAACTTTTGTTGACCCTATATCGATCGCTAAAATCGTTTTTGACAACTAAATTCCTTTGTACACTTTTATTTCATACATAGTTTGTAATTTTTTTATCAAATTGTCATTTTGGATCGTATTTTTTAACTTTACACTATTATTGCTTATCAGTGCTTTATTTTTCCTTATTTTAGGCATCAGTTGCAGTTTTTGATCAAGAATGTGATACAGAACGACTTTTTTGTTTCCAAGTGCCACAAAACCCCTCGCGTCTTGGGAGATGAAAAGCTTTTGTAAAAACAGTTGAGCCTCTTGGGGTGAAAGTTGGTTCAGCTTATCGAAATCCTCTTTACTGATATAACCCTCTGTTATAGTTCCCTTGAAATTTTTGACCATCTTTTTCGCTTTTTCAAGTAAAAGTTGATAACGTTTTTGTTGTAACAGATCTTTTTTCACCTCTGTAACGGCTTTTTCAAAAGGCATCGGCAATGGTGGAATTTTTTTATTGACTTTGACGATAACATAGCGATCTTCGACCAAGATTGGCTTCAATACGCTATTTTGAGAAGCTTGTGCAATTTTTTGCATGAGAGGGAGGGGGAACGATGTGTTATTTTGAGCTACGATCAGATGTTTTTGCGCTTGTAATTTTCCTTTTTTAAATTGAATGTACTTTTTGAGAGCCTCTTTTTTGCTTTTTTTGATATCAAGATCATGCATCACCTGTTTTTTCGCTTTATCAAAAGGAAGAATTTTACCGTTTGCGTCTTTGTATTTGAGTCTATTCTGTTTATAGTAGCTCTTGAGTTCCTCCTCACTGACTTTGAAATGTTTGATAGGCATCTCTATTATGGAGAGGTCATATTTTGGAGCCGTTTTATATTCATTTTTATGTTTATCATAATACTTTTTCAGCTCTGTTCGTGTGACGGTAACATCGATATCCTTGTCAGTTAAAACGGTATATTCTATTTTATCGCCCATGAAGAGAGCGGAAGCCATCGTGTCAAATTCGAGTTGTAGAGGTTTTGAGTATAAGAGTGCTTGATGGAGTTTGTTCAAAAGAAGCTCTTTTCGAATGCTCTGTTCAAAGTCTTTTGGTTTGATACGGTTTTGCTGTAATAGTTTGTTGTAGAGACTCTTTTCAAAATGGCCGTTTTGCCAAAAAACTTTCATGGAAGCGATCTTTTGAGCCACCTCTTCATCCGTCACTATGAGGCCAAGGTCGTGGGCATAGTTTTCCAAAAGAGCTTCTTGGATCAGTTCATTGAGTACCATTTTGTCCAGGCCCATCTTTTTGGCTTGTTCTTGATCAAGTTTCCCTTGCAGCATCTTGTTGTAGTAGTTGTATACATTTGCATAACGCTGTTGAAACTCTTTCAGTGTTATTTTTTCATTGCCCACTTCGGCGACTGCATCAGATGCTGAGCCATATTTGTATGCACCCCATCCGACAAATCCGGCCCCTACAAAAGCGATCGTACTGATCCATATGGTAATGACAAGATATTTTTTATGTTTTTGCATCCAGCTAATCATAAGCCAACCTTTGTATAATAATTGGGCTTATTGTATTGAAAAAGATATTAATAGACAATAAAGGTAAAGCATGACAAATGCCCAGATAATGGAACGCGATTTAAAACATATCTGGCATCCTTGTACCCAGATGAAAGATCATGAATCGATCCCACTTATTCCTATCAAGAAAGCAGAGGGAATCTATCTGTACGATTTCGATGGCAATCGGTACATTGATAGTATAAGCAGCTGGTGGGTCAATCTCTTTGGACATCGAAATCCATACATCAATGAAAAGATTCAAGAACAGCTTTCGGTATTGGAACATGTGATATTTGCAGGATTCACCCATGAACAGATAGTGCGACTGAGTGAACGTCTTGTGCGGCTAACCCCAAACGGGCTCAACAGATGTTTCTATGCCGATAACGGCAGCAGCGCCATCGAAGTAGCTTTGAAGATGAGTTTTCACTATTTTAAAAATCGGGGAGAAACAAGACCCTATTTCGTCTCCTTGACAAACAGTTATCATGGCGAAACACTGGGGGCTTTGGCCGTTGGAGATGTGGAACTCTACAAAGAGACTTATGAAGAGATTATGATCCAAACTTTGCAAGCTAAGGTTCCAAAAGATCGAAGTCCTGAAGCGACACAAGAGGCGATAGAAGATTTGCAGAGGGTTTTTGAAACAAATAAGGGCAAGATTTCCGCTTTTATTGTAGAACCCCTTGTACAATGTGCAGGATATATGCATATGTATGCACCTGAGTATCTCACGGAGGCGAAAAAGCTTTGTGAAGCGTATGATGTTCATTTCATTACAGACGAAATTGCCGTAGGATTTGGTAGGAGTGGTACGATGTTTGCCTGTGAGCAAGCCGGAATCTCTCCAGATTTTATGTGTCTATCAAAAGGGCTAACAGGGGGCTATCTTCCACTTTCGGTTGTCCTAACGACTGATGAGGTTTACAACGCTTTTTATTGTGACTACAATGAGTTCAAAGCCTTCTTGCATTCGCACAGCTATACTGGAAACGCTTTAGCTTGTGCAGCTGCAAATGCAACACTCGATATTTTCGAACAAGAAGATGTAATTGAAAAAAATCGAGTGAAAATCGATTACATCCAGCGTAAACTGCAACTTTTTCGTGAACTCCCCTGTGTCAAAGAGGTGCGTCAAACAGGAATGATCGCAGCGGTGGAGCTGCAAGGATTCGACGCAAAAGAGCGCATTGGACTACAAATAAATCAAAAGTGTTTGAAAAAAGGGATCTTTATTAGACCTCTAGGGAGTGTGGTATACTTCATGCCCCCATATATTATTGATTTCGAAGAGATAGACACTATGATTGGTGGTGTGTATGAGACGATAAAGGAGCTTTGTGAACGCACCTCATAAACCTGTTTTATTGAATGAAGTTTTGGAGAGTTTTAAAGATAGGAAAGGGACTATAGTCGATGCTACCCTCGGGTATGGCGGACACAGTGAAGCGTTATTGAAAAGCAATCCAGATATTAAGATAGTAGGGATAGATCAAGATAGCGAAGCGATCGCCTTTTCGAAACAAAGACTCGCATCCTACGGTGACAGAGTCCAGATTATTCAAGGCAGATTTGCTGATGTAATTGAAGATATATTACAAACACATGATGTGCAAGGAGTTTTGGCTGATATAGGCGTTTCCTCTTTGCAACTGGATAAAAAAGATCGTGGTTTTTCTATTCATAGTGAAAATCTTGATATGCGAATGGACCAAAATGCCGAGTTAAGCGCCTACCATGTGGTCAACACCTATGACGAAGAGGAGTTGAAACGTATATTCAAAGAGTATGGAGAGATTCGACACTCTGGTAAACTTGCAAAAGCTATCATTCATAATAGACCGATACAGAGTGCAACGCAGCTTGCCGAGATTGCTCAAAAGATTCTGCCAAAAAATAAAAGGGTTCATCCTGCAACGACACTTTTTCAGGCAATCCGAATAGAGGTGAACAAGGAACTTGATCAGTTGAAAGGTCTTTTAGACGCTTTGGAACGCCACAAGCCAAAAGGAGCAAAAGTGGCTATCATCACTTTCCACTCTTTAGAAGACAGAATCGTCAAACAGCATTTCAAAGAGTGGGCGAAAAGCTGCATTTGCCCACCTGAAGCGATGCGATGTACCTGTGGGGCAAACCATGCATTAGGAAATATCGTGACGAAAAAGCCGATAGTGGCATCCATTGATGAGCTTGAAGAGAATCCACGAGCAAGAAGTGCCAAACTGAGAGTCTTCCAATTCAAGGAGTGAGATGAAGAGTGAAGAGAAAAAGGAACTTTTAAAATCTTTTGAAGAGGCCGAATATGAGCAGAGTCTACTCGATCTAAAAGATCTCATTCTGACTTTTCTGGTTATCGCCATCATTTTTGCACTCATTTTCCCAAAAATCTACATTAGCAATCAGATCTATTATAAAAGTAGAAAAATCAATAAGCTTTTAGACGATTACGAAATTTTGAAAGAGGAGCATAGACTATTGCAACAAAAATTGGAACAGATCCGCTTTAAAAATCAGGTTTTAGACTCCATTTTCTGAGGCAGCAATGAAAAAGTTTCTTGAATTTGCCATAGAGAAGGCTACGCTCAACCATCTTTTTTTGCTGTTCATTTTTATTCTTTCCATTTTTGCCTACAAAAGCGTCCCGAAAGAGATTTTTCCACCAGCAACTCTTGATAAGATACTTATTAGTGGTGGATATGCGGGGGCTAGTGCCCAGACACTGGACAAGATGGTAGTAAAAAATCTTGAAGATGAGCTCAAAAATGTGCAAAATCTTTATGATATCGATGCGATTATTAAAAATGGAAGCTTTACAATCGTTTCCGATATCAAAGAGGGTGCAAATAATCTTTTGGTGCTAAACGATGTGAAGGATAAAATCGCCAAGATACGGAAAGATTTGCCACCCGATATGGACGAGCCAATTGCTACGATACTCACAAAAAGCTTCCCTTTGGTTCTCATAGCTATCGCTACTGATGCAAATGAACACAAACTGCTCGATGTGGCGGATAGACTCAAAAGCGATCTCACATCTTTGAAAAACTTAAGTGAGGTGGATATCAGAGGTTGGAGAGAGGATGAGTTACAGATCGCAATCGATCCCCAAAAAATCAATGCCTTGGGACTCGGCCTTCTCCAAGTGAGTGATCTAGTCGCACAATTGTCAACCATATTCCCAATTGGCAGCATCAAACAAAGAGGCAACCACTTCTTTTTAACGACGCAGAACGGAAAAAAAGAGAAGCGAGCACTTGAAAATACTATTTTGGTTATAGGCAAAAAGAGGGTTCGACTGGGCGATATCGCAAATGTCTCTTTTACACTGAGTGAGCCGGTAACACTTTCCCATTTCAATGGTAAACCAAATGTTTCTATCAATGTCACCAAAACAAAAAACGGCAACGCGATTGAGCTTGTCAAAAAGATAAAAAAACTTTTACTTACATATAAAAATCGTTATCCCGGTTTTGAGTTTAAGATCTATACAGATACATCTATCTGGATTCGGAATAGACTCAATACCGTTACATCCAATCTCATTTTTGGTCTTATTTTGGTATTTACGGCACTTTTGTTGACAGTGGATTGGCGCATAGCACTTGTTGTGGGTATGGGGATTCCCGTTAGTTTTATGATCGGACTTATCTCATTGGAGATGCTTGGATATAGTCTCAATATGCTCTCTTTATTTGGCGCTCTCATTGCATTGGGAATGCTAGTCGATGAAGCGATTGTCGTGGCGGAAAATATCTATCGCCATCTAGAGATGGGAGAGGATGCCAAAACAGCGGCCATTCAAGGCTCACTGGAGATGTTCCCCGCTGTTTTGACGGCTACGGCTACAACCATTTTTGCCTTTTTACCGCTCCTTATTATCAGTGGAGAGATGGGAATCTTTATACGAATTCTTCCTGTTATTATTTCCATACTCCTGTTAAGCTCACTTTTTGAAGCCTTCTATTTTTTACCTTTACACGCAAAAGAGATTTTAAAAGTCGGGAAGAAAAAGAAGCCATCAAGGCTATGGCAATTTTTAGGTGATTTGTACGAAAATGTTTTGCGGTTTTTATTGGAAAGAAAGAGAGTTTCAACGCTTCTTTTAGTTGGTTCTATTCTTTTTGGGACATTTATCTTGCTCAAGGAGACAAAATTTCAGCTTTTTCCCGCATTTGATACGACGCAGATTTACATCAGTGGGTCGGTCAATGTCAATTCCGATGTGGAAGATACCCAAAAGATTGTTTCAAAATTGGAACAAGCTATTTTACATTCGGTTAAAAAAGATGAAGTCTCTTCTGTGACTGCAATTTTTGGAATGAAGTTGGATGCGAAAAACAATGCTCAAACAGGGAGCAATCTATTTCATATATTTGTCAATTTGCATGAACTAAAGCCTCAAAACTTTGTGGATAGATATATTACTCCTCTTTTTTCTATCGAGTATGATAGTAGCGATATGGTAAGAGATAGAAGTGCGAGGGCAATTGCAGAAGATATCAAACGCATCGTTGAAACATTCCGACATCCGCCATTTGAAGAGATCAATGTTATCGTTCCTCAAGCCGGCATTGTCAAAAGCGACATTGAAGTGAGTCTAGAGTATGAAGATCCGAAACAGGTACTCAAAGCGATCCATATGCTAGAAAATGGCCTCAAAGGCATCAAAGGAGTTTACAACATCACTGATGATGCGAAAGAGGGTGAGAAAGAGCTAAAACTGATCTTGAACGATTTTGCAGAGCGCCTTGGTATAACAGAAGGATATCTAGCATCCTATCTCAAATCGCTCTATCTAGATGCTGAAATTGCGAAAATGTTCAAAAACAGTAAATTGATTTATGTAAAACTCAAATCCATTGCCAAAGACAGTGTGGAATCCTTTAAAAATCTAGTCATTCAAACCCCGAACGGTCAAAAAGTTCTTTTAAAAGATATTGCTTCTTTTTGGACACAGCGCCATTTTTACAACATTATCAAAGAAAACGGTAAAAAAATACGAACGGTCTATGCTTCACTCAATAAAAAAGTGATCACGACAGCAGAAGTTTACGATAAACTCGATCCACTATTGAGAAAGATAGAGAAGCTCGGCGTGAAGGTAAAAATAAAAGGAGAACAAAAAGAGAATAAAAAACTCATTAGAGAAATAACAAGAGCTTTTGTTATCGCTGTTTTTCTTATCTTTGGAGCTTTGGTCTGGATGTTTAACAGTTTTGTGTATTCTTTGATCGTGTTGAGTGTCATACCGCTCTCTTTATTTGGAGTGCTGGTAGGAAATAAGATAATGGGCATCAATCTTACGATGCCTGGAATGCTTGGTCTTGTGGGACTTGCCGGGGTCGTCGTCAATGATGGTCTTATTATGCTCGATTTCATACGGAGCTGCAATGATATAGAGTGCGTCATACAAAGAGCAAAACTGAGACTTCGCCCCATTATGCTTACATCAATTACTACCATTTTGGGACTTTCTACTTTAATGTTTTTTGCAAGCGGACAAAGTCTCATTTTACAGCCGATGGCGATAACGCTTGGTTTTGGCATAGGGTGGGCGACATGTATCAATCTCCTTTTGGTTCCGCTTTTATATTCTGTTGTAAAGAAAGTTCAACGAAAAGTTTGATATACTTATGCTTATTTCAAGGAGGGGATTATGTATTTTGAGGATGATGAGGTATTGGGCGGATCTCCTAAAAGCCGTTTTCTTGACATTGTTTTTCATGCAAACAGAAATGTAGTAGAAAAAGAGCTTGAAGAGATTATGGAGTGGATGGCTGCATTGGAATTGATCGTAGAACAAAAGTGTGGTATGGATGTGGAAAAAGAGGTTCGAAACATCCTTTTCGACGATTCAAAAAAGAAGGATTTAGAGAACAAAGTCAATTCACTCTATATTGAATATATGGGAAAAATTTTAAGTCAATCCGAATAAAGGGCTTCATTGTTAGATCAGGTTAAAATGCGAATGGAGCAGATCGTTGAGGATCTGCAAGATAAAAGGGTTTTGGAGATTTACCGCTCCATACCCATGGGAAAGATGCTTCGTAGCAAGCTAATACTCAACATTGCACCCGTTCCAGAGGCGATTCATACGAGTGCTATCATAGAGCTTATCCATATGGCGAGTTTATTGCATGATGATGTGATAGATGATGCAGATACCAGGCGTGGCAATCCTTCTGTGAATGCAGTGCTTGGTAACAAGCCAGCGATCATGATAGGTGATATCCTCTATGCAAAAGCTTTTTATGAGCTCTCTTCTTTACCTAAAACCCTGGCCCAAACAATTTCTCAAGCCGTAGCGTTGCTTAGCCTTGGAGAGCTGAAAGATGTGGAGCTTTCCAAGAGTTTTCAGCCAGATATTGAAGCATATATGGATATGATCTATAAAAAAACAGCATCATTAATCGAAGCAAGTGCAATAAGTGCAGCATATCTTAGCGGCAAAGATTTGAAAAGCTATGGAGAATATGGGAAAAAACTTGGCCTTGCTTTTCAGATAGTCGATGATATCCTCGATATCATATCCGACGAAGAGACACTTGGCAAACCGGTACTCAATGATTTTTATGAAGGTAAAACCACTCTACCTTATATTTATCTCTATGAATCGCTTGAAGATTTGGAAAAGGCGAAGTTAGAGAGTCTGTACAAAAAAAGGTTAGAGCCTGAAGAGAAAGAGTGGCTGCTGGATCGCTTTGAAACTACTGGTGCGATACAAAGAAGTAAAGAGTTTGCAAGAAAACTTGGACATGAGGCGATGCAAGTCATTCCAAAAGAGGAGGTAAAACTCCAAGCAATTATGGAAGCCCTCATCGAGAGGACCTATTGATGCAGTATCTTGTCGTTAGCTTCTCACATAAAAATACGGATATTGTTACGAGGGAGAAACTTGCTCTTTCTGATGACAACAAAAGAGAAGATGTTGCAACTACTCTTTTACAAAATCCCGTCATCAATGAGGCTATTATCCTTTCTACCTGCAACAGAATAGAGATCATTCTGAGCGTCAAGGATCCGTTCAGTGCAACTGAAGCTGTTTTGAAAAAGCTTTCCGAGGTTTCTGGAATCAACTACGAAGAGCTCGAGGGCAGAGCAGATATCTACGAGGACAATGGTGCTATTCATCATGTTTTTAGCGTAGCCAGCGGATTGGACAGTCTCGTTGTCGGAGAGACACAAATAACCGGTCAGATCAAGGATGCATATAAGGAAGCATACGAAAAAGGTTGGTGCGGACAGAAACTTGGTCGAGTCATGCATTATGCATTCAAATGTTCCAAGGAGGTCCGTTCCAGTACCGATATAACAAGAAGTCCTGTCTCTGTTGCCAGTGCCGCGGTAAGTATGGCAAAAGAGAAGCTTGGCAACCTTGGGGGAATGAGTGCTCTTGTCGTAGGAGCCGGAGAGATGGGCAGACTTGCTGCAAAGCATCTCATTTCCCATGGCTGTAATGTGATTCTGGTGGGACGCGATCTTGAAAAGACGAAGACGGTGGCCCAAGAGATCGATCCAGATATTCGCGTGGAACATGTTTCCAACCTTCAAAAATTGATCAACAGTTATCGCCTTTTATTTAGTGCGACATCTTCGAAAAATCCCGTCATTACAAAAGATATGGTCAAAGAACAGAGTTTTGACCGATACTGGTTCGACATGGCGGTACCTAGAGATATCGAAGAGATCTATGTGGCACGGATTCACTATTTTGCCGTAGATGATCTTAAAGAGATTGTCAATAAAAATATGGCTTTCAGGGAAGAACAGGCACGAAACGCCTATAAAATTGTAGGACATCATGTCAATGAGTTTTTCAAATGGCTTCAAACTCTTGAAATCGACCCTATTATCAAAGAGATTCGCAAAAGAGCGAAAGATTCCGCATTGGCTGAACTACAAAAAGCGATAAAAAAAGGCTATATTCCAAAAGAGTATGAAAAAAGCATAGAGAAGCTGTTGCACAATGCATTTAACAGATTTTTACACGATCCTACCAAGCAATTAAAAGCGATTGCAGATGAGCCAAGAGCCGATACTATCGTAGAAGCGATCAAATTCTTTTTCGAAATAGAAGAAGAGGTCGGCTTGAACCGTTATAAGTGCGAATATTATATGAATTTAAGGAGCTGATGTGCGTTTTAGCAAAACCTTTATTCCAACAATGAAAGAGAATCCGAAAGACGCGGTACTTCCAAGCCATATCTATCTTGTCAGAGGTGGTTTTATCACACAGGTTGCAAGTGGAATTTACAATTTTTTGCCTATTGGAAAAAAGGTTTTGGACAAGATACGAGCTATCGTAAAAGAGGAACTGGACAAAGCAGGGTGCCAAGAGGTTTCTTTGGGGTTTGTGACGCCTTGTGAGTTGTGGGAAGAGAGTGGAAGACTTGGCAAATATGGTAAAGAGTTGCTACGATTTAAAGATAGAAAAGAGAACTGTTTTGTTCTTGGACCCACACATGAAGAGATGATGGTAGATCTCGTTCGAAATAGGGTGACGAGTTATAAACAACTTCCTCTCAATCTGTATCAAATAAATTGGAAATTTAGAGATGAGGCGAGGCCGAGATTTGGGCTTCTGAGAGGCCGGGAGTTTTTAATGAAAGATGGGTACTCCTTTCATGCTGATGAGGAGGATATGAGGCGAGAATACGATCTAATGGAAAAAACATACCGTAACATCTTTGGAAGATTAGGTCTTCGTTTTCGAGCCGTGGAAGCAGATGTTGGTGCCATTGGTGGGAATGCGAGCAAAGAGTTCATGGTTTTGGCCGAGAGCGGAGAAGATACGATTGCGATATGTACAGAATGTGAATATGCTGCAAACGTGGAAGCTGCAAAAAGAAAAAAAACCAAAGCTCCTGCAGAGGCTCCCGAATTTAGCAATTTTGAACCTTTTTATACTCCAAACTTATCTTCTATCGATGAGTTGAGTGACTTTTTCAAGGTCCATCCATACTATTTTGTCAAAGCCGTCGCGAAAAAAGCGCTCTATGACGAGGGTGAAGAGATAGTCCTATTTTTCTTGCGAGGCAGCGATGAGCTGCAAGAGGTAAAAGCTTCCAATGCCATTGGTGCAAATGAAATGGTTGATGTCAGTGAAGAAGAATTGGAAAAATCGGGTATCGTTCCAGGTTTTATCGCTCCATATGAGCAAAAATGTAAAATAGTTTTAGATGAAGATCTCAAAGGTGCCAAAGGTCTTATCTGTGGAGGGAATAAAAAAGATTATCATCTTATAGGAGCAGATCTGAGTCAATTCGATGATGCTCTTTTTGTGGATATCGCTCAAGTGAAAGAAGGTGATCTTTGTCCAAAATGTGGTGCGGTGATGAAACTGACAAAAGGAATTGAGGTTGGTCATATTTTCCAATTGGGAACGAGATATAGCGCTGCTATGAATGCCACCTTTTTGGATAAAGACGGAAAAGCGAAACCTTTTGTCATGGGAACGTATGGTATAGGTGTCAGTAGGCTCGTTGCAGCGTCAATAGAACAGAATCACGATGAAAGAGGATGTATATGGCCTTTGCAGATCGCACCTTTTGAAGTGGATATCATCGTTTCCAACATTAAAGATGAGGAGCAGATCGCTTTTGGTGAAGAACTCTATGAACAATTGAAAAATGCCGGGGTAGATGTTATTTTAGATGATAGGCCCGAGCGTTTTGGTCCAAAAATAAAAGATTTCGAACTTATAGGTTTTCCTTATGGTATTATTGTGGGAAAAGGCCTCAAAGAGGGAACAGTACAGATTGTTCAAAGAGAGACATTGGATAAAGTTGAAATACCGAAAGAGGACGTATTTAAAACTATACTGGAAAAGGTGCAAGCAAGTTGATGATCTATTTTGTGCTCTATCTTTTTATAGAAACTGTGATATCCGTTTCTATTGCCAGTCAAATAGGCCCTATCTGGACCTTCGTCGAGATTATTGCGACAGCTACATATGGCATATGGCTTTTAAAAAATATCCATATCCAGCTTTTCACTACGATGCAGGCTTTGGCGAACGGAGAGATTACGCAAGAAGAGTTTGAACAGATGAACCTTTCTATGGTATTGGGTGCAGTATTGCTAATTATTCCAGGATTCTTTACAGATATATTGGGGATTCTTCTCCAATTTGGAGTTTTTTCAAAGTTTTTAGCAAAAAAGATTTTTAAGCTTAAAGCGAAAGAGGAGGAAGATGATGTTATCGATGTGGAGGTTATTGAGCGTTAGTGCTCTTTGTGCAGTTGCTTTGCAAGCGGCAACGACAAAAGATGTAATAAAATTTGTCAAAAGAGGACTTGGCTCAAATCCAAATCTTAAAGTCTATGATGTACAAATTGTTGACAAAATTGCTCTTGAAAATCCAAAAGGATGGGATGCCTACGCAGTGCAGTTCACAATAGGTGTTAAAAGAGGCAAGAAAGAACAAAATCTTACACAAATGGATATTCTTTTTGCAAATGATCGCTTCGTAGCTCCAGACTTTGTTGATATAAAAACCAATAGAAGTCTCAAACAGAGGGTAGTTCTCAATTTTAAAGAGAGTTTTTACGACAAAGACCATCTCATATTTGGCAACGAAAAAGCCAAACATAAAATAGTTGTTTTCAGTGATCCTCTATGTCCATTTTGCCGTGAAGTTGTGCCAAAGCTTTTTGAGGCAGCAAAAAGATATCCCGATACCTTTGCGCTGTATTACTATCATCTTCCTATCCGAAGCCTTCACCCAGCATCTGTGCCCTTGGCAAAAGCGATAATATATCTCAAAAAGCTGGGGAACAGATCGGCTATAGAAAAGATATATAAAACGGATTTTGATTATGCACAAAAAGATGAATCGAAAGTTTTGAAAGAACTCGATCAAAAGCTCGGCTTGAAACTAACAAAAGAGCAAATCAATAAAAAATGGGTCGTTGATGAGCTGAAACATGATGAGATATTGGCAAAAAAACTCCTTGTACGAGGCACCCCAGCCGTCTTTTTGGATGGAAAATTTGATCCATCTAGAAAAAAATATCTTAAATTCATCCCTAAAGGTAATTGATGAAACTGACTATTGCAACACGTGGGAGTAAACTTGCGCTCTGGCAGTCGAATCATATAAAAGCGCAATTAGAATCTTTTGGATATGAAGTTGAACTAAAAATTTTCAAAACAAAAGGGGATAAAATTCTTGATACGCCCCTGGCTCTCATTGGTGGGAAAGGACTTTTTACGAAAGAGCTTGAAGATGCGATGTTGAGAGGCGAAGCCGATCTGGCTGTCCATAGTCTCAAAGATGTGCCAACCGAACTCCCGGAGGGTCTTGTCCTTGGCGCTATTACGAAAAGAGAGATGACCAATGACTCATTGTTAAGTGAACAATATGAAACTTTAGCCGATCTTCCTCCAAATGCGGTTGTAGGGACAACTTCGCTGAGAAGAAGAATGCAGCTGCTGCACCTACGACCAGATATTTGCATTAAAGATCTCCGAGGTAATGTTGATACGAGAATCAATAAATTAAAAAATGGCGAGTTTGATGCGATCATTCTGGCTTATGCCGGTTTAAAGAGACTCGGTATTTTAGAAAGTGTACGTTACGTACATCCTATCGATGAAAATACAATGATTCCCGCTATGGGTCAAGCAGCACTAGGGATCGAATGTAGACCAGATGTAGTCGATGTTGTTAAAAAACTTAATGATGAAAAAAGTGCCATAGAGACGTTCATAGAAAGAGACTTCATCGATAGACTTCAAGGTGGGTGTCAGGTGCCAATAGGTGTCCGTGCTTCACTGCTAGAAAACAACGACATCATAGTCAAAGCGGTTATCGGTCTTCCTGATGGCAGCGAACTATTGAAAGATAAAATCTTTGGCTCAAAAGAGAACTATCATGAACTTGGCAAAGAGTTGGCAGAATCAATGATAGACAATGGTGCCAAAGAGCTGTTGCAAAGAGCAGAAGCAATGGCTTTCAAGGAGCATAAATGAAAAAAATGCTATTCATCACACCCATGGCAGCTTTGATATTTAGTGGATGCGGTATGGATCTGGGGCGTGTCAATTATAAAATTTTTCCCAAGAAATCCAATCAGTTAGAAATTCAATGTGGAAAAAATCTCGATTTATGTTTGCAAAGAGCCACTTTGAAGTGTGGGTACACTGGATATAAACTGCTTTCAAAAGAGAAGAGAAACGAGGAGTGGACGATACGGGTACAATGTAGAAAGTGATTTCTACATCATCCCTAGTACCAGTTTCGCTTCATCGCTCATTTTGCTTTTGTCCCAAGGGGGATCGAAGGTGAGTTTTACATCCACTTCCGCTACACCGTCTATTTTATTGGCAATATTTTTGACCATTTCGACAATACTCTCTCCTACAGGACAGACGACGCTTGTAAGCGTCATTGTGATAATGGCTTCATAGCCGTCTGGTCTTCTTTTGAGTTTCAAATCGTATATAAGACCAAGATCGTAGATATTGACTGGAATCTCCGGATCATAAATCGTTTTTAGGTATTTAATGATCTCTTGTTTAATCTCTTCGGGTTTTCCATACTTCTTTTCATGATCCTCGATATCTTCAATTCCGTCATTATCTACTTCAATCTCTTTTTCTTCAAGATTCATCGATTCTCCTCATAGAGTTTGATAAATTCCTCTTTTATCTCTTCATCATTTAACTTTTCAAAAATCTCATTGAGAAAACTCAGTACCAACATCTCTTTTGCATCCGCTTCAGCAATGCCTCTTTGGCGAAGATAAAAGAGCGCCTCTTCATCCAGATGTCCTGTTGTCGAACCGTGGGTCGCTTCAAGAATATATTCTGTATAGATTTCCATCTGAGGCTTACTCACCATATATGCACCATCGTTGAGCAAGATTGTTTTGGAGTCTTGGTAGATGGAACTATATTTTGCAGGATTTTTCACGATCAACAAGCCATCAAATATTCCTCTGGCTTCGTCTTTGAGGATATTTCTCGCCATTTGAACTGTTCTTGAGTCTTTCCCTCTGTTTTCGATGTGAAAAGTGTTTCCTATACGCGCTTTTTCTTTTGCGAATAGTACGTGATTGGCGTTTGCTGCGGCGTTCTCTTCTAGCGTGATATGATAGTTGTGTAACGTTTTTGCATTTCCAAAATCGAATGTAAAAAGTCTGAATTCACTACTCATATCACATCGAACACTGTGTGGAGCAATCTGTGCAAAGTTTGCAAAGTTTGTCGTTCTGTTTTGAACGAGCTGTAAAACACTGTTTTTGCCTAAATGGATATCAAATCCGTACAAATAGAGCGACTCGTCACTGAGAACAAGATAGTCTTCTCGAATCTTGGCATTGATTCCAGGATGAACGGTTATTTTGATTCTATATGGTACGAATGTGTTGGATTTTGTGAATTTATGAACGATTTTAAATTCACAATCCTCTTCGATATCCAGATGAATCGTTTTGTCTACCAAAAGATGGTTGATGTAATAGACCTGGTCATAGTGACTGTCATCAATTTTTGGATTTTTGAGAAGCTCTACATACACCTTTTTAGGAGCTTTTGTTACCGTTCCATCAATAATTTCCACATAATCGGCTATTTCGATCTTTTGCGCAGGTGGCTGATGAAATGTATACTCTTTTTCCAAAATAGGTTTAATACCAAAATAACGGTAATGCTCCGTTTTTGGTGTTGGCATTCCCATTGATTTGAGTTTTTGTACAAGAGCCTTTTTCTCTTGAAACTCTTCCAGATTGATGTTGGCTATCTTCATCACTCTTCCCCAAATATTTTATATCCCTCTTTTTCAAGAGCGTCAACGATTTCAAGACCACCTGTTCGAAGTACTTTCCCATTTTTTAGGACATGGACATAATCGGGCTCGATATAATCCAAAATCTTTCTATAGTGTGTGATGATCATGAATGTTCTGTTTTCATCACGCATATTATTAATAGCTTCACTTACTTTTTTAAGGGCATCAATATCGAGACCGGAATCGATCTCATCGAGAATAACGAAATCGGGTTCCAAAATCTCCATCTGCAGAATTTCGTTCAGTTTTTTCTCCCCGCCGCTAAAGCCCTCATTGAGGCTTCTGTGGATCATCTCTTCACGCATGCCGAGTTCTTTTATTTTCTCTTTTAAGAGTCTCAAAAATTCTGCTGCATTCAAAGGCTTGAGTCCTTGATGTTTTCTTTTGGCATTGAGTGCAGTTCTAAGAAAATAGGCGTTATTTACCCCTGGTATTTCTACAGGATGCTGAAAAGACATAAAAATACCCTCTAACGCTCGCTCCTCCGGTTCCATCTCTACGATATTTTTGCCTTTATACAGAATTTCGCCTTCTGTGACCTCTACATCCGGATGACCGACTATTGTTTTGGAAAGTGTCGATTTCCCTGCACCGTTTGGACCCATAATTGCATGAACTTTTCCTTTGAAAAGTTCTAAATCTATTCCTTTTAAAATCTCTTTTTCACCTATTTTTGCATGAAGATTATTTATTTTCATCATACTCATCCTACACTTCCTTCCAATGTTAAATCTAGTAATGCTTTTGCTTCAACGGCAAACTCCATCGGGAGTTTACTCAAAACATCTTTACAGAATCCATGAACGATCATACTCACGGCATCCTCTTCGCTTACACCCCTTTGGCGAAGATAGAAAAGCTGTTCTTCACTGATTTTACTTGTGGTTGCTTCGTGTTCAACCTCTGCATTGGCACATTTGCTTTCCAAATAAGGAAAAGTATGTGCCCCACAACTGTCCCCTATGAGCAGCGAATCACATTCACTAAAGTTTTTAGCCCCCTTGGCATTTTCGTGAATTTTGACAAGTCCCCTGTAACTGTTTTGTCCCTTTTGCGCTGAAATTCCTTTGGAGATGATGACGCTTTTTGTGTTTTTGCCCATGTGAATCATTTTCGTACCCGTATCGGCCTGCTGTGCAAGACGGGTGATTGCTACGGAGTAGAACTCTCCAACGGAGTTGTCACCTTTTAGGATACAGCTTGGATATTTCCAAGTGATGACGGATCCCGTTTCAACCTGTGTCCAAGTAATTTTGGAGTTTTCTCCTTCACAAAGACCTCGTTTTGTCACGAAATTATAGATACCACCCCGTCCTTCGATATCGCCAGGATACCAGTTCTGAATCGTGGAATAGTTGATGTGCGCATCTTTGTGAGCGATGAGTTCCACCACAGCTGCATGGAGCTGGTTTTCATCCCTGCTTGGAGCAGAACACCCTTCGTTGTAGCTTACATAGCTCCCCTCATCGGCGATAATGAGGGTTCTTTCAAACTGTCCCGTGTTTTGTGCATTGATTCGAAAGTAGGTAGAAAGTTCCATTGGGCACTTGACGCCTTTTGGAATGTAGACAAATGTCCCATCACTGAATACTGCTGAGTTGAGTGCCGCAAAGTAGTTGTCTGTCATCGGAACGACACTAAACATATACTTCTTTACAAGATCAGGATAATCTCTGATCGCTTCAGAGATAGAGCAAAAAATGATTCCAAGTTTGTTCAGTTCCTCTACAAATGTCGTTTTTACAGAAACTGAATCCAAAACAGCGTCCACTGCGACCCCTGCAAGCGCTTTTTGCTCTTCAAGTGGGATTCCAAGTTTTTCATAGGCTCGTAAAATCTCTGGATCTACTTCATCTAGGCTCTCAAGCGCTTTTTTGGGAGCAGCCCAGTAGCTGATCGACTGGTAATCAATTGGAGGATAGGTTACCTTCGCCCATCTGGGTTCTTCCATTTTTTGCCAAGCATGAAAAGCTTTGAGACGAAGTTCCAACATCCATTCTGGCTCGTTCTTTTTCGATGAGATGAATTTAATCGTATCTTCAGTCAAACCAGGAGGAGCCTTCTCCTCTTCTACGTCGATTTCAAATCCGAGTTCATAGTCGGAGTTGATTATTTTGTCGACCTTTTCCATTCCCATGGCGTTTCCTTCATAAGTGTTCTATTCGTAATGTAACACAAATAAGATAAAATTTATCTTATTTAAGGAAGATAAATAGGAGTAATTTAGTCTTATTTAATGAAGAGGCCGTTATTACGCCCCTTCGTATGCTTTCTCTAGCGCCTGAAGCAGTTCGCTGTAGCTGATGGAAGGCTTGGAAGCGAGAATCTCCTGCATGACAACATTGTCCTCTTTTCCATTCCAAATCTTTTTGTATGTCCCTTCCTTGTATCCGTGCGATTGTCGAAATTGATTGAGAGCATTTTTTCCAATGTATAGTTTATAGAGTTCATCAAAACTTAAATCTACAGCTTCACATGCTTTAAAAAATTGGCTGAGAAGCTCTTCTTGCATCATTGATGAATCGTTTTTAACCATGGCAAGAGCCATCAACTCTTCGAAAGGATCCAAAACCTCATCCAATTTCTTACTGTCCCACTCTTTGGGGATTTTAATATCGCTTTTTTCATCTTTGAAATTGTTGGCTAATTGTACCGCTTCATCCAGCGAATTGTGCACAAGAAGGTAACTCATGAGAAAATGCCATATATCCACGAGCTCTATTTTTATATTTTCCAAATCCGGTTTTGCATCGATACTTTTCCAGTGCTTCCACGGAAAAGAGTCAATGAGTTCAGCTGTTTCCATATAGATGCAGCGTTTCCAGTTGATCGGTTTCCCTTGCTTTGTCATCCCTTTTCGCCACTGTATACCATTTGTATCGTTGTTCAGTTCATTTTGCAGCGTGAACATCTCTACCATTTTTTCCATTCTTTCTCCTTAATAATCTATTGCGACTCTATAGTTTGGATCATCCTCTTCCCACGTACAGTATGGACCAGCTTCCGTTAAAAGCTGTTTACATTCAGGACTCAAATGGCGAAGTACTATGCTTTTTCCTGCCTCTTTATACTTTTTTGTTATTTTATCAATAGCTTCTACTCCGCTTTGATCCATAACTCTTGCATTTTTAAAATCCATTATCACTTCGAATGGATCGTTTTTGGGATCAAATTTTTCTAAAAAGGAGTGAACGGAACCAAAAAAGAGGGGACCTTCTAGTTCGTAAACTTTTCTATCATTTTCCATATACTCTTTTGCATATATTTTTGCATGTTTCCATGCAAAGACGAGTGCTGAGATGATGACTCCGGCAATAACGGCGATTGCCAAATCGGCAAAGATTGTAATGATGGTTACCGTCACCATGACAAAAAGATCCTCTTTGGGCATTCTTTTGAAATGTCCAAGGCTACTCCAGCTAAAAGTGGCGATGGAGACGACAAACATAATACCCACAAGTGCCGCAAGAGGGATAAGAGAAATATATTTGCTCAACACGACTACGAAAAGTATGAGTAAGATAGCTGCTGTGAGTGAGGAAAGTCTGCCAGTCCCGCCACTGGTAAAGTTGATCATGGATTGTCCAATCATAGCGCAACCCGGCATCGCTCCAAATAGACCACATGTCATATTTCCAACGCCTTGGGCGATACACTCCTGATTTCCGCTGCCCCTTTCTCCACTCATTTCATCCAGCACCGACAGAGTCAAGAGTGACTCAATCAGTCCAACTAAAGCGATGATGACAGAGTAGGGCAAAATGGTTTTGAGTGTTTCAAAATTGAGTGGTGCAGTCGGGATGTGAAAGGCAGGAAAAGACCCACTGATATCTGCTAAATCTTTGATCTGCTTGGTATCGATTTGGAAAAGTAAAACCAGTGCTGTGATGGCGATCAGAGCGCCAAGACTTGCAGGGATGGCTTTTGTAAATCGAGGAAGAGTGTAAATAATTGCCATAGTCAGCAACACTAAAAAGATGGTTGCCAAGTTGCTATCTTTGATGAGTGGTATCTGGCTAGTAGCGATAATAATGGCAAGACCGTTCACAAAGCCGTAAATTGCAGGTTGTGGAACGAGACGGATAAATTTTCCTAATCGAAAAAGACCAATGAGAACCTGAATGATTCCAGCTAAGATTGCAGCCCAAAACATGTACTCTACTCCATGTTTTAAGACAAGATCCACTAGCACAACGGCAACTGCTCCCGTTGCCCCACTGATCATGCCAGGTTTTCCACCGATTAGTGCTGTGATAAGTCCCAAGATAAAAGCAGTATAGAGACCTATTTGTGGACTGAGACCTGCAATGAGTGAAAAAGCGATGGCTTCTGGTATCAAAGCGACAGCAACAACCGTGCCGCTTAGTATGTCATTTTTTGGATTTGTTGTGAAGTTATACCGTTTTTGTAGCGACATTATTCCCTTTCTTTAAAATAAAACAAGTTCAGTAAAGGAAGAAAAATTAGCGAGTGAGTCTCGCCAATTCCTCTTCAATTGTAGCAAGTCTGTTTTGGGCTTCTGCTAGTGCGGCTCGATTTTGTTCAACCACAGCTTGTGGAGCGTTTTTTACAAAGTTTTCATTGGAGAGCATTCTGCTCAGTTTATCTATCTCTTTTTGTAGTTTCTCTTTTTGTTTATTGAGTCTATTGAGGATTGGAGTAAGATCGATACCTTCAAGCGGAATGAAAACTTCCACATAGTTACCAATATCGGTCACGGCATTTTCTGCAGGTTCACTCACAAATTCGATCGTTTCCACTTTGGCAAGTTTAGAGATGTATGCTTTTGCGGATTCTTCCAGATCGCCTTTAATCAATACCTTTGGAATCGTTTTGTTGGCCATATCGATAAGAGCTTTTGCGCGCCTGATGGAAACGATTGCATCGATAATTGTTTCAAAGCGTTTCATTATCTCTTCATCGATAGGTGCTGCTTTTGGATAAGGTTGAATCATTATAGATTCGTTCTCTTCTATACTTGTGCCACTCAGTTCTTGATAGAGAAACTCAGTGATAAATGGCATAAAAGGATGGAGCAGTTTCATAGATTCTTTAAAAATCGCTCCAAGTTCAGCGATTGCATCTTTATTTACTTTACTCAGCTCAATACCCCAGTCACAAAACTCTCCCCATAAAAATCGATAGAGTGTCGTTGCCGCATCATTGAATCGATAGCTATTGAGATTGTTTCTTACTTCTTGAATTGCTAAGCCGAATCTGCTGAGTATATATTTTCCAAGGTCCGTTTTGATTTGGATATTTTGCAGATCATCAAATTTTTCTTGGTGTATCTGTAAAAATCTGGCTGCATTGTAGAGCTTGTTGGTAAAGTTTCTATAAAGCTCCAATCTCTCTTTTGAAAGGCGTATATCTCTTCCCTGTACAGCAAGCGCTGCTAGAGTAAACCTCAAAGCATCGGCACTGTACTCTTCAATCGTATCGATCGGATCGATCACATTGCCTCTTGATTTACTCATCTTTTGACCATGTTCATCTCGAACGAGTGCGTGAAGATAGACATCTTTGAATGGGAGTTTATGTAAAAAGTGTTCACCCATCATCATCATTCGTGCTACCCAGAAAAAGAGGATATCAAATCCTGTGATGAGCAGATCGTTTGGGTAGAATTTTTTTAAGTCATCTTCAAACCATTTTACACCTTTGCCCCAATCGCCATTGCCCCATCCAAGAGTTGAAAATGGCCAAAGAGCTGAACTAAACCAGGTATCAAGAACATCCGGATCTTGATAGATATCGGTGCTGCCACATTTTGGACAGCTCTCTTCATGCTCTTTTTTGCTAGCCCACTCATGTCCACAAGCCCGACAGTACCAGACAGGAATTCTGTGTCCCCACCAAAGCTGCCTGCTAATACACCAGTCTCTCAATTCACGCATCCAGGCATTAAAGTTGTTGAGCCATTGGGGAGGGTAGAATTTTGTCTCTCCTTCGTTTGCTTTTTTTACAGCCTCTTTGGCAATTTCAGCTTTCACAAACCATTGTGGAGAAATGTATGGTTCAACCACATTACCACATCGATAGCAGTGTCCAACTTGATGTTTGTGAGGTTCTATTTTTTCTATGAACCCTTCTTGTTCCAATTTCTCGACAACTTTTTTTCTCGCTTCCAATCGTTCGATTCCAGCAAACTCGCCAGCTTCTTCGTTTAAGATTCCGTTTTCGTCGAATATAGTAATGAAAGGGAGATTGTGCCGTTTTCCAACCTCATAGTCGTTTGGATCGTGTGCGGGAGTTACTTTCACCGCACCAGTTCCAAATTCCATATCTACATGTTCATCGGCAATGATAGGAATTTCTCTATTGATAAGTGGGAGTCGGACTTTTTTGCCTATTAAATGCTTATAGCGCTCATCATTCGGATTGACCATAACAGCAGTATCGCCAAAATAGGTTTCCGGTCGTGTTGTGGCAACGACGAGATATTCGTCACTTCCTACGATAGGATATTTGATGTGGTATAAAGCTCCCTCTTTCTCTTCATACTCCACTTCGATATCGCTCAATGCCCCATCATGGGTACACCAGTTGATCATATAGTTGCCCTTGACAATGAGCCCTTCATAGTACAAGTTTACAAAGGCTTCCCGTACTGCATTTTTGAGCCCTTTATCCATGGTAAAGCGTTCTCTGCTCCATGCAGGAGAGACACCCAAAAGCCGAAGCTGGGTTACTATAGCGTTACCAGACTCCTCTTTCCATTTCCATACATATTCCAAAAATTTTTCTCGCCCGATCTCTTCTTTTTTGATACCCTTGGACAAAAGCTGCTTTTCAACTACATTTTGTGTAGCGATACCTGCATGGTCTGTTCCTGGCTGCCAAAGCGTTTCATATCCATCCATTCGCTTATAGCGAACCATGATATCTTGGAGGGTAAAGGTAAGGGCATGTCCAATGTGAAGACGTCCCGTTACATTTGGAGGGGGCATCATGATACAAAAAGTCTTGCCGTTTTGTATCTTTTTGTTTCCATCTGTTTCGAAATAGCCTCTCGTTTCCCAAATTTGATAAAATTGCCTCTCTACTTTTTTGGGATCATATTTGGTTGCTTTGCTCATTGAAACCCTTTATCCTGACATTTGGGGCCGATTTTACCAAAAAAGAGATAAATTCACCATAGAGGATAATATGCCGCTTTCAACACTGAATCCTGAGCAGTTGGCAGCTGCGACAGCCAAGTCTGGATATAACCTTGTGATCGCAAGTGCTGGAACGGGGAAAACCTCCACGATTGTGGCTCGCATAGCATATCTATTGCAACAAGGTATTGAGCCAAAAAAGATTTTGCTTTTGACATTCACCAATAAAGCTGCTGCTGAAATGATTGCTCGGGTTGAACGTGTTTTTGGGAAAAAAGCGAAAGAGATTGAGGCAGGAACATTTCATGCAGTCAGTTATCGGTGGCTCAAATCTTTGAATCCAAAAGTTGTTCTCAAACAGCCAAAAGAATTGAAAATGCTATTTAAAAGTATCTACGAAAAACGAGACTTTTCGCTAGTTTCAGATACGAAACCTTATGCGGCATCCACGCTTTTTGATCTCTATTCGCTCTATCAAAACAGTGAATTTGAAATAAGTTTTGGAAAATGGATAGGCAAAAGAAGTGATGAACAATCGGTATTCGGTGCTGTATATGATGACATAGTGCAAGAGTATGAGGAGATGAAAGATGAATATGGCTTTTTGAGTTTCAATGATCTTCTGCTTCAAGCCATCAGAAATAAAGATGCTTTGCAAACGTTTTATGAAGTGCTTGTAGACGAGTATCAAGATACAAACAATCTGCAGGCACGTTTTTTGGAAAGCCTTCGGTTCGAATCTCTGTTTTGCGTAGGGGATTATGACCAAAGCATCTATGCGTTCAATGGAGCAAATATCCAAATCATTGCTGGATTCAAACAGCGATATCCAAATGCCAATATATTTAATCTTTCCAAAAACTATCGCTCAACCTACTATATTTTAGATCTTGCAAACAGGGTTATTTCGAATAACGAGCGGATTTTCCCTAAAAAGTTGGAAGTAGTAAACCAGAAAAGTCCCAAAAAACCAAAACTCCTTGCATTTTCTGATCTATATGAGCAGTATGAAAACATCGCTCTGCGCATCAAAAGAAGCCTTACGCCAAAAGAGGAGATTGCCGTAATTTTTAGGAACAATGCAAGTGCGGATGGTATCGAGGCAGCTTTACGGGAGCAAGGCATTGGTTGTAAAAGAAAAGGGAGTCAGAGTTTTTTTGAGATGAAAGAGATCAAAGCGCTTTTTGATCTTGTTTCCATTTTGATCAATCCCAAAGATCTTTTGGCTTTTATCCACATTTTTGAGTATGCAAAAGGAGTAGGAGCGAGTAGTGCAAAAGAGATTTTTGAGGCCTTGCAGCGATGTGGAGATGGGGATCTTGTTAAAGGGTTGAAAGAGCCGATAGATATATACAATCCTTTTGAAAAAAAGGTCCGTAATCAGCAACTAGGACTTTTTGATGATTGTGTGCAAATAGGAAGTAAAAGTCGATTTGTTTCTTTGGATGTGAGTGAAGCGATTAAAGCGCATCCAGTATTAACCTATCCACGAATGAGCGAGGAGGCGGTACTATATTTGGATACTCTTTTGGGGCTCTATAAGGAGATGAAAAGGATCAAGCGGCCCACAACTTTTATACAACTCATCAAAGATTCTTTCATATTTGATAATATCATCAAAAAGATTGCCCAAAATAGGGCGAAACTGAAAGATGGGACAATTGATCAAAAATTGAAGGATGAAGCGTTTGAAAGAATTCAGAGACGAATTGCATTAGTGCATCATTTGTCCCAGATGTATGAGGATATCTACCGATTTTACAATGCAATGGTTCTAGGCGGAAACGAGATGGCACAAGGAGAAGGTGTTCAGCTCCTTACTGTTCATGCGAGCAAGGGCTTGGAGTTCAAAGAAGTGTATATCGTTGATCTCATGGAAGGGCGGTTTCCAAATCTAAAACTTATTTCAAAAGGGGGCAGCATTGAGGAGGAGAGGAGACTCTTTTATGTTGCCGTAACACGGGCAAAAGAGATTTTGTATCTAAGTTTTGCAAAGTACGATCGATTAAAAAAGCAGGAGTTTTTGCCCAGCCGTTTTTTACAAGAGGCCGGGCTCATTGAATAGAGTTATTTGTTGATCGCTTTTGCCATATCCCACATAGGTAAAAATATTCCAAGAGCTAGAAGAAGAACGAGAGCTGCCAAGATTGATAACAATATCGGTTCAATATAGGCTGAAAGATTGTCTAGAATGTGATTAAATTTCATTTCATAATATTCCGTAACCTTTTGAAGCATAGATTCGAGCTGACCACTTTTCTCACCCGCACTTATCATTTGCACAAGCATATTTTCAAACAGACCGGTATCTTTAAAAGCGTCGCTGATCGATGCTCCTTTTTGGACGAGATTTTTAATGATTTGAAGTCTCTCTTTGATGATAGCGTTGTCCACAAGGGTTACGGAATTGTCGAGTGCATCCACCACCGGAATGCCTGCTTTAACCAATTCGGAAAAAACGAGCATAAATCTATGAATTTGAGAGTAAAATACGATATCTTTAATCAAATAGACTTTGAGTAAGAATTTATCCATAGCATATTTGAATTGATCATTTGTTCTATAAAAAAAGCGTATGAGTAAAATCCCGATGAACAGACCTCCTGCTACATATAAACCATATGTATTAAATAGATGTTCCAAACTCAAAAGAATTTTTGTTGGAAGGGGGAGTTCTGCATGGAATTTATCGAATATGGACTTAAATTTTGGCACGACGTAAGAGATAACGATTACGAAAGCGATAGCCATTGCACTAAGAACGATAATAGGGTAACGGACTGCTTTTTTGAATTTTTTAATATTTTCATTAATCTGCTCTAAAATGGATGCAAGAGTAAAAAGGGCGTGAGCCATATCACCAGTTTTTTCACCAAGTGTCGCCATTGTGATGACGAGACTACCCAGTTCGTTTTGATACTGTTTAAGCGCTTCAGAAAAACTGATACCTGAATTGATTCCGTTGGCAACATCTAAAAATATCTGTTTCAGTTTTGCGTCATTCGTCTGGGTTGCCACTTCCATCAATGCATCATACAAAGATATTCCGGCATTGGTCATTACGGCAAGCTGTCTAATGGCAGCGATGAGTCCTTCTCTATTGATTTTGCCTTTGCGCTGCTCCATCAAAAAGCGTTTGAACTCTTCCAAACGTTCCTCCACAGGTGGGGAGGTTTCCATAGCCCGGACTATCAAGCCGCCATATTTGAGTTTAGCCTTTTCCAAAGCATCTTTTTTATTTTCAGCTTTCAGCAGTACAGTCTCTTTCTTGCCTCGTGTGATAAGTGTAACATTGTAATATTTCATTGCAACCTCGTTACTCTGAATACTTCATCTATTGTGGTCGATCCCTCTAAAGCTTTTATGATTCCATCTTCGAACATGGTGCGGAACCCCTTTGCAATGGCAACTTCTTCTATTTTTTCTTTTGGGGCCTCTTTTGCGATGAGTCTTGCTATCTCGTCATCCACTTTTAAAATTTCACAAATCATTTCTCGACCGCTATACCCTGTAAAATCGCAATGTTTACATCCTTTCCCTTTGTAAAATTTGTACTGCTTGGGTAGATACTTTTTAATTTCGGCAAGAATATTGGGTTCTATTTCGATTTCAGTTTTACAATATGGGCAGATTTTTCGGACAAGTCTCTGTGCTTCTATAGCAATCAGGGCACCACTGACAAGGTAGGGCTCTATCCCCATATCGATCATTCTGTTAATGGAACTGATCGCGTCATTGGTATGCAACGTTGATAGCACCAGGTGTCCGGTAAGTGCCGCTTGCGTTGCTATACGCAGTGTCTCTTCGTCTCGTATCTCACCAATCATTACAATATCAGGATCTTGTCTAAGAATTGATCGCAGGGCGGTAGCGAAAGTAAAACCTATTTTTGGATTGACTTGGGCCTGTTGGACCATGTTGATTTGGTACTCCACGGGATCCTCAACTGTAATGATCTTTTTCTCAACACTTCGTATCATATTGAGTGCGCCATAAAGCGTTGTCGATTTACCGCTGCCAGTGGGACCAGTTACCAAAATGATTCCATACGGAGTTTTGAGCGCTTTTGTAAAAATTTCAAAATTCTTTCGACTCATGCCCGCTTCTTCCAAGGGGATCATGGCTTTTTGTTTATCTAAAATTCTCATAACGATGGATTCCCCCGTGATTATAGGGAGCGTCGATACACGGAAGTCAAACTCTTTTCCCAAAATTTGTGCACTAAAACGCCCGTCTTGCGGTTTTCTTTTTTCTGCAATGTCAAGGTTGGCCAAAAGTTTGATTCGAGAGGAAAGTGGTGGATAAATGTCCCTATCGAAAATGAACTTTTCAGTCAAAATGCCATCGATTCTGTTTCTAACTATACAATTGTGTTCAGTCGGCTCTATATGGATATCACTGGCTCGGGAGAGGACTGCGGTTTTTATTATAGCTTCAATAAGTTTTAGAATTGCACTCGATTCTTGAAGATCTTCTTTATTGGTGCCTCCAGTTTGCAGGTCTTTTCTAATCTCGTTGATATATTCTCGTATATTTTCATTGAGTTCCAGCTTATTGAGAAAATACTCGAGTTGCTGTGCAGATGTGAGGGCTATTTTTATCGGTTTTTTCGGAAAAAGTCGTTGCGCTTGTTCTTGAGCACCTATATCGAGTGGATCACTTACTGCGACAATGATATTCAATTCGGTCTCTTTGACAGGCAGAAAGTGATATTTTTTCAATATATTGAGAGGTATTTTGGAGATCAGTTTGATATCGATCGGATAGCTATCCAAATCGATATACTCAATATTGAGTATTTTTGCGTATGTTTGTAAGACCTTCGTCAAAAGATTGGAGGGTAGAGCATTGATATCTTGGATTTCTAATTTACCAAGTCTAAGAGCCTTTGCTATCTCTTGTACGATTTGCGTTTGGGACAAATGACCCTGATCGATGAGATAATTGATAATAGTTGAAACAGAGTTACTGTTTTGATCAAAATTGAGACGAAAATGTTTTTGTAAAAACTCGATCAATCGCTCTTTTCCCATACACTTTTCACCTTAAAGAAATTTATGTTTAATAATGGTTGATCCGATGTGCTCTTCTATAATAAGGAATGGTCTATTATATCGACTTTTTTCTTGATATACCTCATAGGTGATTTTGGGATCATTTGGATCATGTAAAAAGTAGTGTCCATCTTTTTTCGTGTAGAGATTTTGAAAATAGAGGTGAGAAACTCTTGATATGACATGATCGGTCATTGGTAGCTGGATCCCTTCTATCGGGATATGGTCTATAATGGATGAATAGAGCATATTCTTTTGTGTCAAGATAAGAGAAAAATAGGTTCTATTTTGTCTTGCTTCTTTTGTTTTTGATAATGCTATTATAGGAATAGCGAGTCTATCGATATAATCAGCATAAAGACAGGAAAAGGCGTATAATGATATGAGATTTTGGTCATTTCGAATCGATTTGAAATTTCTATATCCAAGGTGGCACAATTTTTCATACTCTTTCTTTTGATACAGCTCGATGATTTTATCTTTTGTAACAGCCCCGTCTTTAGCAATCAATAGAAGAGAAAATAATATTAGAACAAGGATTTTATTCATTGAATAATCCTTTTCGCATTGAAAAATAGAGAGATTTGGCTTTTTTTGACAATGGGTTTTTTTGAAGATAAAACTGAAGTGTTTGTAAAGCCTTCTCTTTTTGTCCTAGCTTGTACATAGATTTTGCAAAAAGTATCCAGCTCTTTTCACTTTTTTTGTTAAGTTCGTTGGCTTTTAGACTCCATTTTAAAGCATTTTCATACTTTTTTTGCTCATAGAATTTTTGTGCAATTATGAGAGCTTTGGAATAGGTTGGTGCATTATAAAAATTTGAAATCAGTGAAGCTAGCTTGGCATCCTTTTTTTGAATCACGATAACATTTTCTGTTTTTTGATCAAAACTCTTTTGTGGCAATTTTTTTACCACAGGGTTTTTCTTAACGATATGTGCCGACTCTTTTTGAACACGGTTTTCTGATTTTGTGGATTCTTCCTCAAAAATTTTTTTCAAATCTTTTTCAAAATTCTTATTCGGTAAAAAAAGCGTCTCTTTTTTTACGTTTTCTTTAGGAATGTTTTTACGAGAGATTTTTGCAACTACTCTCTTTTTTGATATATTGGTTTCTTGTTTGGTATCTGATTTTTGTTGCTGAATATTGGTTTGTTTTTTGTGAACAACTTTTTTTACGACAGGTTTTGTATCTGAATGTTGTAGGAATTGTTCCGTCAATATCGGTTTAGAAAAATATATCAATGGTACGAGGCTCAAAAAAAGAGTTGCGATTATAATTATTCGTAGTGTTTTTTTTCGTTTATATCTTTTCCATCTCTTTTCAAGGAGTTCGTATTCATGCATTGATATATCCTAAATGTATGGCACTCATCTCAAGGAATTTTTTTGGAATTTTCAATGATTTTAATGTGGAGGGTTTATTCTCATTGAAATATGAAAGAATATCAAATAGTGTATATAAAAATTTGTTGGTATCTCTCAAGTTTCCTTGCGTATATTGATAGATAAACTGAAAATCTTTTTTTTTGAGACTTTCTGAAAGCTCGTAAAGATTGCTGCTAAGAAGTTTCTTTTGGAAATAGACAAACAGTTCGGGAAGCGAAGGGTTTTTTATAGTTATATAGCTGAAAATACGTGAGGTGAAATGTTCTTTTGTTAAAGCAGATTCGTTTTCGATTTCATGAAGAGACAGAATAAATTTCACTTTTTTCGTATCACTGGCAATTCGTACAAATTCAAGCATATAATCATCATATAACTGCACTTCATCCAAAATTACTGTATACTCGAAGTCTTTCAGATTTTTTTCAATATCTTCAATAAAGTTTTTGGAATTTTGTCCCAAGAGATCTTTTGCGAGTTGTTTTTCTAGTTCATATTTTTTGAAAAAAGGTTTGTCATATAATAAGAGTTTAGGATGTGGGTTTTCATAGACAAACCTTTTGAGTAGCATACTTTTTCCAATGCCCGGTTTGCCTATGATGATAGAGATTTTTTGGTCAGAATTGTAAAACTCATGCAAATGTTGCAGATAACGAATATTTGATTCAAACTTCACATAATCTTTAGGTGAATTGGTATCAATGAAAACTTTTTTTGCTTCCTCATAGATATTGTTTCTATTTTTTTGCATGATCAACTATACTGTACCCTAGATCTTTGAGACTGTAATTATCTGTTGAACTCTCTTTGATGATTCTTGGTTTGATTATAAAAACGAGTTCGAATCGTTTATTGTTTCTTGCTTTGCTTCGAAACAATCCTCCAAGTACTGGAATGTCTCGTAATACTGGTACACCGTTGATTGTGAAATTTTTAATATTTGATATCAAACCTCCAAGAATGAGTGTCGATCCATCTTTGACTTTAACAACGGAAGAGATCTTCTTTTCACTTATATCTGGTGCGATTTGCCTGATACCATTTTCGTTCGTTGTCTGATCAAGTTGCTTCGGATCTCTCGGTTCGGAGATGGAAGGATTGATTCTAAGAATGATTTCACCATTCTCTGTAATTTCTGGCGTTATATTGAGAAGAATACCTATAAAAACCGAAGAAGGTGTGAATGATTGCGTCCCAAGACCACCGTTTTGTGAAATGACGATGGAGGTAGGAACATTGTAGTTGATAGTGTCACCTATGGAAATTATAGCAGGTTGATTATTGAGTGTCATCAATTTTGGATTCGATAGCGTAATTACTTGACCATTTTTTTCAAGGAAATTGATAATTCCAGCTAGATTGACAGAAGCGTCAAAATATGATCCTATAGTTCTTTGTACATTAAAGTTGCTCGTTGAAGTTCCTGAGCCTTCTCGGGTATACGAGAGTAGTTTTGTATTTGTTCCTGGGGTGAAAGTGTTGTCTGCACCATAATCACCATTGACAAGAAGTGAAAATCTACTCCAATCTATTCCATTAGTGTATTGATCATTAAGAATGACTGCTAGAATAGAGACGTCGATCATCACTTCGTTATGCAGTCTATTTTGAATTGTTGCTATATATTTCTCTACTCTTTCAATCTGTTTTTTTGTAGCTGTTACTGTAATTAATCCAGCATTGATATTGACAATAGGATCTGGCGCTTGATATTCATCTTCTGGTCTATTTAAAATACCATGTATTTCGGTACTGATATCTTTCCAAAAGTCGAATTCATCTTTGGAGGTGATTTTGTTGACATCACCACTTCCAGAAGAGCGAGTAGTTGAAGTCGTTGTTGTACTGCCAGCCGTACCAGTGAGACTATTCCCCACATCGACAGATGCGTCAGTCACTGTTTCACCAGTCCTTTTCGATGTTACATAATCCACATGAAACGTTTTAGTAATGAGATATCCTATTTTAAGGACATTGTCATTGAGTTCATATGTAAGATCGTTTTCTGTCAATAAAAGATTTAAAAAATCATGGAGTGTGACATTGTGCAAAGATATTTTTTGTAATCTTTTATAGAGTCTTTTTTTGGCAAATTTATCTTTTATAATGATAGTATAATCACACTCTTGGGCTAAGTTGTCTATGTATTCCTTAATTGATATCCCGGATGTACTTTTGATACTAAAAAGTTTATCATCACATCGATTTGCCGCAAATAGTAGTGTGATCGAAAGTAGTAAAAAAAGAAGACTCTTTTTCATTTATGATCCTTTTTTGTTCTTAGAATAATTTTTTTATATTTTTTCTTTTGAAGATAGAGGCGTACAATTCTATGTTTTGATGAGAGATAAACGACTCCTTTATCTGGATAAATAGAGGTGATTTTATAGGATGCAATTTTATTCCCTATTGTATACCAACGTCCATTGATTTTGGCTCGATCTTGGAAAATAGCATACAGTTTTAATATATGATTTTTTTTTGATCGCATTTTATTTTTCTTTGCCAACTGATTCAACTTCTTCTCATCTACAAATGGATTGGGTATGTTGTTGATCACAATGGGAGAGAGACCGACTCGTTTTTGTTTGATTTTTACAATAAGATCGTCAATTCCCTTAAATTGAGAACTTGCGAAAACTGTATATGCAAAAAGTGAAATGATTAGTAATTTATTCCCCATACCGATACCTTCAAATGGAGTTGAATAGGTGACTTGCCCTTCATTGAAATCTCATAAACGTCCGTAACAAGGTCACTCTCTTCGAGTGAGTTGAGAAATGCAAGGATATTTTTGAAGTTGCCTTTGGCATCAACTTCAATCTCAAGTACATGACCGAACTCTTTCGTATTTTGGATAAATTCATTTGCAATGTATTCTACATCTATTTTGTATTTATTAGCTTTTGCGGTGATCGAGTCCAAAAAAGAAGCCCATTTTTTCTTATTGTATAAAAGTGGAGTAAGCTCTTTGAGTTTTATGCTGAGATAATTTTTTTCATCCAATAGGTAAGCAAGTTTCTCTTTTTTCTCTTTTTTCTCTTTCAGTAGTTGTTTGATAAGATACGTTTCATCACCATTCCTTGAGATGGAAGCTATATATGCCTTATCCATATTGAGTTTTTGTTCAATGGCTTCTTTTGCACGCCTTTCTTGAGCCAGTTTCTTCTTTGAAAGGGGAAGGATATATTCATAGGCAATGAAAACAATCATAAGAAAAATGAGCGAGTAATACACCAATTTTTCAAAATCACTTTTTTGTGAAAAAAAGGAGTCAATTTTTTGTAATAATGTACTCATCTGCTCTTCACCTTCAAGGAACTTATATAGAGCCCTTTCGTTTTGTTGATGTCTTTTGTTGTAATGTCAAATTTCGAAGATGCATTCTCTGTAACATCTTTGATAAACTCTGTAATACGTTTGTCGTCATTGGCTGTGACCAAAAGATTGAACTCTTTATTTGTATTATTGAGTTCTAGGAGATGAAGTTTATGTTTTTTGATATTTTGAGCGAAGTCTGCTATTGTAACAGCTTTCATGGTGTAATGAACTTTTTTATCAAAGATACGTTTTAGTGATTGCTCTTTTTCATGCAAATGTCTTGTCACTGCTTGTATCTGTTGATCAACTTTTTTAATTTCATTTTTTATATGATTAATTTGACTTTCCAATGACACTCTTTTAGCATGAATTTTGGTGTATTTTTTTTGTAAAAGAAGTTTTTCTATTTGATATTTGTAAGCCATGGAATAGTTGTAGAGGGGATATGAAAAACCTAAAACCAAAGAAGCCGCAATTGCCATAATGAGTTTACCACTTGGACGTTTCCATAACGCTGGAGGCCGCTCGAAAATGGTAAAGTTGACACACTCTTCCTCTTCTTCGAGGCAATCTTGAGTTGTAAGAATAGTAAGAAGATGTATATGCGTTACTGACGGATCTGCAACATGGATTCCGTAATCAAAATCGAAATCGTAAGCTTTCTGACCTAAGTAAGTTTGGGCATACTCTTCGATACCTTGTATAAGGCCAATATCGGAACTGATAAAAATCTTGTCGATGTTTTCTATGTCAAATGACTTTTTGGCATAGATTAGAATGTCGTTAATATGCATAAATAGTTCGCTAAAAATTTGCATGTAGTATTGCAACTCTTCATAATTTGGAAGCCTTAAGCCATAGGTGCTTAGATTTGTAATAAGCTCTTCAATTGTGACTTCGGAGCCTTTTAGCTCTGTGATCCGTTCAGCCATAAATTCAAAAGAAAATTTCAATGATTTGGTATAAACAAAATGACCATTTTGATAGATAGCCAAAAAAGCATCACTATTTTGGAAATAGATAAAAAGATGGGTTTCATAATCGACGAGAATCTCTTTCGTATAGAGTGTTCTCAGTAGAAAAGGTACAGGAAAAATAAAATCAAAAAAACCGAGTTTATCGATATATACATCGTATGTATCATGGAGTGTGGCAAATTCAGTGATAAATAGTTGAAATTCTCGCTCTTTGCTATGTAAGTCAATAGGTAGTTCTAAGTAAGAAATCTTATATTCTGCAGTAGTGTCAAGCTCTAGTTCTTCGTAAGCTTTGGTTGAGAGAATATCTTCTAGATCTTCTTCGGGAATGTTTCTACTAATCTTTATATTAGAAATAACGGTTTCTTTTGTCAGGAAATAGGAGGTGTGAATATCTGTTTTAGTGGTTCGAGCTTCGTTATACAGTCTGATTTCATTTTTATTTCTATCAAAAACGAAATATTTTTGAAAATAGGGATCTAGCCCTATAATCTTTTTATACTCTTTTCTTTCCATGACTATTTTTCCTGATTTTCTTTAAATATATCGTAACCTTTAATTTCTTAAAAATGACATAATTGTAAAAGATTTGTAAAAAAAATTGCTACAATCTGTATCCTATCGTTTCAAGATCTTTTTTGTTTTTTGTCCATCCTTTTTTGACAACCACAAAAAGATTGAGGAAAATCTTTTTTTGACTGAACGCTTCCATTAACTTTCTTGCATCTTTTCCGATTCGTTTTAAAGTGGACCCCTGTTTGCCTATGATGATACCTTTTTGCGAAGGTTTTTCCACTATGATCATAGCATAGACTTTGTCCAAAGTAGGGGACTCCTCGATTTTTTCAATAATCACATCGCTTTCATAAGGAATCTCGTCACTTACATTTTCAAAAATTGCTTCTCTGATGAGCTCTTTGTAGATATCTTTGATATTTTCAGTTGTAAGGAGTTCTGGATCGTAATAGTAAGGGTGCTCTGGAAGATATCGCACGATTGTGTCCAAAAGATCTTTTTTACCGATATCTTTTTTTACTGAAACCGGTACAAGTTCTAAAAATTGATCTTGAAATTTTTGATATTCGGCTATCTTTTGCAGCAATTTTTCATTACTGACCATATCAATTTTTGTTAAAACGACTATATGGGGTCTATTTTTTGCAAGTTTTAAAAATTTTTCGTAGTGGGTTATTGGATCAGTAACAGGAGCCAAAAAAAGGATAAGATCACAATCTCCTATCGCCTTGATGGCCTCTTCAAGCATAAATTTATTGAGAAGCCTCTCTTTTTCATGAAGCCCTGGCGTATCGATGAAAACAATTTGATCATTTCCATGCATAACAATGGCATACAGCCTTTTTCTTGTAGCTTGCGCTTTATGGCTTACCATGGCGATTTTTTCGCCAAGTAGCCAATTGAGAAGTGTGCTTTTTCCGGCGTTTGGTCGCCCAACAAGGGCAACGAAGCCAGATCTGGTCTCGGACATTTTTAGCCTTATAGAATATATTTCGCTAAATCTTCGTTTGCGACTACTTCGCCAAGTTTCTCATCAACATACGCTTTGTCGATAGTAATCGTTTCGCCTTTGTGTTCATCTGCTTCGAAACTTATCTCTTCAAGAAGGTTTTCTATAACGGTATGAAGCCTTCTTGCACCGATATCTTCTATTTTTTGGTTGGCACTATGGGCATATTTGGCAATAGCTCGAAGTGCATCATCGTTAAATTCCAGTTTGACGCCTTCGACAGCCAAAAGGGCTTGATACTGTTTGATAAGAGAGTTTTTAGTCATTGTGAGTATTTTGTATAGTGCCTCTTCATCGAGCGAATCGAGCTCTACCCGAAGTGGAAAACGGCCTTGCAGCTCCGGAATAAGATCACACGGCTTACTCAGATGAAACGCCCCAGCAGCAATGAAAAGAATGTGGTCCGTTTTGATTGGTCCCCATTTCGTACTGACAGTGCTTCCTTCGACAATCGGCAAAAGATCTCGTTGGACTCCCTCTTTGCTTGGATCTTGTCTTCCCTGCGAGGAGCTTGATACAGCGACTTTGTCAATTTCATCGATAAAGATTATTCCCTCTTCTTGGGCCTTTTTGAGTGCTTCCTGTTTGATCTGCTCCATATCGAGCAGTGCTTCACTCGCTTCATTTTTCAGTAACTCTTTCGCCTCTTTGACACTCACCTCTTTTTTTATTTTTTCTTTATTGAGACCCAATGTAAAAATTTTTGCAATGGACTCTTGTGCGTGGGCCAGTTCAGGTGGTAAGTTTGTATCTTCTAGGCTTACGGAGTGTTTTGGAAGTTCTATTTCAATTTTGAGATTGTCCAGTTCCCCTTTTTCCAGACGCTCTTTCATCTTTTCATAGCTTTTTTGGTATTCTCTCTTTTTCTCTTCGCTCGCCATCTTGGGAAGAGGAGGCAAGAGTTTTTCCAAAATCTTTTTCGTTACATACTCTTCGATATCTTTGGCATGTCTCTCTTTATGAATCTCTTTGACTAAAACAAGAGCGTTTGCTACAAGGTCTCGTACCATCGATTCCACATCACGTCCCACAAAGCCGACTTCTGTATATTTGCTCGCTTCGACTTTGACAAATGGAAGATCAAGACTTTTTGCAAGGCGTCTAGCAATTTCAGTTTTACCAACTCCGGTGCTTCCAATCATTAAGATATTTTTTGGAGTAATTTCATCTTGCATCTCTTTTGGGAGCTGCATCCGTCGGTATCGGTTTCTAAGAGCAATAGCGATAACTTTTTTTGCTTCTTTTTGTCCTATGATATATTCATCAAGATAGGAAACTATCTCTTTTGGTGTTAAGTCCATTACTCCTCCAAGGTTAAGAGTTTAATATTCGTATTGGTGTAGATACAGAGTTCTCCCGCAATTTTTAAAGACTCTTCTACGAGTGTCTTTGCATCAAGATTGGCGTGTTTGTCAAGCGCTCGTGCGGCTGAAAGTGCAAAATTGCCTCCACTGCCTATGGCAGCGATCTTGCCATCTTCCGGCTCAACCACATCACCCGTGCCGCTTAGGATAAAGATATGTTTTGTATTAAGTACGATCATCATAGCTTCAAGCCGCCGTAAATATCTATCTTTTCGCCACTCTTTAGAAAACTCAATAACGCTTTTGAGTAAATCGCCTTTTTTGTTTTCCAAAATCTTTTCAAACATATCAAAAAGATTAAAAGCATCTGCGGTGCTTCCTGCAAATCCGGCCAAGATCTGTCCATTGTACAGTGTTCTTATTTTGGTGGCATTGCCTTTTAAGACAGTATTTCCGAAAGTTACCTGTCCATCGCCGCCGATGACGGCAATGCCGTCACCTTTATAGCCAAGTATCGTTGTGGCTTCAAACATTATTCGGCCTCTACCACAAGATTTAACTTAGCATGGATGCCATGTCCAAGCTTAACATCAATTTCATATTCACCTGCTTGCTTGATAGGTGGATGAATATCGATATGCTTTTTATCGATTTCTATGCCTTGTTTTTTCAGTTCCTCTGCTACTTCTTTATTTGTAATAGCTCCAAAAAGCGCACCGTTGGCTCCAGCTTTATGTTTGATAACAAGTTTTGTAGATTCGATTTTTTCTTTAAGTTGTTTGAGCTTTTCTATCTCAGCTGCCTCTTCTTGGGCTTTTTTCGCTTGTTCTTTCTTCCATGCCTCAATCACATCGGGAGTGGCCAATTTGGCAAATCCACGTGCAATTAAAAAATTCTTCCCATATCCATCTTTGACTTCTTTAACTTCTCCAGCTTTGCCTAAATTTTTTACATCTTTGATAAGTAATACTTTCATTTTTTTCTCCTTACATGACCTTCGATAATAAACCGCAATGCATTCAATTTGATAAAACCTTGAGCGTCTTTTTGGTTGTAGACTTCATCCTCTTCGAATGTGCTGAATTCTGGTGCGAATAAAGAGTTTGGAGATTTTCTTCCAACTACAAAAACATTCCCTTTATATAGTTTCAGTCGTACCGTACCACTCACATTTTCTTGCGTTTTATCAATAGCTGCTTGCATCATTTCTCGCTCAGGGCTAAACCAAAATCCGTTATAGATGAGTTCTGCGTATTTTGGCATCAGTTTGTCTTTCTCATGTGCCTCTTCTCTATCTAATGTAATGCTCTCCATGGCTCTGTGGGCTTTAAGCAAAATAGTACCGCCTGGTGTCTCATAGCATCCTCTGCTTTTCATTCCTACAAATCGGTTTTCTACAATGTCGATTCTGCCGATTCCATGCTTTTTCCCATATTCATTCAGTGCCTCTAGAAGTTTTGCCGGACTCAAAGGTTCGCCATTGATTGCGACCGGATCGCCTTTTTCAAAATCGATGGTGATATATTCTGGTTCATTTGGAGCATTTTCGATGGAATTTGTCCATCGCCACATATCCTCTTCTGGTTCTGCCCACGGATCTTCCAAAATCCCACCTTCATATGAGATATGGAGCAAGTTGGCGTCCATGGAGTAAGGACTCTTTTTGCCATGTTTCTCGATAGGAATCCTATGTTCTTCAGCAAATTTCAGAAGCTTTTCACGAGAATTGAGATCCCACTCTCTCCATGGTGCTATTACTGTGATATCTGGATTTAAAGAGAGATAGGCGATTTCAAACCGTACTTGATCGTTTCCTTTTCCTGTGGCACCGTGTGCTACTGCATCGGCACCCACTTGTCGAGCGATTTCGATCTGTCTTTTCGCAATGAGAGGTCGAGCGATGGAAGTACCGAGAAGATACTCTCCTTCATAGATGGCATTGGCGCGAAACATTGGAAAAACATAATCTCGAACAAACTCTTCTTTCAGATCTTCGATAAAGATATTTTCCGGTTTTATCCCAAGCTTGAGTGCTTTTTCCCTGGCTGGTTCCACCTCTTCACCCTGACCGATATCGGCAGTAAACGTAACGACTTCACAATTGTATGTCTCTTGCAGCCATTTTAAAATGACGGAAGTATCTAAACCTCCGCTATATGCCAAAACAACTTTGTTTACTTTTTTTGTCATTGACACCCTTTGTATAAAGTTTTTACAATTTTATCCAAAAAATCTTTATGATAAAATTTTGCTAAAGGAACAAAGATGAAAAAAGAGCTTTCAACACGTATCATTGGCGGAAAATATAAAGGAAAAAAGCTTCTTCTACCCCAAAAAGAGGTAACGAGAAGTTCCAAAAACATTTTACGCGAAGCGCTGTTTAATATTTTGCAATTTGATATTGTCGACAAAAATTTTGTAGAAGTATTTGGTGGAAGTGGCAGTGTCGGTTTGGAAGCGTTGAGCCGTGGAGCAAAAAGGGTCTATTTCATAGAAAAGAACAGAGATTCATATAAAGTTTTGAAAAAAAATGTACATAACTGTGATGAGTCTTCATGTTCGGTTCGATATGGCGATGCATTTGAACTGCTTTGGGATGTCATTGAGGAGTTAAAGAGAAACAAAGAGAAAGCCTATTTTTATTTCGATCCCCCATTCAGTATCCGTGAAGGATATGAGGATATTTATGACGAAGTTGCCCAAACCATTAAAAAGATTCCTAAAGAGGTTGTAGAATCTATCATCATCGAGCATATGAGCACTCACGATTTTGGGAACTCTCTTGGAAAGTATGAGAAAGAAAAAACAAAAAAATATGGAAAGAGTTCATTAAGTTTTTATCAATGAAAAAACTACCATTTTTTAGCATTTCTATACTTGTAGCCATTGTTATCTTGATCTTTTTTGGTGGATTTGTCTATTCTGCAGATCCTTATCTTTTAAATAAAAATGCCATTTTGCTTCCTCCGTCGATGGATCATCCGTTTGGAACCGATAGATTGGGGCGGGATCTGTTGGCAAGGGTCATAAAAGGTGGACAGAACTCTTTAATAATAGGTGTAGGAAGTGCAGTGATCGCTTCGTTTATTGGTCTGGTAGCAGGAGTGAGTGCGGGATATTTTCGAGGTTTTATAGATAAATCTTTTGTGATAATTGTAGATCTTTTCTTAACCTTTCCTACATTTTTTCTTCTCTTGGCACTTGTGAGTTATATCCAGGCTTCTGCGCTTGTTTTAATCATCGTCATCTCTTTGACGGGTTGGATGGGTACGGCAAGGATGATACGAAGCGAGAGTTTTGCCATAGCGAAAAAACCGTTTACAAAAATTTTGCAAATAGCGAAAGTCCCTTCATATAAAATAATATTAAAATATTTTACTCCACTTATTGCACCAATTTTTTTTATCTCTTTTACGTTTGGGGTTGGAGGAGCCATTTTGGCAGAGTCGGGTCTTAGCTTTTTGGGCCTTGGCGTTTTGCCTCCCGAAATGAGTTGGGGATCGATTTTGAGCGAAGGGAAAGAGGTGATTGATATCGCCTGGTGGGTCAGTTTTTTCCCCGGACTCATGATTTTTTTGGTTACATTGAGTCTTATTAATATCAGTGACTATCTACAAAAACTGACCAATAAAAAAGAGACGATGCTATGAATTTTTTACAAAAAATCCCAAAACACCTGCAGACAAAGGCAAAAGAAGCAGTTGAGAAAAGAGTGGAGCTTCGAGTTCAAGCCCGCTTAACGCAACACCATCTTAAAAAAGAGGAGTTTACCCAAGAAGAGCTTGAAATTATCTATGCAGATGAGCGTCTCAAACTCTATGATGAACTCAAAGCAAAAGGCCTTATCGCCTTGCTTGCGGCTTTAGGACTTTCTCTTTTTTAGGATAAACAATGTTTCGTCAAATCAAATCTGCTTTTATTTGGACACAGATTTACAGGTATAGGGCTTTTCTGTACAAAATCTTCGTCCTTCTTTTGACTGTTTTGGTGATCGAGTTTTTTTATCGAGATCTATTTTCTTATCTTCAAAATGTTAAAAAAACCGATGTATTGGGGGCTATTTTCTTCGTTAAATGGTCTGTATATTTCGTGATCTTTTTATATATCGTTTTTTTGGCAAAGAGAACGTTTGGGAAACAGAAGAGTTTGAAAGAAAACAGAAAGCCTCAAGAAAGGGAAAAAACGATCAAACAGATGAGTAAAAAGGAGATTCGGGCAAAAGCCCAGGAGATTATTCGAAAAAAGATGCGTTGATCTTTTTGAGATCTTCTGGCGTATCGATACCGATACTTTGCGAAGTTACCTCAACCATAGCTATGCGGTATCCGTGATACAATGCTCTGAGTTGTTCCAGTTTTTCAATCTGTTCCAATGGAGCAGTGGGTAGGGTACAAAATTTTTGCAGCATCTCTTTTGTATATCCATAGATTCCAAGATGAATATTTATGGTTTTGACATCGCTTCGCGGATAAGGAATTTGGCTTCTTGAAAAATAGAGTGCTTTATCGCTTGCATCAAGAACCACTTTGACACTGTTGGGATCATTGGTTGCATCGAAAGATATTTTTTTATACGCACTGCAAAGCATAATTTCGCATGATTTTGTATGTTTTATAGTAAGTTCTTTCACTTTTTTAATAACTTGCGGTTCAATCAAAGGCTCATCTGCTTGGACGTTTATGATGATCTCTTTTGCATCAAGGCCTAAAAGAGTTGCCGCTTCATTGACCCTATCGGTTCCACTCTCATGCGTCTTACTTGTCAAAACAGCATCAAACCCATACTGCTTGGCAATTTTCATAACCTCTTCACTGTCTGTTGCTATAACAACTTCATCCACTTGCGAAGCACGCTGTGCTGTATGAATAATCATAGGTATGCCATTGATAGGGTGGAGGACTTTGCGAGGAAATCTTGTTGAAGCAAGTCTTGCCGGAATGATAATCATCGATTATCCTTTTTTAGGTAAAATTATAGCAATAAAGGAGAAGAATGGTTATTTATCAGCCCAATGAGGGATACTGTTACAATAGCGATACGATTTTTCTATATGATTTTATCCGTAATTTTGAAATTAAAGGAGAAGTGCTCGATGTAGGTACCGGATCAGGAATCCTGGCACTGCTTATTAAACGAGACTATCCAAAAGCAAGTGTCAATGCCATAGAAATACAAGAGCGTTTTGTCAAGATGGCAAATATCAATGCAGATGCAAACAAAAAGGATATCAATATCTATTTCGGCAATTTTTTGCATATGGTTTTTGAGAAGCGATTTGATTGGATCGTATCCAATCCTCCTTTTTATCATACCGAGGTTCTTAGAAGCAAAAACGAAATGATCGATACCGCCCGGTATGCTGGCCATCTTCCTTTGGACAAATTTTTGAAAAAAGCCAATTCCTTGCTCAAACCACGAGGATCGGTTCTATTTTGCTATGATGCGAAGCAGATACAATCCATCATGACACTGCTTCATTTTTACAAATTTACGATTGAGACAATGAAATTTATTCATCCAAAGAGGGAGAAAAACGCATCACTTGTCATATTGCAGGCGAGGAAAAGTTCGAAATCGCTGTGCAATATCCTTCCACCCCTTATCGTTTTTGGAGAGGATGGGAAATATACGCAAGAGACAAATAACATTTTTAAAAAAGTAGGAGTACACAGTATAAAATGCGATCTATTGTAGAAAAAGAAGGTTTTGCATTCCGTTTTGATCAAAATGCATGTACAAGTTGCAATGGAGCTTGCTGTAGGGGTGAAAGCGGATATATTTGGGTCAATTCGAAAGAGATAGCCCAAATAAGTGATTTTTTAGGAATGAAGAGTGAGCAGTTCAAAAAAGAGTATCTCATAAAAGTTGGCTATCGCTACTCTTTAAAAGAGCTAAAAATAAATGGTGAACATTTTTGTATCTTTTTCGAAGAGGGAAAAGGTTGTACTATATATCCGGTACGGCCTATGCAGTGTCGTACTTATCCTTTTTGGGATCGGTATAAAGAGAAAAAAAATTTACAAGAGGTTTGTCAAGAATGCAAAGGTATATTGTTACACTCTTAATCGTTTTATTGTTTTGGAGTGGATGTAGCTTAAAATCGCCGAAAATAAATAACAGTGCTAAAATCGATGGACCGCTCATACAGACAGCTTTTTTAGAATCAAATGGATATTTTGCACCAGCAGCGTCAATGTACGAAAAGCTTTACAAGATGACTGGATCTAGGCTTTTTTTAATCAAAACAATTGAAAACTATTATCGTGCCAAACAATTCGACAAAGCATTACAATATGCACGAAAAGGGTTGAAATTATATCCGAAAGAGCCCAGGTTCTACGAACTGGCAGCTGTATTGTACATACAAAAAAAAGATCTAATACAAGCAGAAAAATATGTGAAAGAGGCGATAAAGCTCAAAAAAAGCCCACAAAACTATGAGTTGTTGGCATCTATCTATTTGACACAAAAACGATATGAACTTGCTTTAAAATATTATAAAAGCGCTTATGCGCTTAAGCCATCTGCAACAACGCTTTCAACTATGGCATATATAATGTATTTTTACCTAGGAAAAAAGAGGGAAGCGATTGCCTACCTTGAGACGCACATGCGTATTTACGGATGTAGCAAACAGGTTTGTCACTCTCTTGCATCTTTTTACAGTCTTCAAAATAACATCGATGGAATGATTTCTGTTTATAAACGGCTCTATGAAACATACAAAAACCCTCAATATGCCAAAAAAGTAATAGAGTTTCTTGTCTATCAAAACAGAATTGATGAAGCGATTGTATGGGCAAAAAAAACAGAAATGAAAAAAGTACTTTTAGATTTGTATAGAATGAAAAAAGAGTACAAAAAAGCGTATCGGCTGGCAAATAAACTTTTTCAAGAAACAAAAAACCATAAATATCTTGCAGATGCTGCAATTTTCGAATACGAAAGCGCCAATGAAAAAAATATCAAACTTCTTGAAGATGTGGCACAAAAAATGGAGAAAGCTTTGAAATATGTCAAAGATCCGGTCTATTACAACTTTTTGGGGTATCTCTACATTGATCATGATCTCAACATAAAAAGAGGTATAGAACTTGTCCAAAAGGCTTTGGAGTCTGATCCGAATTCTCCATATTTTCTAGACTCTTTGGCTTGGGGGTATTATAAGATCGGAAAGTGCAAGGATGCCTTGGAAATTATGAAAAAAGTCTATTATGATTTTGGTTTAAAAGAGCCTGAGGTAGAATATCATCTCAAAACTATCCAAAAATGTGTAAAAGGAAAGAGACCTTGATTTTGGACGAAATTATTAAAAAAACGAAAGCCGATCTTGAAAAACGAAAGAAAGAATATCCTTTGGAGTGGCTTGGTAGAAGTCTTGCATACAATCCGTTTGTCCCGCGACCTGTAGAAGAGGTACTAAAAAGTACGCCAGACGATCCGTATAAGATCATTGCAGAAGTGAAAAAAGCCAGTCCCAGTAAAGGAGTAATACGAGAGGATTTCGATCCTGTCGCTATAGCCAAGGAGTATGAAAAGGGTGGGGCGAATGCGATTTCTGTGTTAACTGAACCACACTACTTTCAAGGACACATCGAATACCTTACACAGATTAGACGCTATGTACCCATGCCGCTTCTTCGAAAAGATTTCATCATCGACAAGTATCAGTTGGTGGAAGCGTTGGTATATGGAGCCGATTTTGTTTTGTTGATAGCAAAAGCGTTAAGTAGAAAAGAGCTTAAAGAGCTTCTTGAATATACCTGGCATCTTGGTATGGAGGCACTTGTCGAGATTCATGACAAAGCCGATTTGATCAAAGCGATTTTTGCAGGGGCCAATATCATAGGTATCAATCATAGGAATCTAGAAACATTTGAGATGGATATGAGTTTGAGTGAAAAGCTTATTCCTCTAATACCAAATGGGAAAATAATCGTTGCTGAAAGCGGCATTCATTCCCATGAACAGGTTGTGGAATTAAATAAGTTAGGAGTGGATGCATTCTTGATCGGTGAGCATTTCATGCGCCAAGATAACATTGCTGAAGTAGTCAAAAAGATCAAAGGCTTAGCCTAAGATTTTTTTGACCATCTGGTTTATCCGTTTTCCATCAGCACGCCCAGCAAGTTTCTTTGTGGCGACTCCCATGATTTTCCCCATATCTTTCATTGATGAGGCACCCACTTCTTCGATGATCTTTTTGAGTTCTGTTTCTAGTTCTTCGTCGCTCAATTGCTTGGGAAGATAACTTTTCAAGATATCAGCCTCTTTCATCTCTTTTTCATAAAGGTCTTCACGGCCTCCCTCTTTATATTGAGAAGCTGCTTCTTCACGCTGTTTCACACTTTTTTGGATTATTTTGATGATATCTTCGTCGCTTAATTCTTTTCTGGTATCCACTTCTACCTGTTTAATGGCACTCATTAAAAATCGAATAGTATCTCGCTTGAATGTATCTTTGCTTTTCATCGCCTCTTTCAAATCATTCTGTAACTGTTCTTTTAGTTCCATAATGGCTCCTTTGATATTTTTCGTAATTATATCTTATTCTTTTATTTAGATTTAAACTTATTAGCATGATTAATATGATAGAATTTCGCAAAATTTGGGGAAAGGTAGAGAGCATGGATATAAAATATTTTAAAATGTTACTTTTGGAGCGCAAAGAGCAGATCATCAAAAATATAAAGGTCGCTTCAGACGATATCGAAGATCTGAAAAACATAGAGATTAATGATGAGGGAGATTATGCAGCTTTGTGTACCGATAATCTCATCGAGCAGGCGATTCAAGAGCAGCAGCAAAAAGAGCTAGAAGAGATTGAGTATGCATTGAAAAAGATCGAAAATGGCGAATATGGTATTTGTGAAATGTGTGGAGAAAACATTAAGCCTCTCCGTCTCAAAATAAAACCTTATGCGAAATATTGCATCACATGTAGAGAGATTGTTGAGAAAGAGCCAAATTGATTCTTCCCGAAGGTATTGAACTAAAAGAAATTGCTAGGGTCTATCCAAGTGTCGTTATAGAGCATGAAGGTGTAGAGACTTCTGTTTCGCTGGAGTGGTATCAAGAGAAAAAAAGTGAAGTACAATTGAAAGGTTATGAGCTCATTTTTATTACAAAAAGGGGTCAAAGATCGGGTCTTTTTTTCCCAGACTTTGAAGAGATGATGCAAGCTCTTGAAAAAATATTTCATTTACTAAAAGAATCCTCCTAGTATCCGATAATATAATAACGTTCATAGAATAATAAACAATAGGACGCAATCCATGGATTTAGGTACGCTGATCGGTCTTGGTGGTGCATGGGCTCTTGTTATCATTTCTATCGTATTGGGTGGAAGTCCTGGAGCATTTATCAACGGTCCTTCAATTTTGATTGTTATCGGAGGTGGATTCGCCGCAGCATTAGCAGCTTTTCCTCTGAAAGATTTTTTAAATGGCGTTAAAGCGATAAAAAAAGTATTTAAACCGACTGTTCCAGAACCTCTTGATCTCATCGATTTTTTGGTGGATGCAACGAAAAAAGCGAGAAAAGAGGGGATTTTGGCACTAGAAGGGGATATCGATCAGTTTTATGAGCGGGATAAAATATTGGGAAATCTTATGAGAATGCTCATCGATGGTCAAAATATAGAAGATATTGAAGCCAATTTTGAAAATGCTATAGCACAAGAAGACTCGCAGCTTGATACAGAAATCAAAGTTTGGGATTCCCTTGGAGAACTTTTCCCTGCACTTGGTATGATCGGAACACTGATCGGACTTATTCAGATGCTTCAAAATCTCTCTGATCCGGCAGCACTTGGTCCAGGTATGGCCGTTGCTATGATTACAACACTATATGGTGCAATTTTGGCAAATATCTTATGTATTCCTATTGCAAAAAAACTGAAATATTACAAAGATCTTCTTTTGCTCTATAAAGAGTCTTACATTCTGACAATTAAAAGTATTGAAAAAGGAGTCAATCCCAATACGCTGCAACAGCAGCTTGCTGCTTTGTTTGGTGTAGAAGTAACAGGATAAAATATGGCTAAGAAGAAGAAACAGGAATGCGCCAGTATTCCTGGATGGTTGGTGAGTTTCGGTGACTTGATGTCATTGTTGCTTACTTTTTTTATTCTTCTTTACTCTATGAGTACTGTCTCAGTTGAAAAATTTTATCAATCTATCCGAGGTCTAACAGAGGCTTTTGGCGGCAGATCCATGACAAAAGAAGCGCGATCACTTATCAAAAATCGAGTTGATCTCAACTTTCCAAATATGTATCCCAAACTCAAAAAGAAAAAACGCGTCGTCAAAGCTTTGAACGAGATCAAAGCTTTACTTCAAAAAGCTGGAATTGCCGCGGAAGTGGTGGATCATGGTAATAAAGTACTGCTTAGAGTTAATGCCGATAACCTTTTTTTGCCAGGGAGTGCCTATCCGACAAAAGAAGCGGCCAAATATTTTATGGAGTTTTGTAAACGCTTCAAAGAGAGCGGTTTTCGCATTAACATCATAGGCTATACAGACAATCAACCAATTCATACGGCAGAATTTAGAAATAATTGGGAACTTTCCGTTTACAGAGCAATCAATATTTTGCGTCTGTTCGTCAGTTGTGGTTATGATAAACGGTTTTTAACTGCTGAGGGAAGAGGGGAATATGATCCAATCGCTCCCAATAATACGCCTCAGGGCAGGGCAAAAAACAGGCGTGTAGAATTTGTAGTAGATTTAGTTGGAATCTAGGAGAGAAGTATGCCGAAGAAGAAGCCCGAAGAGTGTCCAAGTATCCCCGGTTGGCTTGTTAGCTTCGGTGATTTAATGTCACTACTGTTAACTTTTTTTATATTGCTGTATGCAATGAGTACTGTAGATGTGACAAAGGCGCTAAAATTTCTCTCCTATTTTCAAGGAGAACCAAATTATAAACCGATTCGTATCAGCGTTGTTCCACCGATCGTTCCATTCTCTACAAATATAGTCAAAAAAGTAAAAAAACGAATCAAAAGGATATTGCCTCCTCATGCGTATCAGCTGAGTATAACAACGAAATATGTGATGATACGTCTTTTTAACGATATCGTCTTTAAAGATACATCCTATCAATTGACGGATAGAGCAAAACAGACCCTCAAAGAGATTGCTCAAGTCTTGAAAAAACTACCTAAAAATCAAAAATTTTACATAAAGATAAATGGATATGCTACTATTAAAGATGCTTCAAAACTTCCTCCGGACATCGTGGATGCTTGGGATTTGAGCATAAAACGAGCAGAAGCAGTGGCATTTTACTTGATGAAGCAGGGGATTGACCCCTCACGTTTTTTCATATCTGGTTACGGGGATACAAGGCCAATATATAGTTGGAATAATCCACTTTTAAATAGACGGAATGATAGAGTGGAAATATATATAGAGGTAGATCAAAAATAGAGAAGTTAGTATGCTCCTCCGTTTTTGAACTCTTCAATTTCCATTTCTACCATTTTATCGATAAGTATCTTAAATATATCCGCGACAAGATTTGGTGATATACCAAGACTACCGGCCAAATGGCGAACGTGACTTAGCACATCATTGATTCGCTCATCGCTTTTGATCTCTTCAACACTCTCTTTAAATTTTGCAGCCTCTTTTACATATTTGCTTCGTTTAGCAATCAATCGTACGATTTCTTCATCGATTGAATCGATTTCTTGTCGAACTTCCTCAAGACTATGACACTCTTTTATTTCCATCATTTCTCCTTTTCTAAATCGTCCATTATACTTGCAGCTTTAGAAAGTTTTTCTTTATCAAAATGGGTGTAGATTCTCGATGTATCTAAACTGGCATGACCCAGGCTTTCTTGAACTAAAACCAGATCTTTGCTCTTATTGTACAATAGTGTAGCAAAAGTATGCCTGAGCATATGGGCTCCATTTTTCTCTTTTCGAATTCCGCAGCTTAATAGTATCTTTTCGACCATTCGACTAATGTATGCTTGGGTGAGGGGAGAACCTTTTTTATTACAAAATAAAAGTCCTTTTTCACAGTTTCTTTTCGTGAGCCACTCTTCAAGATCTTTTCGTATCTTTTGTGCTTTTATCATAACAACTCTTGCTTTATTTCCTTTGCCAGTAATTTTTAGCAGATACACATCTTTTTGTAGGATAATATTTTTCATTTCTAAATTCATTGCTTCAGAAACTCGTATACCTGTATAAAGAATCATTTTGATGATGGCCCTGTTTCTTGCGGCTACATCAGGTCGAAATGGATAGGTGTCGATAGCATGCAAAAATTTTGTTATTTCATCTTCACTTAAAAAAACAGGGAGTTTTTGACCTGCTTTTCCTTTTAGGCCGCCCCAGTTTTTCAGTTCAATTTCATACAGATGTTTATCTTCATTGTTTTTGTCGATATATCTGAAGAAGTTTATCATTGCTATACGATAGTTTTTTTTTGTTGCGTCACTGAGTCCAGCGGTAGAAGAGGTTAAAAAGTCGATGATCATCTCTTCATCAATCTCTTGCATGGAAGCAAGACCTAATGCAGTGAGGTGTTTGTAGAGTTTTTCTAAAGGTTTATAATAAGTATTGACGCCAATGAGACCTATATTTCGTGCTTCTTTTACCAACTTTCCAAGTACTTCGATAGAGTTTGTTCCAATGGTAAGTTTATGGATGATACTGGCAAGTTTTTGTTGATCTTTGACTTGCCGATTGGAAAGCGTAGTAATTTTTGATCGTATGTATCTTTCTATCCAAAACAGAAGCGAATCTTCAAAATTGTCTTTGAAATCAAGTGGATATTTCATTTGCCCATCCGTAAAAAATAAATATGCCCATATTTATTAGTATTGAAAACTATAATTTTCAAACTTTTATTTTTGTTTTGTTTGACACTATTCTATCAAATTTTTCAGTGAACATATGTTAATATATACATGAACAGCTGTTAATCTATATATTAACACTTGTTCATTTTATTGTGAACATTCGTTAACTAACCTTTCGGAGATCCCATGAATACGCAATCTTTGGAAAATGAAGAAAAAAATACCAAGCAAAAAATCTTAGATGCAGCACTCGATCTGATAGCAGAACATGGTTATTCAAAAGCATCTGTTCGGATGATTGCAAAAGCGGTCGGAATTCGAGAAAGCGCTATTTACAACCACTTCGCAAACAAAGATGAGATCTTTTCAGCCATTGCAAAACAGCTGTTCACTACACCTTTTGATGATTTTTTTGAAAAAAAGCCTCCAAGTGAATATGCTAAAAAAGGAAAAAGATATCTGTTGGAGTATGTATCGACAGTCAAACTCATCAGTTTTGATCAAAAATATGAAAAACTGTTTCGAATTATTTTACAAGAGTTAATGAAAAGTAGCGAAATACGTAAAGGATTCATTGAGCACTTTTTTAAAGAGAATATCAAGAATCTCTCAAGCGCTTTTTTTATTATGATGCAAGAGGGTCTTATACGATCAAACGATCCCATTGTAACTGCTCAAGAGTTTTTCGCTCCACTGCTTTACTATAGGGTGCAAATCACCCTCTTTCGCTTGGAAAATATGCCGACGAATGCATTGTCATCCATCTTTGAAAAGCATGTCGATTTTTTTTGGGAAAGTATAATGTTGTAGTCTCAATCTAGTTCATGTCAAGTTGCATGAGAATCATATCTTCTCCATCGACAATCTCCAAATCTACATCTCCACAATGTTTGCATTCATAAAATATCTCATTTTTTTCAAACCGGCTCTCTTTTTTGCATGCGCGACATTTTGCAATAATTGGCTGAATGATCATCTCAAGCTCTGCATCGCTGCAAAGTGTACCCTCTTTGAATGTATCAAATGCAATCTTTAAAAGATGTGCTTCTACGCCACTCATGACACCAATTTTCACAACGACTTTTTCTACTTTCATGGCGTTATGTTTTTTCGCATTCTCTTCAATTAAATCCAGCATACTTTGCACTATAGAATACTCATGCATTTTTTCTCCTATGTTTTGCAATTCTTAGAGGAGTTTTGGTTGGGCATATTTTATAGACAAAATTGTGGCGCAGTTTGTGAAAATCACTTTTTGGATCCCAAAACTGAGGATACATTTTCTCAAGTTCATTTTCTACGCACTCTTGAATATACTCTTCATCTTGCTCTAGCCGATCTCTCTTTTGATCAAGTAGTTTATAAAATCTCTCTTCATCTTGTGCCAGTTGCAATGCATATGATTCAACCTCTTGAAAATCTTTGAAAACTTCATCAATAAGACCAATACTTTTGGCTTCTTGTGCATTGAGAGGCAAGGCTTCATCCAAAAGCTTCTGTGCTGTCTCTTTTCCAACTCTTCGTGGTAGCGTATAAGTATGATATTCACTGCCGCTAAGGCCTATCGTTCTGTAATGCGGGTTTAGTACGATGCCTCTTTTAGCAAAAACAAAGTCTCCTGCAATCCCTAAAAATACGCCTCCTGCTCCTGCATTTGCCCTGAATGCAGTGATTGTTAATATATCATCGCTAAAAAGGATCGTCTTAATGAGATTATTCATAGCGTTGATATTGCTCCAACCATCTTCACCTTGTTTTTTGCTATCTTCCAAAATCGTTAAGTGAATCCCATTGCTAAAAAACTGCTCGCCACCCATTAAAACAAGAACATCCACTTCATCCCTTAGTGTTTCTATCGCATATTTCAGACGAATACACTGCTCACTACTCATAGCGCCATTATAGAAATCAAATGCCAAAAAGCCCACATTTTGTTTTTTATAAAAGGTAATCTCTTTAAATGTCGGCAAATCTGGATCCACATACAAAGAAATGCGCTTTTCTTTGATTCCTTTAAGACGATTTTTTAGGACATAGGTTGACGGGAGCTTGATTTGTCGAATACCATTTGTTATCTCAGTCATTTGCTGGATCCAAACGGCACCATCGATCGTTTTAACCAACACTGCACCATCTCTTTTTGCTAAAATTGCTTTTGGTTTTGCTTCTTTTTTCTCAAGCCCGGTCTGCTCTTTTACTGCTCCAAAAAGATAAACATCCACATCAAAAAAACGATCTTTGACACCTGGATAGTTGTCTGAAGCGTTAATTTTTCGTATGACTGTTTCAGAAATATCTTTACTCCAATCAATCGCCCTTCTATACTGCGTTACTTTTTCATGCAAAGGCTTTTTTGGATTTTCTAAAGGCTTTTGGTTATGTTTTAGTTTTTCAAGGAGCTCATCTACCAATTCAATTGCCAAATCGCTCACTACTGTTCGATAGAGATATCCTTTTGTTGCATGTTCGGGCAAAGAGAAGTTTCTGTGTCCCCATATGGCTCCTGCATCAAACTCATCTTCGGCTTCCAAAATAGAAACACCCCATTCTTTCATATTATTTAATATAGCATTATCGAGTGCATAAGCGCCTCTATCTCTGAAGGGACCAGGATGGATAATAAAGGTCGGGTATATGGTAAAAATTTCTTTTGGGATCTTTTTTGTAAGATAGGTGGCTATAATGAGATCTGGAGCAAAAAGATCTACACCTTCAATCATCGTCTCTTCATTGATAGCATACTCGACACTCACGTCAATCCCATGCTCTTTAAGGTGACAAAATATTTTCTGCGTTAAGCTGTTAAATGTATTGCATAATAGAAGCACTTTTAGCATATTCTAGGAAGAATCTCCCCTGTTGGCATATCCAAAAAACGTTTCGTACCCCACTCGCTTTGCAGAGTTACACGACCCGGATAGGAATCACTCACCTCTCCAACGATTGCAGCATGAGGATTGTGTTTTTGTAAAATCTCTTGAGCCCTCATTGCATCATTTTGATCAACCACTACCATAAAAGTCCCCTCGTTTGCCAAGACAAATGGTTCAAATCCAAGTATCTCGCATATTCCTTGTACCCCTTCATCAATATTAAATCTGCCCTCTTCTATCTCCATCGTTGTATTGGTTGCCTTGGCCCACTCGTTTAAAACTGCGGCAACTCCTCCTCGTGTTGCATCACGCATAGCTTTAATCTCAATCTCTGCTTCAATAAGTTCTTCTACAATTGGCCACAACGAGTTACAGTCACTTTCAATACTGTTCGCAAGTTCAATTCCTTCACGACCTGCAAAAATGGCAGCTCCATGTCTTGCAATGTCACCGCTTACTAAAACTCTGTCTCCTACTGCAATATTTTTTTGTGAAGAGCTGATAACTCTCTCTCCAATGGCAGAGACGTTTATATAGACTCCATCGCAACTTCCTTTTGGAACCACCTTTGTATCACCTGTCACGATCCATGCACCGTTGATGGAAAGCTCTTTTTTCATACTTCGTACGATCTTTTCAAGATCTCTCAGTGAAAACCCCTCTTCTATGATAAAGGAAAGACTTAGATACTTTGGTTTGGCTCCCATCATAGCCAAGTCGTTACAAGCTCCGGCAATGGCTAATTTTCCAATATCTCCACCAGGGAAAAAGATTGGAGAAATGGTAAATGAATCTGTCGTAAAAGCAGGATTTTCGAGTGGTGGTAAAGGTGTGGCATCTTCTGCTTTTGTAAGATATTCATTTTGCAAATGGCGTTGGATCGTTTTTTGGATCAGCTCCATATTTTCTATCCCGCCATTGCCCATGGCAAGGGTAACAACCTTTTTCATTGTACCTCCTGCAAAAGATTGCCGTACTTATAGTATGCAGCACATGCTCCTTCGCTACTCACCATGCAGCTACCCAATGGCTTTTGTGGTGTACAGGCAGTTCCAAAGACCTGACACTCAGTCGGTTTTGCCATGCCACGCAAAATATCGCCACAGATACAGAGTTTGTGATCCTCAATCTCCTCTTTGGGAAGGTTATAAAGCTTTTCAGCATCCAAATGTCCATACTCATCTTTTAATCTCCAGGCACTATTTGGTATATTTCCAAGTCCCCGCCATTTGAAAAGTTCTCTTTTTTCAAAATATTTTTCGTTCAACTTTTGGGCATTAATATTTCCATCACGGTTCACACTTCTTTTATACTGGATCTCTACTTCACAGCGATCTTCCAAAAATTGACGAACTACCATCAATACAGCTTCCATCACATCTACCGGTTCAAACCCGGCTACAACCACAGGACGTTTGTATTTCGTTGGAAACTCTTCATAGATCTTGCTTCCCGTAATGACGCTTACATGACTTGGTCCCAAAAACGCGTCGATTTGGTTGTTGTAGCTGTCGATATGCTCATCACGGCTATCAATCAGTTCTCTCATTACTTCTGGTACCGTAACGTGATTAATGTGATAGAGAATATTACTTATCTTTTGCTTCATGGCATTCTCGATGAGTGCCGCCGTCATCGGTGTGGTAGTCTCAAAACCGATAGCAAAAAAGATCACTTTTTTCGTAGGATTCTCTTTAGCTATTTTCATTACGTCCAATGGGCTATATACAAATCGTACATCTGCTCCCTTGCTTCTTGCATCTTGCAAGCTTCCTTGGCTACCAGGTACCTTTATCATATCTCCAAGAGTACATAAAATTACATCCTCTTGCATAGCCAAAATATAGGCATGATCGATCCGCTCCTTTGGCATGATGCAGACCGGACATCCTGGACCATGGATGAAGCGAATATTTTTGGGTAAAAGCTGCAAGAGACCATACTTCATAATCGTGTGTGTATGTCCTCCACATACTTCCATGATATTGATAGGATGATCAAGTTTTTGCGCTTCTTGATTGATTGCTTTCGCAAGAGCTTTGATGGCTTTGGGATCACGGAATTTTTCATAAAAATCTTTAAGTTCCACTGCCATCTCCTGGACAGTTGTCACTCTCATTGATAAGTAGCTTCTTTTCACTCTCCTCCATCTTCTCAATAATCTCTTGATACAAAGCTATGGATTCTTTTGCATACTCCTCATCGATGATATTCATAGCATAACCGATATGGATAAGTACGAAGTCACCCACTTTGACTTCATCTGCGATAAAATCTATTCCAACTTCTCTTTGCACACCCAATGTATCAACAATCGCCGTACACTTTTCTTGATCGATGCTCACAACTTTGCTTGGAATGGATAGACACATCAGCGCATCTCCTTTTTAAACATAATCCATTGAGCTACTCTTTTTATAGACTTTTCATCTTTTGTAGAGACTTCCAAAATATCAACGTTTGGTTTGAGTTTTCTTGCTGTCTCTTTGGCTTTTTGTATATCAAAATCAAAGTATGGCAAAAGATCTGTTTTTGTAATTAAAATCAGATCAGCTTGTCGAAACATCACCGGATACTTTTCTATCTTGTCATCTCCTTCGGGAACACTGACTAAAACGATATTGAGATGTACCCCTACATCATAACTAGCAGGACAGACCAAATTGCCAACATTTTCGATAAAGCAGACATCAATAGCACTTAAATCTATATGGTGTAATCCATCATGCACCATGAAAGCATCCAGATGACATGCACTTCCCGTAGTGATTTGGTAAGCCTGAATTCCTTTTGCTCTGATGCGATCTGCATCCCTGTTCGTTTCCAAATCTCCTTCAATTACGGCAAATTTGAATCTATCTATTTCAGCCAACTTCTCTAGAAGGGTTGTCTTGCCACTTCCTGGACTGCTCATAAGATTGATTGCCAAAACATGGGCTCTATCAAAATGAGCCCTGTTGTGTGAAGCCTCATGATCATTTTTATCCAAGATTTTCGTAATCACTTCAATCGTTTTTGTATCACTCAGTTGGGGATTTGTATGAAGCTCATGTTTGTAATCATGATGGTGATCGGTTATACTACATCCGCAGTCTTTGCACATTTTGACTCCTTAGACAAACATATTTGTTCCAACTATCAACGAGATTACTCCCGCTGTAGCAAACGCTACCCGTATATTTTTTTGTGTTTTAAGTAGATTCTCATTGATTAAAGATATAAAATATCCAAACATTAAAAAGACCAGCATTACGCCAATCGTAAAACTAGCGACCATCATCAGGTTTACTTCATGATGAGCGATAGCACTTAGCGTGACCAGCATACCTCGCACACCACCTATACCCATAAGAGTACCAACTGTCAAAGCAGATGTTACTTGTTTTTTTTCATTATGCTTATGCTTTTTGCCATACCATATATGAATATGCTTTTTGCCATCATGTTCGTGCCACCCTACATTGATACGACCAGTCAATGCCATAAAAAGCAAGAAAAGACCAATTGCAATAATTACGCTAGAGCTGGCGTAATCGCCCCATGCAAGAATGGTTCCGCTGATATCGATATGCTGTAAAATTTTTGCAAAGATAAAAAGAGATACTCCATGTCCTACGGCAAAAGCGAGTGTGATCAGCATCGTTTTCTTTTTGCTTTTACCAATACTAAAATCGGTAATGGCTGTAAGATGATCTGGACCGAAAGCGTGTAATATCCCATACCAAAAGATTAATAGAAGCGGCAAAGAATCCATTGTTCCATCCTTTGTGAGTGAATAGTTATTCATCATTATATGATAGTTTGGTAAAATAAAAATAAAAATGGTATTATCTTCTATAAAAATGGGACCACATGCGATGTATCTATTGTAATGCACCCACTTATCTTCTTGGTAACGGCAATAGAAAATGCAAAAGATGTAAAAGAAAGTTCAGTCCAGAAAAAATCGCAAGAAAAGAGAAAATTGTTAAATGTTTTTGCGAAAATCTTTCTGTCAATGAATGTATGAGACAAAGCGGCTATAACTATGTTACCATTAAAAATTATTATGAAATGTTTAGAAAAAAAATTGCGGCTTTTATGGAAGAGGAGTACGTGAACCGTCAAGAGACAAGAGCATATGAAGAGTATATCTACTTGGAACGCTCAAAGGATCCAAAAAAAGATATTTTTGATGGATACAATTTTTTGACATTTGATTATGGAGGAAGAATCTACAACCTTTTGATGCCCGATCTTTCAAGATTTAAACCCTATTTCAGTGAAGACGGACTCAATGAAGTTTATTACAAAGAGTTTAAAAATTTTTTACGTGTCTCGAAGCTACAAAAAAATAGTCAAAACAGGCTCATTTACGATTTTTGGAGCTATTTGGAAGATTTATTGCCAAGATATAGAGGGATTAAAAGGGAAAACTTTTTCTATTACCTCAAAGAGGCTGAGTTCAAGTTCAATTTTGATTGCGAAAAATTAAAGGAAATAGTATGAAAAAAGTGGTTGTCATAGGCGGTGGATACGGAGGGATAAAGGCTTTGGAGGAATTTGCAAGAAATGATCAAAATATTGAAGTAACACTTATTGATCAACACACCTATCACTATCTTCAAACAGAAAGTTACGATCTCGTTGCTTCGAAAATCCCAATTCAGGAAAGCTTCATCTATCTTCCCACGTTAGTTGCTAGTTTTGGCGAAAATTTTCATTTTATCCATGATGAAGCGGTTGTTATCAAGGAAAATCAAGTTGTATGCAAAGAAGGGACCTATCCTTTTGATTATTGCGTTATTGCCACAGGAAGCGTGACAAAATTTTTGCAAGGATTTGAGAAAAAAGGAAAACACTCTTTGGGTGTCAAAAGTCTGCGTGCGGCTCTTCATATAAAACAGCATTTTGAAGAGGAGCTTTTTGCAAGACTTGAACCCAAAAGAGCGCAAAGAAGTTTTCGAGTCATTGTCATTGGCGGGGGTTTGAGTGGGGTAGAGATAGCAGCCGAAATGCGATGCTATTTCAACCAGTATGTAAAAGAAAATGCCCTGAGTTGTGGAAATATCGAAATCCAACTTCTTTCGAAACATATTCTAAAAGGACTTGATCAGAAAACACGCGATAAGACTGTAAAAAGGTTGCGACAATTAGGTGTTTCTTTAGTCCCTCAATATGTCAATGAAATTACCGAACAAAAGGCGATACTAAGTAGTGGAGAAACGATAGATTTTGATTTCGCAATATTTGCCGGTGGTATAGAACCCTCACCTTTTATTCAAAATCTTGAATATAAAAAAGATGCAAGAGGATTTTTGGTCGTTGATGAGTATTTGCGAGTAGAAAAAAATATCTTTGCTGTAGGTGATGTGGCAGTTTTGAAAGATAAAGAAGGAAATCTTATTCCTCCCACAGCACAAAGTGCTGAGCAAAGTGGAGTAATTGCCGCTAAAAATATCCTTAAGGCCATTTCCAACCAACCTTTGCAAAGAGCAGATATCAGACTGCGGGGACTTGCCATTGCTCTAGGTGGAAAATATGCAATAATTGTAACTCCTTTTGGTTTTCAAATCAGTGGGATTCCGGGTTGGATTGGCAAAAAAGCGATAGAAAAATGGTATAAATGGCCTATTAAATTGAAAGCCAAACAGGGGTTTGAAAAATTAACGGCGTGTAAAGGAGAAAAATGAAGATTCTTTTTGCACCAAGTGAAGCGAAACGATCAGGCGGCGATCATCAAAAGATGCAGTTTTGTTTTAATGTCGATAGAGAAGCGATTTTGCAAAAATATGATGAAATTGTAAAACATGGAAATAAAGAGGCGATATTGAAACTTTTCGGTACAAAAGAGTTATTGGATGTAGATATTTTTCACTCCCCTACTCTTAAAGCAGTACGGCGATATACCGGAGTTGCTTATGAATATTTCGATTACGACTCTCTCCATCCGCTCTATCAAGAATTCATTGATGAGCATCTCATTATTTTTTCAAACCTTTTTGGGCCACTATGTGCAAAGGATTTGATTCCCTTTTACAAACTGAAACAAGGCGAAGCAGTTGGGGATATAAAACCAGAGAAATTGTACGCCCCGCTTTGTAAAAACTTGCTACAAGATGAAGAGATTTTAGATTTGAGGGCTGGATATTATGAAAAATTTTACAAACCAAACTTTTCTGTGAAGATGAAATTTATCAAAAATGGCAAAGTGGTGAGCCACTGGGCAAAGGCATACAGGGGGAAAATTCTTCGCCAAATTGCTGAAAATCAGATCGATAGCTTTAAAAAACTAAGAGATGTTTCTTTTAAAGGATTGCGGCTCAAAGAGATTATCAGCAAAAAAAGTGAAGAGATATGGGTAATGGAGATAGAAGAGTATTGATCGTTCATTTATAGTTTTCGAGAGCATACCAGAGTTGTCCCAGGCTGATTCCCCCATCATTTATAGGGATTTGTGTTGGAAAGAAGTAAGGGATGCTGTTTTGTTGCAGTTTTTTGATAGTATTTTCCAGTAACGTTTTGTTTTGAAAGACGCCTCCGCTCAAAATAACCGGGAGTTTCTCTCTTTTTGCGATTTCGACAATAATAGCAGTAAGAGTATTTAAAAATTTCGCAGGAATATCTGCTTTTTTATCCTTGATAAGGGATAGAAAATCTATTGTAATCATCCTATCGTGAATATAAAACTCATATCGATCCTCTCTGGCTTGATATGCTTTTTCTACCAAGAGTCCGGTATAGCCTTCATACTCTTGGTATGTACAAAGCCCTGCCAGAAAAGCAACCGCATCAAAGAGTCTTCCCACGGAGCTCGTTTCAAAGCAGTTGATATTTTTTTCATAAGCAAGATGAAAGAGCTTGTCTTCTACTTCAAACCCATATTTTTTTAATAGACTCCAAGCAATAAGCCTGATATCTTTAATAGCCTTTTCGCCACCTGCAATTTTTAGATAGTCAAAATGGTATTTTCTTTCATCACCTACAAACACCTCCCCACCCCATACTTTCCCATCATCACCATATCCAGTTCCATCCCAACTAAATCCCAAAAAGAGATTTTGTGACAGAGGATGGTGTGTAAGCTCCATTTCTGCCTTCGCAGCATAGATATGAGCCAAATGGTGTTGTACTTCGACAGTTGTAATATCCAAAGATTTTGCATACTGCGTAGTCTCATATCCCGGATGTTTGTCGCATACGACAACTTCCGGTGAAAAATCGTATATCTTTTTGAAATCTTCAATCACTTGTATAAAATAGTTATAGCTTTGAATATTTTTAATATCTCCAATATGAGGAGAAAGAATAACATTGTTTGCAAAACCAAGAGAAATTGTATTTTTTTGTCTAGCACCTACCGCTAAGATAGCAGGAAGCTGTTTAGAGAGATAAAAACTTTTTGGACCATATCCCCTACTGAGTCTATAAAATAGTGGCCTATTATCTATACCAACTAGCACACTGTCATCGCAACTTCGAACAATCTCTCGATTGTAATATAAAACTTTTTGCGTAAATCTTTTAATATTCTCTTCATCTTTAACAATTGGCTCATCCGAGATATTTGCACTTGTGACCACAAGCGGCGAATCAATCAAAGAAAAGAGGAGATAATAAATAGGCGAATAGGGTAAAAATACTCCAAGCCTATCGATATCGGGTGCTACATCCGCAAAAATTTTTTTTGCTTTGACGATGACTATAGGGCGCTCTTTGGATGTAACAAGATTTTCTTCATATTCATTAATATGACAGACCTCTTTTATTTTCCCAATCGATTTAAACATAAGAGCAAATGGTTTTTTAGGTCTTCTTTTGATTTGTCGCAGTTTATAAGCAGATTTTGGCAAACAGACAAGATGGTATCCTCCTACTCCTTTGATAGCAACAATCTCACCAGTTAGAATATCCTTTACAACTGCTCCGATTGCTTCATATCCGCTCAATGATTCATAAAAGAGTTCAGGACCACAACTGTTACATCCAATCGGCTGTGCATGAAAAAAGCGACTATTTGGATCATGGTATTCTCTTTGACACTCTTGGCACATAGGAAACTTGGCCATGGATGTGTGCTTTCGGTCATAGGGAAGATCTTTTATGATAGTAAATCTTGGACCGCAATTGGTACAGTTGATGAGAGGATAACGGTAACGTCTGCTTTGAGGATCAAAAAGATCTTGTAAGCACGCATCACAAATAGAGATATCTGGGGATAAAAAAGTCTCTTTTTGCCCCTCTTGGCTTTTGATAATTGTAAAACTTTGGAAATTTTGTTTCGGAGTACTTTGGATTTTCAAAGAGAAGATTTTGGCAAGAGGCGGAAGATTTGATTGAAGATGCTCTAGAAAAAGCTCCTCATTCTCACCCTCTATAACAATCTCTACACCATCACTACAGTTACGGATGAAACCTGCAAGTCCAAGTTCATTGGCCAGTTTGTAGACAAAGGGACGAAAGCCCACTCCTTGGACGATCCCTTTGACAAATATTCTCATTGCACTCCCAAAAGAGCGCTTTCGTTATCAATCGGATACTCGATATTTACCTTTGTCATAGGGGCATTTCTTGTAAACCTACTAAAAAATGCACTGTTCGCGATAAAGGCACCACATAGAACAATATGATTTGCCTTTGTTTCTCTATAGATTGAGACAGCTTGATTGCTTAGAAAATCACCTAATGATTCAAAAATGGAGTAGGCTATGAGCTTAGTATCAGCATCAGCCAAAACAAAACTCATGATAGATGCATAAAAACTTGAGTAATCAAAACTATTCTCCTCTACCCTGCAGTCAATACTTACTCCGCCTTTTCCTCCAAATGAGAGGCTTAGTTTATTGAATGAGTCGAGATTACCATCAAAACCTATAAGTCTAGCAGCTTTCAAGATAAAATTTTTCTGTTTTTCAAAAGCTTCATAACGCTTGGGAAATCTCTTTTGAAACTGCTCGACCACCTTTCGTTCTGGTTCAAACTTTATCTCGCCAAAATCGAAGACCTCTTTTGTAACCTGTTTTTTATAGAAGAACTTGACTCTGTTGGAAAAATAGACCCCAACAGTAGGTTCAGTTATCCCATGCTCTTTGAGAACGCTTTCAAAAACGGCTCTTGCCAAGTCTTGTACCCTTATGGAGGAGTGTTCTATGGGCTCTTCTTGAAAGACTGTGATAGAGTCTGTTTCTACTTCCTCAAAATGTTCTACTTTATCGATGATACCGTCATGGAGCAAAAAAGATCCTATAAGAGCCGTTTTGGAACTTTTGCAATATTTTGGAAACAAAGATCACTATTGGGGCGAAAAAAGCAAAAGTGTTTATTGATAAAATATTTTGGCGCTTCGTAAAATGTTATAGGAAGATCAAAATCGATGAAAAGATCCGCATCCTCTTTCTCATCAAAATAGCAGTAATCCGCATCCAGTGATGCCATAAGAAGGGTTGTAAAACCGTCCCATACGCCCACGGCCTCTACTATTTCGCCACTGTTTGAAGTTAAATAGAGACGAGGTCTTTCAATACTAAAAAGGGCTCTTTTTTCCATTGGCAAAACCAAAAACTCTTCATTTAGACGGTTGATAAGCACATAGCTTTGATTGTCTTTTTCCAAATAGAATCGCTTATATCCTCTAAATGTTTTTATGCGAACCCTCTTCCCATCTTTGAGTGCATTGGCGGCAATGTCAAAGATCTGTTTATACTCCTCCTTTTCATTGGCAAACAGGACTTTTGAGCCTTTTTTGTCGCTCAGTTTGAGAGGGATATTGCACTCTGTACAGGTAATGAGCGGATAGTTTTCGCGAAAAGGATTAGTTTTAAGCTCTTCTTGGCACTCATTACAGGGTTTGAAAAAATTTAACAGCGTATTTGGTCTTTCAAATGGATAGTGGAAAAGGAAGCCACTTTGATAGCCACAAGAGTTACAGCTGGTAAATGGATAGTAAAATCTTCTTGACTCAGGATCTAACATCTCTTTGATGCAGTTTGGACAAAGAGCAATAGAAGATGGAATATATGTAAGTGAATCCTTTGCTGAAGGATTTTCTTCACAAATCTGGACATTTTTAAAAAAGATGGAGTTATACAGATGCAGGTCCAAAGCTTTGGTAAACTCTTCAATATTTTCCTCAAATGTTACATAAATAAAGGGAAATTTTATATCCAATTTTATAGAAGTATTTGTAAGCTCTGCAACTGCTTGAATACGCTTTAAAAAATATGTTGTATGGGAATGATACTCAAACCGTAATGTCATTGCACTCTTTCATTGAGGGGTTTGCATACTCAAAGATAATCGAGTCAACTGTTTTATTGGCTCTTCTTTGGTAGTGAATGCCGTTTTTTTCCAGCTCTTGCAAAAGAGTTTGTATGTAGCTGGCAAAGGATTCTCGCATGGTATCCGTTAAACCAATACCTACGCTTTCGATGTCTTTTGGCACAATGCCTATGATATTTACTTGGGCAATGGATTCAAGCATGCTACAAATCTCAAGCATCTCAACAACTTCTACCTCATGCGCTGTTTTTCGATACTCACCAAGCCCCAGTAAAACCTCACTAGGGAGATTATATATGGAGCCTGGTGCATCTTCAATGGAGACCGTATCCAATATGATCACTTTATCGTACTCTTGATAGTAGCGCATAAGCTTAAACCCCAGTGTCCCGCCATCGACGATTTCAACATCCTTATCAAAAACAAAATTTTCCTCGAGATATTTTGAAGCATATACTCCGATACCCTCATCCATAAACAAAATATTGCCTATTCCTATAATTGCTGTCTTCAACTCACCCTCTTTTGAATTTGTATCCGCCAAATACTATGGCGATATCTCCCTCTCTCCAAAAGATCGTTCTCCATATCACATAGTAGATATGAAACATGATCCAAACTAAAATAAAATACATTGTTATATGATGCACATACCGCACATCCATTTTCGTACCTCCACAGACAGGTACTGTCCAATCAGTGACTAAATGTAGCATCCATGGCCACCAGGATCCTATACTACTCATTCCAGATTCCAGACCGTGTACATAGAGTTGAAGACCCGTTAGAAGCATCCAGGCTAAAAGTAGATGGAAAATAGTGAAATAGACCACATGAAAACTGTCTTCATGACTGCTGTCAAATCTTTTGACGCGATTGAGTGTGATCAGATTGATAAAAACTTCCCAAAACTCTTTGAGGTTTTTTCCATTTGGAATGAGTTTTTTGACAGGTTTTTCAAATCTGCTGAAAAAATAGAGATATGCAATGACGATAGAGCTTACATCAAAAATTATCGCTGCATAAAAATGGATCCATCTATTCCATGCCATAACAAATTTTTGAACAGCAGGCTCGCTGATCATTGTTTGATAATATGGATGGCCGATATAAAGGCCAGTGATGACTGCCGCGACCATACACAGAGCCACTACCCAGTGATTAAGACGCATGAAGAGCGTCATTCTTTTGACTTTTTGATACTTTTGCTTTTTCATCGCTGCCCCCTTAAATTGAGCAAGAGGTGTTCACTTTGAATTCACCTAGGCTTTTCCCTTTTGTATCTACGATATGAACTGCACAAGCGATACATGGATCAAAGCTGTGAACAGTTCTCAAAATCTCCAACGGCTCTTCAGGCTTTGCCACTTTTATACCGATCAAACTCGCTTCGTAGGCACCCATTCTGTTTTTATAGTCTCTTGGCGCAGCATTCCAAGTAGATGGTACAACTGCTTGATAGTTTTCCACTTTTGAATCTTTGATTTTTACCCAGTGTCCAAGTGCACCCCTTGGAGCCTCTTCAAGACCATATCCTTGAGCATCTTTACTTACTTGATCGAAATCAAACTCTGTCCAGGTTGAGAGATCTCCAGCTGCAGTGTTTGCCGCTAGTTCATCGACCCAATCAAAGAGCATGTCAGCCATAAGTTCTGTCTCGATTGCTCTCGCTGCAGTTCGTCCGACGGTGGAGAAGAGAACTTTTGCAGGAAGATTTGCATTTTTCAAAAATCTATTGACATATTCACTGATTCTTTTATCACCTTTGGTATAACCTACAACCATTCTTGCAAGCGGTCCAACCTCCACCCTTGTATCGTTATAGATAGGTGATTTGATCCAGGAGTATTTCCCTTTGGTATCAAGATAGGCAATGCCTCCCTCTTTTTTCCCAAAGCCGGTATAGTTTGGAAGGGTTTGTCCATCAAATGGGTGAAGTGGCTCGTTTCCGTGATACCAAGAGTGCGTTACATCTTCAGCCACTTTTTCTTGATCAAACTCTTGATATTTTCCATCGATTACAAGTCCACTTGGAAAAAGGAGTTCTGATTTGTAAAAGCCATTGTCTTGAAGTCGAAAACCGCCATAAGCCATGTAATTTTTCAGACCTGCGCCTGTACCGTCAAGCGCTTCATCACCATACATAGTACCTGCCATATAGATATCTGGAAGATAGGCACCTTTGATAAATCGAGTGAAGCCTTTCAGTAGATCTTTATATAGAGCAATTCGTGCAGGGTTTTTAATATCTTGAACACAAGTGACACCACCAACAACGATACTTTGTGGGTGTGGGTTTTTCCCGCCAAAGATAGCCATCATCTTCGCGGCGTCTCTTTGCAGATCAAGAGCTTGGAGATAGTGTGTAACCGCCAATAGGTTTTGTTCTGGGGTTAGTTTATAGTGGGGATTGCCCCAGTATCCTTTGGCAAAAAGTCCAAGGCGTCCCTGTTTGACAAATTTTTTGAGTCGATCTTGCACCTCTTTAAACTTTGCACTATCTGCAACATATGGAGTGGTTCCAGCAGCATTTGCCCATTTTTTTGCTTCATCTACTGTCTTTGTTGGATCAGCTTCCAAAGCTTTTGTGATATCAACCCAGTCAAGGGCATGAAGATGATAAAAGTGCACCACATGGTCATGTAAATAGAGTGCCCCTTGGATAAGGTTTCTTACAAGTCTCGCGTTTTTTGGAATGGTCACGCCAAAAGCGTGTTCTACTGCCTCGATACTTCTTTGATAATGCGTTCCTGTACATACCCCGCATATTCGCATAGCAAGCAAACCACAATCTCTTGGATCGCGCCCTTTTAAAATCTCTTCAATTCCTCGAAACATTGTCGAAGAGCTATAAGCGTCTACTATCGTGTTGTTCTCATCGATAACAGCTTCAATACGCAAGTGCCCTTCTATTCTTGTTATAGGATCAACGACAATATGTTTAGTACCCATTACTCTTCTCCTTCACTTTTCTTACCTGCAATTGCACTTGCTGCCGCATGAATTGCAATGCCCACACCAGCAGCAGTCAAAAGACCCAGTCCAAACTCATCCACACTCTTTTCAACTCCACCGCCAGGAGCCATTTTTATATTTGCATCTGCCATTGGCCGCTCGTATGCATATTTATCCCAAAATCCAGGCTCGCTGCACCCAATACATCCATGTCCTGAACCGATTGGCCAGTTTACTGATTCGTTGTATCGGACAATTGAACAGTTGTTGAACGTCATCGGACCTTTACATCCCATTTTATAAAGGCAGAAGTTGTTTTTTGCACCTTCATCGCCCCACTCCTCTACAAACTCACCTGCATCAAAGTGCGCCCTTCTTTCACAGTTGTCGTGGATTCTGTATCCAAAGGCAAATTTTGGTCGAAGCAGTGAATCAAGCTCCGGAATTTGACCTGTTAGTACATAGTGTAAGATTACTCCGACCATATTCGCAGGATTTGCCGGGCATGCTGGAATGTTGATGATTGGCTTGTTGTTAACAACATCCATGACACCCACTGCACCAGTCGGATTTGGAGCAGCTGCTGGAACGCCACCAAATGTGGCGCACGTTCCAACTGCAACTATCGCTGCTGCATCATTGGCCACTCTTTTGAGATGCTCTTCAAAAGTTTCGCCACTTGCTCCAATCGTACACCACTCCCTACCGGGACCTACAGGAATAGCACCTTCAACAAAAAGGAGATATTTTCCTTTGAAATGCTCCATCGCATCTTCAAGCTGCGCTTCTGCTTGATGTCCAGCTGCAGCCATAAGCGTCTCTTGAAATTCTAGTGAGATGATTTCTAAAATGATATCGTCCACTTTAGGTCCATCACTCCGTATAAAAGCTTCCGAGTTACCGGCACAATCTTGCAGTTCTATCCAAATTACTGGAACTCTTGTCATAAGTTCAGCAGCTTCGGCTACAAGAGGAGTAAAAGAGCTAGGAAGCATCAGCATTGCAGTAGTTGCACTGGCCCATTTTAAAAAATCTCTTCTAGAAACTCCCTCATCTTCCAAAATCTCTTTTATGGAGATTTTTCTAAGTGGCTCAATTTTTTTAAGCTCTTCAAGCCTGGCTTTGCACTGCTCATAGAGTCTTGCATAGTAGGCTTCACCTCTGTTTGTCTCAACCCGGGCACTCTTAGTTGTGAAGAGCGAGCGAAGGTGTTCTCTGTTCATTATCACTCCTTGATTGAATACTCATTCATTTAATTGTAGCGTATTGGACTTATAACAATTTTAAATAATGAGCTGTTCTCTCTCGATCTTCTATAAAAATGGGACCAATTCAGTGCGTTGTACAAACGCTACATATATCAAAGCTTCGGAAAATGAGATTTGCAATCTTTTCATCTGAAGTACCAACGATTGCTTTTTGTATGACGGAAGGATTTTGGGAAGTTCCATTGGAGAGGTTCCACTGAGTAGGTGTAATGAAGTTATAGGTCTCAATTTTTCCTTGATGGATAGTTGCTTGATGAATCAATGAACCACGAGCCGCTTCGATACTTATGATTGCTGTACCATCTTGCATTTTGGATTCTACGACACTTGGCTGAGAAAGATCGATCGTTGCTAAATGATCGATAATTTTTTCTATAAGGAGGGAAACTTCATAAATTCTAGCAATGATTCTTGTAGTGATACTATCTTTGAATCTTCTATGAAAATAGCGAACAAATGGGTCAGTTTGCTGCATAAGTCTCGCAAGAGGTCCGGTTTCATAATATTTACCGTTGTATGTAACATTTTTTGCATAACTTCTTTTTTGCTCATTTTCTTCTATGAGTGTGAGCTTTGTCTTTCTTTTTTGTCCATGAAGCAGTTTAATGTTTGATACATGAGAGTCTTGGGAAAAGGTAATGAAACGATCATGACTCTTTCCAACCAAGAGCAGCTCTTTTTCTTGGAGTGTACGATAGAGTTTTTGCAAATCATTGGTGAGATTGAGGGGATCATGCAACTTTCCAATAAGTTGTATGAATTGATCACGTATTTGTTGAATGAGCGTTTTTGCTTGATGGATTTCCAAAGAGGTAGGATCGCATGTTACCCCTCCAACTACGCAATAGGATGAGTGTGGCCACTGTCCGCTAAAAAGTGCTAAAAGTTTGTTGATCGTAACAATAAGGTGATGTACTTTTGTAAAATCGTACGGGATGTTGAGCTCATGAAAAATGACAAGGTAGAACCATTTGATATGGTTTTGTATGATTTCGCAAAATCTTGTAATCTCTCTAATGTTTTTGGCTTTTTGAGTGATATTGACCTGGAAAATAGATTCCAAGACCATGGCAGTTGCTTGTAGATGGGCATGTCCGCAAATTCCACATATTCTTGGATTTATCACGAGTGCATCCCATGGATCCCGTCCTCGTAAAATCTCTTCAATTCCTCTATAGTGGGGGAAAAGGACTTTGACATCAGTAATTGTCTGTTTGTCTTTTTGGAATTCTAAAAAAGCTTCGCCTTCTATCTTTTCCAAAAGTTCAATCCTCATCGATGAGCCTTTTGGTGAGTCTTGGAATCTGAAAACTTTTTGCTATACCAGTGATTGTAAGATAGGCTCTTTTGGGAACTCCTAAAGGCATATCGGCCGGGATACCCATGTAGGTTTTTGTATGGAAAAGCCCGGTTTTTGGGAAATTTGGTTCTGTACAACCGAAACAGGGCGTTCCAGACCTAGTTTTGGAATTTATCTCATTCCATAAAATCCTGTTGCAGCTACCGTGTGTAAAAGGAGCTTGGCACCCCTGTTCGTAAAACAGGCATCCCTCTTTTGTTCCAAAAGATTTTGCATCCACTTTCCATTCAAAATACTCATTTCTTGTACAGCCGCTATGAACAGTGAAAGCAAAAATCTCTTTTGGCCTGCGATATTCGTCAAAGGAGAAAGAGTCGTTTTGAATTCCAAAAGCGATCCATTCCGGATGAGCCGGACAGCCGGGAATATTGACGGTTTTATCAAAAAATTGTTCGTACAGTCTGTTTTTTTGGTTTTTATCAAATAAAACTCCAGTGATTGTTGGATCAAACTCTTTAAAGACTCCGCCATATACTGCGCAGCTACCAACAGCAACAATTTTCTTTGCTTTTTTTGCTAAATCGGTAAAGATTTCATAAAGATCGTGTTTACCTTTCTTCCATCCTTGTTTCAAGCCGCCTTCTACAACTAAAATATCACAGTCAGCTTTATGTAGTTCGGTAAGTTGCAGTGGTGATGGAAGAAGAGGATGGTACAAAAATTCAAACTGTTGTAGTAGCGATGCTAGAGAAGGTAGATTGAGAAATGAGTGGGAGTTGCCATTACAGGTAACTCCTTGCAGCCATATTATTTTTTTAGCTTTCATTTTTTAATGATCGATAAATATTTTCACTGATTTCTTGCGAATAAAACTCTATATCGTTGGGTAGAAGTCCTTCCCCCATCAAAAAGACCATGCCGCCGAGATATCCCATGAAAAGTCCAAATGCACTGAAAAAATCTTGATTTCTCAACTCTCCATTACGTACGCCCTCCTCAAAAAAGACCATAATCTCCGTTACAAACGGGCTGACACATATCATACCTTCGCATCCATGTTTAAAGACTTCCCGATTGGAAAGATATATTCGTAAGAAATACTCTATAAACTCCGGTCGCTCTTTAGCCGTATGAAAATAGAAATCTACGATTTTTCTAATTTTCTCTTTGGAAGTGATCTGCATCATATTGATTTTTCGAATCTCTTCTGCCAAATGTTTGGAAATGTATAATATGAGTTCTTTTGCCAAAGCGTCTTTTGAACTGAAATAGTTATAGAGATTGCCTACACTCATATGGAGTTCCTTTGCGATATCGGCCATCGTTACTTCAAAAAAGCCCTCTTTGCTGAAGAGTTTTAAAGCTGTATCCATAATCTGTTTTTTACGATCCTCTTTGTTGATTTTTGCCAATTTTCACCTCACTTTTTTCCTACTAATATCGCTTTTGTTTCATCTTCTATCAAATTATAATGGATAATTTCAAGTTCACAAAAAAGTTGACACAGTTCATTCTTGTGGGCAACAAACTCAGGATTCACCGATGATTTATAGGTAAAAACCTCACAAATGAAAATGCCGTCTTTTTTCAGGGATTCGATAATTTTATGTGCAATGGACCTATCGAAAAAGTTTGTACAAACAATAAGATTATAATACTCTTTTTTAAATTCAAATGCATCAATATCTTGACAAAATGTGTGAATATTTGAAAAGTTTTGTAGTTTTTCAATCGCTACTTCTGATATATCCACTGCATCCACTTCGAAACCATTTTGTGCCAAAAATTTGGCATTTTGTCCCAGCCCACAGGCGATGTCAAGTGCTTTACCTTTTTTAGCTAAAGAATAGAACTGTTTAACATTTTCATTGATATTGGGTTCTTGCATTGTAAGATATTTTCTGTTCCATTTTTCTTTCACGATTCGACTCTTTTGAGAAGATTTCTGTATCGGTCAACTCCTAAAAAGTTCTTTTCCAGGCGCCATCTGAGAACAAATTCGGCTATTTTTTCTCGTAAGTGCTCATCTACCTGTTCACTCCTGCCAAAATAGCGCAAATTAACATTTTTTCCGTTTGCTATACCAATAATTTGAATATAGCGTTTTGGATGAATAGCTAAAAAACTATCTTCTTGCAAAGAAAATCCTGTAACATTAATCGCGGAGAAACTAAGCAACGTATCTAGGTTATCGACTTTCTGATCGATTTGTAGCTCTTGAAATAGTGAACGGAGTTTTCGACTATTCTCTCGTCTGAGCTTTTCGTAACTCACAAAATTTTCTACGAGTTTGTGGAGTTTTTCAATATTGTTGGTCATGAACAACCTTGTAAATATTAAATAATATCAATGCAGATTTTAGTATAATCTACCTTAAAAAAGGATCTTGATGGATTTCCTTCGTATTGAAGGTGGAAAGACTTTAAATGGCTCTGTTCCAATCTCTGGTGCAAAAAACGCGGCACTTCCATTGATTGCTTCAACAATTTTGTCGAAACAGAGCGTACAAATAGACAATCTCCCCGATGTTCAAGATATCAAAACCCTACTTCGGTTACTCCAAAACCTTGGGGCTTCTTATCAGTATGAAGATGGTTTGGCAACGATCGACGCTTCAAAACTGACATCGACTGTTGCAACGTATGATATCGTTCGAACAATGCGGGCTTCTATCTTGGTTTTAGGGCCGATATTGGCGAAGTACGGACGATGTGAAGTGAGTCTTCCCGGAGGGTGTGCCATCGGTCAAAGACCGATTGATTTACATTTACAGGCACTTGAACAGATGGGAGCGAAGATTACCATTAAAGCAGGATATGTAGTAGCTGAAGCGCCTAATGGTCTCAAGGGTTCTACAATTATTTTTGACAAGATTACGGTCACGGGAACAGAGAATATTGTGATGGCAGCCGCACTTGCTAAAGGCACTACTACTATCATAAATGCGGCAAAAGAACCGGAAGTCGTACAGTTGTGTGAAGTTTTAAAAGATGCGGGCGTACAAATTGACGGAATCGGTAGTGATGAACTGATTATCGAAGGTACTGATAGAGAGCCGATTGAAATGAGAGCGATCCATGTTATTCCTGATCGAATAGAAGCTGGGACCTATTTGTGTGCGGGAGCGATAACAAATTCTACATTATCGATTGAAAATGTTATTCCCCATCATCTCGACTCTGTTTTAGTCAAACTAAAGCAGATGGGTTTTCCTTTGGATGTTAACGAATCAAACATAACGATCCATCCTGCAAGAACGATCGAACCAGTGGAAATTGTCACTTCCGAGTATCCCGGTTTCCCTACCGATATGCAAGCTCAGTTTATGGCTTTGGCTCTTTTGGCCAATGGGGCTTCCATTATAGAAGAGAGGCTTTTTGAAAATAGATTTATGCATGTAAGTGAGCTCAAAAGGTTTGGAGCCAATATCCAGCTCAAAGGCAATATTGCTACAGTTATTGGACCGACGGAACTTTGGGGTGCAGATGTAATGGCGACGGATTTAAGAGCGAGCAGTGCCCTGGTTTTGGCAGGACTTGCAGCGAAGGGAACTACCAATGTCCATAGAATTTACCATCTCGATAGAGGGTATGAAAAGCTTGAAGAAAAACTCAATGCACTTGGTGCAAATATTCAGCGCTTGAGTGAGTGATGAAATATCACTCCTCTTCATCAAAAATGATTATATCCGTATTGTAATCCTTTTTAACGACTGCCCTGCTCTTAGGAACACACATCTGATTCTCATATTTTTCAAGTTCTGAGCGTAAATGTTCAATCTCTTTTTCCATCTGTGCCATCTGCTCTTTGAGTCGAAGTATGATATCAACCCCTGCCAGGTTTACACCAAGATCTCTGGTCAAACGCAAAATCGTTTTGATCCTATCGATATCTTTTTGAGAATAGAGCCTTGTTTTTCCTTGTGTTCGCGATGGTGAAATAAGTCCTTCGCGTTCATATTGACGTAGTGTTTGTGGATGGATATTGAGTACCTTCGCTACTACACTTATAAGATATACAGGTTCATCATATCTATGCATTTTCGCCTCCTGGCAATTTTTCTTCCATCATTTTAGCAAGTTCTGGATCGAGTTCTTCCACTTTTGGCAAGACAATATTTGCACGTAAATAGAGATCTCCTTTTTGTTTTGTTTTTCGATCCAAAACACCAAGCCCTTTGACTCGAAACTTCGCACCACATTTAGTATTTTTAGGTACTTTCAGTGTAATCTCTTTTTCAAGTGTCGGCACTTTGACTTTTCCACCAAACATCGCGATTTTTAAAGGAATATCGATCGTTTTATACAAATCGTTTCCGACTCGTTCGTACTCGGGATCCGATGCCACTTCTACTTTTAGAAGTAGATCGCCTCTTTTCCCGTTATAGCTTTTTCCTTTCCCACGAATACGTAATGTATCGCCATTTTTGAGTCCCGGTGGAATGCGAACATCGAATGTTTCCCCATTGATCGTAAGTGAGTGGGTTCCTCCAAGTACAGCCGTTCTAAAAGGAATAGTGATTTTTGCATGGAGATCAAGATCTGGTTGAGCGAACTCTTCAAAGCCTCCAAAACCGCCAAAGCCGCCTCTGCTGTAACTTGTACCGCCAGAAAAGCCTCCAAATCCACCACCACCGAAGATACTTCGCAAAATTTCATCCAGATCAACGCCGCCTTGAAAGTTTTGCTGTGCAAAATCGTGGAAATTTTGTCCACCGAACATACTATCGCCAAACTGATCGTACTGTTTTCGTTTTTCCGGGTCACTCAATATCTCGTACGCGGCATTGATCTCTTTGAATTTCTCTTCACATTCCGGTTCTTTACAGATATCTGGGTGGTATTTTCTTGCTAATTTTCTATACGCTTTTTTTATCTCATCGGCAGAGGCATCGGGACTCACCCCCAATGTTTCATATAAGCTTTTACTCAATTTTGACCTCCAAATTTTTTATTTTGATTATAGCATAAAATATTAGTCTAAGTCAATCAAGTTTTATAAATTCAAATATATTAGAAAGATTGTAAGCCCTCAGTTTGTGAGGGCTTTTTCAATAAGTTTATTGAGACTGGATGCAAAGGTTCCTGGATCTTTCAGATCCATTCCTTCAAGAAGTCTTGCTTCATTGTAGAGTACAATGGCCAGATCTTTTGCCAAAGAAAAATCGTTTTTCAAAAGCAGTTTTGTAAATATGGAGTGCTCTGGATTTATTTCCAAAATAGGTTTTGGCTCAATAGCATATTGCCCCATCTGTTTTAAAAGTTCATAGGTTTGAAACTCTGGATCGTTTTTATCATGTACCAAACAAGCAGGTGATTCTTGAAGACGAGAAGTGATTTTGACATCTTTGACTTCATCTTCCAGTGCCTTTTTGATGGCATCTAACAGCTCCTTATATTTGCTCTCATCAATTTCAGGAGTTTCAAAATCCTCATCCACTTCTGTACTTGCAATGGATTTGAGTTTTTTCTCTTTATATTCCGAGATAGATGGAATGATGAAAGAATCGATCTCATCAGTAAAGAAGATAACTTCGAAATCCTCTTTGTTGAACCGGTCAAGCAGTGGCGAGTCTTTGAGATCTTTTTCGCCGATTAAGTAATAGATCGATTTTTGATGTTCTTTCATGTTCTTCACATAGGTTTCAAAGTCGATATACTCGTCACTTTTTGATGTTTTAAAAAGGATGAGATCTTTCAGAAGCTCTTTGTTCTCAAAATCGCTCATAAGGCCCTCTTTTATGACTTTGCCGAAGAGCTCCCATATTTTGACATACTTTTCTCTATCTTTGTCTTTGAGTTTCTTGAGTTCACCCAATATTTTTTTCACAGAGGCTTTTTTGATCTTTTCGAGTACCACATTGTGTTGGAGCATCTCTCTTGATATATTAAGAGGCAAATCTTCTGAATCGATGATTCCCCGAATAAATCTTAGATATGTAGGAAGCAATTGGCGATCTTGCATTATGAAGACATTTTTTACATAGAGTTTCACCCCTGGTTCATAATCGGCTCTGAAAAGGTCGAATGGTTGTACAGATGGAATATAAAAAAGTGTTGTGTACTCTAATGTTCCTTCTGCTTTCGTATGGATCCAGTATAAAGGATCGTTGTTGTCATGGGAAAGCGTTTTGTAGAACTCTTTATATTCTTCTTCTTTTATCTCATTTTTACTCATGCGCCATAGCGCTTTTGCACTATTTATCTGCTCCTCTTTGTCATCAATTTTGAGATAGATCTTGTATGGAATGTGATCGCTGTATTTTTTGACGATCTCTTTGATTCTCCACTCTTGCAAGAATTCTTTATTTTCTTCAGTAAGATACAAAATTACATCGGTTCCCTGTTCTTTTCTTGTCGCTTCATCTATTTCAAACTCTCCATTTGCCTCACTACTCCATATCCACGCTTTCTCATCACCTACCTTTTTACTTACAACTTCTACTCGTTTTGCCACCATGAAGGCACTGTAAAATCCCACACCAAATTGGCCTATTAGATGTGCATCCTTCTTCGTATCGCCTGTGAGTTTTTCTAAGAAACTTTTTGTTCCACTCTTTGCGATGGTTCCCAGATTTTCCACCATATCCACATCATCCATCCCTATCCCATTATCGGATACTATAAGTCTGTTTTCTGCTTCATCCAGCGTAATGGTTATTTTGGGATCGAAGGCAAAATTTTTGAACTTTTCATCTGTCAAAGTCAAGAGATGCAGTTTATCGATGGCATCGTTTGCATTGGAGATCAGTTCTCGCAGGAAGATCTCTTTGTTTGTATAGAGTGAATGGATCATGAGTTGTAACAATTTCGATATCTCTGCCTCGAAATGGTGTTTTGCCATGGAACCTCCTTGAGTATGTTTTTATAAAATTATATCAAAAAAATATGTCAATTATCATTAGCAAATTTATTTATTCTTGAAAGGAAAAATTTGTACTATAATTAAATGAAAAGTAACGTGTAAAAAGGAACTCTATGACGCCAAAAGAGCGATATGCAAAACTCAAAGAACACCTCAAAGAGGAAAATCCCATTTTGATGGAAGTGATCGATGAGTATAAAGAGCTTGATACTATAGCACGCAAAGTTGGATTTTTAAACGACAAACAAACCTATACAGAATCGATTTCCTGGTGGCCACTTATCTCTATTCTTGGAACCTTCAGTGCGGGCAAATCGAGTTTCATAAACGAATATCTTGGTAAAAGAGTACAAAGCACAGGAAATCAAGCGGTCGATGACAAATTTACCGTTATATGTTATAGCAGAAATGAAGAAGTGACGACTCTACCGGGTGTTGCCCTTGATGCAGATCCTAGATTTCCATTTTACAATATATCAAAAGAGATCGAAAAACTCGATCCCGAAGAGAAAAATATCAATCGCTATCTTCAACTCAAAGCCGTCAATAGTGAAAACATCAAAGGAAAAATTCTCATAGATTCACCAGGGTTTGATGCGGATGTTCAAAGGGATGCCACCCTTCGAATTACTCGGCATATCATCGATCTAAGCGACCTTGTTCTAATCTTTTTTGATGCAAGGCATCCTGAACCTGGAGCGATGCGAGATACCCTGAACCATCTTGTTGAAGTTGCCAAGAATCACGCAGATTCGGACAAAGTACTCTATATTCTCAATCAAATCGATACTTGCGCCAAAGAGGACAATTTAGAAGAGATTATCGGAGCATGGCAAAGAGCTTTGAGTCAAAAGGGGATCGTGAGCGGTAGGTTTTACGCTATTTACAACGAAGCTGCAGCTTCTATCGAGCATCCAGCTATTGAAGAGAGACTCAAAAAGAAAAGAGATCATGATCTTGCAGAAATTAAGCATAAAATGGATAAGGTTTTGATCGATAGAGCCTATCGAATAGTTAAAAATGTGGAATACCGTGCAAAAGAGATTATGAGTCTCGCTTCAAAATTACAAGAACTGCTGATAACTTTTCGAAACAAAATTTTATTCTTTGATGTTGTGTATATTCTTATATTGGCGTTTCTTGGCGGTTGGATAGCGATGCAGTTTCAGAATGAGACACTATGGATGATAGGTTCAGCCGTAAGTGTAATTGTTTTTTTTATCTTCCATTTTAAAACAAAAAGTTGGCTTTCTCAAAGAATGGGTCAAAAAATAGATGATTTGCAACTCAAGCAAGCTTTTACAAAGCAGACAAGGTGGTTTCGATCTATCTTTTCGACAAATCCACTTAAAAAATCGATGCAAGAAGAGCTTGAGCGATTGATCAACAAATCAAAATCCTTTATTCAAAAACTCAACGACCAGTTTATTAAGATGAAAAAGAGCGAACCCCCTCAGGAAGAGAAGAGCTCTTTTTGAAGTGCCAGAAAGGCTTCATGAGAGGGAAGATCAAGACTGGATAGTTTTATATCTTCCCCTTTCATACGAAGCAAGAAAAAGTAAGCCACTTTCTCCTCTTCATATTGGTTGATCTCATTTTGACAAAATGTTTCGAACGAATCATAACCACTTCTTTCAAAAATATCGAGGATAGTTTCTATTAAAGCGTTGAGTTTACGAAGCGGTACAGCCCAGAAAATCAATCTTGCTGGAAAAGTGCCTTTGGAATGCAATGCTCCCATATAGAGTCGAACCCCCCGCTCTACTTTTCCATATTGATTCAAACGTATTCCAACAAATCCGATGTCGGCTACAATATGTCTTCCACATCCTTTCAAACAGCCGCTATATCCTACCGTAATGTCGTTTTTATTGAGTCTTTCAATTGGGAGAGTTGCTGCAGCCTCTTTCGTATCGAACAAAGAGTAGATACAGTATTTGCTTCCGGCACATGCCAAGACTGTGTGGGGTTTAGAATCGATTTCGATGTTTGGTTCGGCAAGAGAAATCATATAGATATTTTGATCAATTCCCAAGCGGAGAGTTGCATGATGTTTTTGTGCAAGATCTATGATATGGGCAAATTCCGCTTTTGTTACCTCTCCAAATTTTGTAAAGTATCGATATGCCCAGCCACCATCTTTGAGCATAAACCACTGTTTGGTAGGTTCGTGAAAGTGTATAACAGTCTCCCCACCACTTTGCCATTTTTTTGGATAATAGCTCCGTAAAAGTTCTTTAAATTTTTCAAGACCCACATCTTTTATGAGATGGTAGAGTCTCGCTTTTGTTCTGCTGGCACGAAGTCCGTGAACAAGATATGTTTGTAAAACCGCTTCATACATTTCCACCACATCTTCATAACGAACGAAAATATCACAATCTTGTGCGAAATGGGTATTTTTCCCTCCAACATAGAGATGAAATCCATACGAATCATCTTTATTTGCCAGTGCAAAATAGCAGTCATTCCCCCAAAAAGGTGCAGTGAGTGTTTTGTTTGCGGCAATAGCCGTATTGAACTTTCTTGGAAGCATTCCACACCACTTCTGTTTTTCCAAGAAGAGTTTCTGCATTTTTTTTATCAATGGCATTACGTTAAAAATGGAATCTTGAGCGATATCATAAAGTGGATCGCTTACAATGGACCTGATATTGTCCATGAGGGTTTGACAACTGGTTAGTCCCTGTTTTTGAAAAAGATAGTGAAGCGTTCGGGCTCCTTCAAAAGTTAGTCCATGCAGTTCCAGCTGTCCTCTTGCGGTAATCAAAAGTTTTGTAGATGCATTGATATTATCTAAAATGAACCTTGCCAAATCTAGAGGCAACTCTTTTTGATCAAAACGTAAGCGGAGCATGAAATTTTTTGGATTCTGTTTTGTTGTGTAAATTCCAAAGTTTTTGAGATAGAAGATATCCGACTCTTCAATCTCCTCTTCTTTCAAGTTTGGCAAGCGATGATGATAATACTCCCAAGGAGACAGCCGCTCTTTTAGTTTCTCTATTTTGTTTCGTTTCATAACAGTAATGGTACTAAAAATTCCCAATTAACATCTGATTAACATCAATTAACACCTGTCTAACACTCATTTTCTACTATTCTCGAAAAAAGGAGTATTGATGAGAAAAAGTTTGTTTTTTTCTGTTATTGCCTCTTGTGCTATTGCAGGATCTATGGAAATAGAACAGATTAGCGTTACTGCAACAGGACTTGAAGAGGAGAATTTCAAACTTCCTTTATCTATCGAGTCAAAGGGAGAAAAAGAGATAGATCTGGATCAAGTTGTCTATCAAAAAGAGTTGCTCAATTCCATCAGTGGAGTCCGAATTGAGCAAACTGGCTCCGTTTTGGGACATATGACCGGTATCCGTATGCCTCTCAATACCGGTCCATACTATCTTTTTATGCAAGATGGTATTCCTGTACAGAGCTCTGGCTTTTTCAATCACAATGGCCTTGCCTATACCACATTCCAAAATGCAAATAGTGTTGAAGTGTTAAAGGGTGCAGGGACAGCGCTTTATGGGTCAGATGCCGTTGCAGCAGTTATTAATGTCAGAAGCCTCGATTTTGACAAAAAAGAAAGTGAAATCAAGGCTGAAGGAGGCAGTTACGGATATGCTACACTCAGAGCCAAAACGGCTAAAGAGATTCAAGGTACCGATTTTGCAGCAAAAGCCAATATCATGCATAGCGATGGATGGAGGGATCATACCGACACAAATCATGGAGAATTGGATATTGGCGCAAAGTGGCAAAAAGACGATGAGAATTTTTTCAAATTGATGTTTCACGCTTCAAAAACAGATGCTTTGCAAGCAGACAGTTTTAATGACTATGACAACATAACCAGTAGATCCGAAGCTGCCAGTGACGATCCAAACTATTTTAAAGCACTCTCTTTAACCGATGTTTCAAGAAAATTTGATTTCGCAAGAATCTCCTTGGAGTGGGACAACTATTCATTCAAAAATCTTGAGATACAAAATATTGCCTATCTTCGATATAACAGAAACAGATACACTGCCACTTGGGAGAAAAACCTTCCGAAAAACGACAACAAACTCTATACCTTTGGTCTTCGAAATAAAAACTTTTATGAAGACAGTAATCAAAAGATGGTGTTTGGAATAGATGCGGAAGTAACACACTCCACTTTGGATTATATCCAACCCTTTACCATCACTACTACTGGCTGGGGAGCAACAACATACTATGCAGGGCCTTTGTATGATTATGATGTGGACTATTTCGCTATTGCCCCGTTTATTCAATATGAAAGAAAACTTACATCTGCCCTGTCTTTGCACGCAGGTCTTCGGTACGATTACAATAGGTTCGATTATAATAATAATCTAGAAGACGACAGTTACGATGCCTCTGGAACCTATTTCAGACCAGCCGATAGAACTGACAATTTTTCCCACTTGAGTCCAAAACTGGCCTTCTCATATATCAATGGAGCGAATAACTTCTATGTACGTTATGCAAATGGATTTAGAATTCCCCAAGCCTCCAGGCTCTACTCCATGAAAAAAGGGTATGAGTTCGTTTCACTCGATCCTGAAACAAGCGATACCTATGAGATAGGATGGAAAAGAGAGACTGGGAATCTCTTTACAAGTATCGCTTTATATTATATGGTCATTGACAATACAATAACACGCTATGAGGAAAACGGTGTGCGATACTATGCAAACGGTAACGATACGATCCACAAGGGAATTGAGCTGACATGTAACTATGCAATTGATATACATAACAAAATCCACATAGCATACAGTTACTCAAGACACAACTATCATAATGATCCAAAATATGGTGACAATGAGATGGCTCAGGCTCCAAATCATCTGGCCAATTTTCGATATACCTTCAAATACGATAAATTAAGTCTTATGCCGGAAATGAACTATGTTGGCAGATACTGGATGGATGATGCCCATACATACAGCTATAGTGGCTATACACTATGGCATCTCAAAGGATCGTATGATATGACAAAAAATGCAAAACTCTATTTTAAGATCAACAATGTCATAGATAAACATTATGCTGCATATGCACGATATGCCTATGGAAAGACAGATTATACACCAGGTGATCCTAGAATGATCTATGTAGGGTTCTCATATCGATGGTAAAACTTTATAAACTACATAAATTTGTAGGGCTTTTTGCCCTCCTTTTTCTTTTCAATCTTGCAATTACTGGTTTTTTTCTTGATCACAAATCGTGGCATTTTCTCTACACCATTCAATTTAGCCACTACCCATCATCACTGAAAGATTATGATAAAAAGTTATTGCAAAGTTATCTTGTTGATGGCGATACTATCTTAGTGGGATCCAAAAAAGGTCTTTATCTTTTTAATGGAAAAAAATTTAAAAAAGTAAGCGATATCAGTGTCAATGCGATCAAAAAGAGAGATAGTGAGTATCTCATTGCCGCAGATCAAGGACTCTTTCTTTACAAAAACAGCTCATTGCTACCTTTCGCGTTGCAAGGAAGAGCTATTACCGCTTTGAGTGTTGAGAATGATAAAGTAGTGGCTGTTATAGAAAAAAAAGAGATTGCTCTTATAGATAAAAATGGTTCAATCAAAACATACCGTGCAACAATACCACCAAAGCTTTATCAAGATTCCATTACGCTATCTCGATTTGTTCGAGATCTCCATTATGGAAGGGGACTAATGACAAATTTTTCACTTTTGATCAACGACTATGGTGCCCTGATTTTGGCTTTTTTATCATTGAGCGGAGCTTTGATCTTTATACTGCTTCAAAAAAAAGCAAAAGTTGCGAAAAGATGGATCAAAGCTCACGCAAACATTGTTACATTCATCGCTTTTGTTCCTCTTTTTACTCTTGCCCTAACCGGTATATTTCTTGACCATGCCAAAGGGCTCTCACAATTTTTACACAGTGTCAAAATCCCTTTTTTGATTCTACCGCCTGCATACAAAAATTTAAGTGACGACATTTGGGCAATTGATCTATACAAAGGGAAAATATATATAGGAAACAGGTTCGGCCTTTTTGTAACAAAAGATTTGAAAAACTATAAACTTGTGAGCAAGGGTTTTGTCTATAGGCTCATTCGAGATAAAAAGACACTTTTCATAAGTGGGATGGGATCCGAAAACAGAATTCTACAAAATGGAAAAGTTCAAGAACTCTTGGCTCCTCATATGTTCAAAGATACTTTTGTCTATAAAGGGAAACGTTATTATCTCACTCCATCAACAGATATTGCCTTGCCAGATGAAAAAAGTATCACACTCTATTCTATTCTTTTGGGATTGCACAATGGAAAGTTCTTCTCTTCTTGGTGGATATGGATAAACGATTTGGCTGCAATTGCACTTTTAATACTCTATCTTACCGGTTCGATTCGTTGGATTGCAAGGAAGCGATTATTTGCCGTAGTTCATAAGCATTTGCTATAGCCGCTCCGCTGGCGGTATTGTCAAAAATGACAAGAGTATCTTTTGCCTTCAAACGCATGATATTTTTGGCAATTTGTTTTAAAAACTCTTCATCATATTTTGAGTAGTACATTTTTGGAGAGCCGTGAAGTCTATAGTAAACCAGATCAGTATAAAAATGTGGCTTGTTATTTCCTTCAAATCTTGGAGGATCGGCTGCAACCAGCGATATATTAAACTGTTGTAAAACCTCTTTTACCTCTAGCCATGTCTCATTTCTTGCTTCCAAAGCGATATGGCCTTGATAGATTGAGCGAAGAGTAGAAAAAAATGGTGTTGCGGTTTCTGCTTCAAAAGTCAATTTTGGTGGAAGCTGAATCAAAAGAGCAAGCCATTTGTCTCCAAGGTTTTGCATACGTTCTATAAATTCGTGCAAATTTTCGGTCGATCTGAGTTTGTGAAAATGGGTGAATGAACGGTGCAGTTTTACACTGAATCGAAAATGATCGGGAGTGCTTTTGCTCCATTTTTGAAGCGTAGTAGCTCTAGGAAGCTGATAGAAGGTTTTATTGATTTCAGTAATGTTGAAAATATGGGCGTAGCGCTCCAGATGTGTTCCCTCTTTGGGGAAAAGGTGGGCATACTCTTTTGGTATGCTCCATCCAGCCGTTCCTATATAGATCATCAGTGCAAAAAGTGTCTCACACCGGTAAAGTAAAGGGCGATGCCATGCTCATTGGCGGCCTCTATTACTTCATCATCTCTGATACTTCCACCTGGCTCTACAATAGCTTTGATACCAGCTTTTGCCGCCTCATCCACACTGTCTCGAAACGGAAAGAAGGCTTCACTTGCCATTGCTGCCCCTTTTACATCGATGCCAAGCTCCTGTGCTTTTTTGAGTGCGCATTTCGCTGCATCCACCCTGCTCGTCATCCCCATACCGATTGCCACGAGCGCTCCATCTTTGACGTATGCTACGCAGTTTGATTTTGTAAGAGCTGCGATTTTATACGCCATCAAAAGATCTTTTTTATCTTCAACGCCCACCTTGCTGACCTGTTTTGCTTCCAACACCTCTTCGTCTTTGACAAAGTCGGCTGTCTGGTAGACAAAGCCCCCTTCGATATGTTTGAAATCGTACATATCGCCACTGATTTCAAGTTCAGCCTGTCCAAGATCAAAAAGTTTGATTCGTTTTTTGTTTGCGAATACTTCTTGCGCCTCTTCGGTTATTTTCCCAGCGACCAAAACTTCTACGAAAATTTTATTGATCTCTTCAGCCAGCTCTTTTGTTACCACGCCATTGACAGCGACAACACCTCCAAAAGCACTCACAGGATCTGCTGCAAGCGCCTTTTGCCATGAAGTTACGAGATCCTCTTTGAGAGCTGCTCCACAAGGATTGCCATGTTTGACGATAACGATGCTTCCTTTACCGAGGCTTACAGCGATTTTGGTTGCCGCATTGATATCGGTGAGGTTGTTGAAACTTGGCTCGCCTTTTAAAATGTTAAGATCATTGTAAAAATCTTCAAACTCATACAAGGCCCCCTTTTGATGCGGATTCTCTCCATAACGGGTATTGAAAACTTTTTTTCCTACGAGAAACTGCTTGTTCCCGAATCCTTCATGAAATCTGTCATTCATATAGTTCGCGATAGTTGCATCGTATTGAGCCGTATGCTCAAACGCTTTTATCATCAGCTCTCTTCTAAACTCTAGGCTATTTTTGCCCTCTTTCAAAGCTTCCAAAACCTTGTCGTAATCGTTTGGATCTGTGACGATGATGACGCTTTCAAAGTTTTTGGCAGCACTTCTTACCATCGTAGGGCCGCCAATATCGATATTTTCGATAATCTCTTCAAAATCGTCTGTTCTTTCGATCGTCTCTTTAAATGGATAGAGATTGACGCAGACTAGATCGATCGGTTCGATTCCCAGTTTTTTCGCTTCTTCGACATGGTCTGGCTTGTTTCTTCTATAAAGTATCCCCCCATGAACATAGGGATTGAGAGTTTTCACCCTTCCTTCGAAACATTCTGGAAAGTTCGTTATTTCGCTGATCTCCGTTACTTCGAGTCCCGCATCTTTAAGAACTCTCCAGGTTCCTCCGGTACTGACAATCTCGAAGCCTAGCTCCACAAGCCCTTTTGCAAAATCGACAATACCTGTTTTGTCGCTGACACTTAAAAGTGCTCTCATCTTTTTCCTTTATTTTTTGATTATATTATATCCATTTCATACTTATAGTTCCCTATATGCGGGATTCTTCGTTAATTTTAATTTAAAATTTATGATGTATAATGGATTTGATTTTTAAAGGAAACGAAATGAACGACCCCACGCAATCTATTCGAATTCCGAATCTCCCAAAAGAACTCGAAGGACTCCAAGAGATCGCACTCAATCTTTGGTGGAGCTGGAACCCAAAAGCCAGACGACTTTTTCGAACGATAGATGCCTATCTTTGGAAAGAGAGCGTCCACAATCCTATCAAACTCCTGCGTTCACTTTCAAAAAAAGATTACGAAAAGCTTCTTGTAGATGAAAATTTTATAAATGAATACCATTATGTGTATGCACTTTTTAAACAGTATATGCAAATACAAAATCGATGTGTCTCATCCCAAACGATAGCCTATTTCTGTGCAGAATATGGTCTACACAGATCCCTCCCTATCTATTCTGGAGGACTTGGATTTTTGGCCGGAGACATCCTTAAAGAGGCAAGCGATATGAATCTACCTATGGTGGGCATAGGTTTCATGTATCCGGGTGGATATGTGCATCAGGTGATTGGAAGTGATGGATGGCAAAAAGGAGAAAATGAAAAAATCGAAAAAGAGATCGCTCCGATAGAAAAGGTTATTGATGAAAAAGGGAATCATTTGACCATTCAAGTTCCTTTAATCACTCCAGCAGTCTACGTTTCTGTATGGAGGGTCAATGTTGGACGCGTGAGCCTCTATCTTCTCGATACAGATATCGAACAAAACGATCCCTGGGATCGAATGATCAGCTACCGTCTTTACACATCCGATATGCATCAAAGACTCAGGCAGCAAATTGTTTTGGGTGTAGGAGGTCATGCGGTATTAGAAAGACTCGCAATTGAGTTTTCCATTCTCCACCTGAATGAAGGGCATCCGGCTTTCGCTTTAATAGAAAGACTTCGATACTTTATGGAAAATGAAAAACTCGAATTTAAAGATGCAGTAGAAAAGGTGAAAAAAAGTTCCATATTTACGACTCATACACCGTTGATGGCTGCAACGGATGTTTATGGATTTGATATGGTAGGGAAATATTTTGGAGAGTATGCAAAGAAACTAAATATCAATATAAACGATCTCCTTTCCTTCGGTATCGATCCTGCCAATCCATCAAATGGGTTCAACATGACCGTACTGGCTTTGAAACTTTGCGAATATAAAAACGGTGTAAGTAAAAAGCATCAGCAAGTCGCTACAAAGATTTGGCAACAAGTATTAAAAGAGCAAAATGCCCAGATTGATGCAGTAACCAATGGAGTACATCTGGGTACGTGGATGGATGGTGATTTGGAAAAAGAGCTCGATAAGACACTTGGGAGTGAATGGTGCGAATTTCAGGATGATCCCGACATCTGGTTTAAAGTTGATGATATCGATGAAAAGTTCTTATGGCAGATGCATATGCAAAACAAATATGATCTATTCAATTTCATCAAAGAGAAGGGACGTAAAAAATGGTCGGCTGGCGGAACCGATCCTATGGTGCTTTTGGCAGAAGGTGTGATGCTCGATCCAGAAGTCCTCACCATCGGTTTTGCAAGAAGAATGACAGAATACAAACGTCCTGATCTGATACTGTATGATCTTGAAAGACTTGAAAAGATTGTCAATGATCCTTCAGAGCCTATTCAGATTATCTTTGCAGGTAAAGCCCATCCGGCAGATATTCCTGGAAAAAAAATTATCCAAAAGATCTTCAATGTGGCAAAAAATCCGAGGTTTCAAGGCAGGATCGCTTTTATAGAAGATTATGGCGAGGAGCTTGCAAAATATATGGTCAAAGGATGTGATGTTTGGCTCAATAATCCAAGACTCCCTCTGGAAGCCTGCGGGACCAGCGGTATGAAAGCCTCCATAAACGGAGTTTTGCACTGCTCGACTAAAGATGGATGGTGGGTAGAAGGGTTTAACGGCAAAAATGGCTGGACTTTTGGCGTGGATCCAAGCGATGATGCGAAGGATGCAAATGAACTGTATGATCTTTTGGAAAACGAAATTATTCCACTCTATTACGATCAAGATGAAAACGGGATCCCATCGGAATGGACGAAAATGATGAAAGAAGCCATCAAAAGTGTAGCACCACATTTTTGCGCACGAAGAATGATGAAAGAGTACAAAAACAAATTTTATGACAAGATAGGGGAAGAATGAACAGTCTGATACCGGGCAAGAAAGCCCCCAAAGATATTTTGATAGATACGGCAAAACTGGTGAGCGAATATTTTTATCTCAAAAAAGATCTTTCTCCTGTAAAATTTGGTACAAGTGGGCACCGAGGAAGTGCCGAGAATCGTAGCTTCAATGAAGAGCATATCTTTGCTATATCTCAGGCAATCTGCAACTACAAAAAAAAGATAGATACCAAAGAAATCATTATAGGAATCGACACCCATGCCCTCTCCACTCCAGCAAAGATGAGTGCGTTACGAGTATTTGCAGCAAACAGGATTGAAGTGATCCATACCGACAAGTTCACCCCTACCCCTGTTGTGTCGTTTACGATTTTGGAGAAAAACAGAAGTGGCAAAAAGTGCGATGGTATCGTTTTGACGCCTTCACACAATCCACCGGAGGATGGAGGTTACAAATACAATCCTCCACATGGGGGTCCGGCCGATACGGATGTGACCTCGATCATCGAAAAAGAGGCAAATGAGATATTGAAAAACCAAAACTACGAAACAGTCGACTATGAAGATGCTTTAAAAAAAGCACATATCAAACAAGAGGACTTCATCGTTCCCTATGTAGAGGCTTTGAAAGAGATAGTGGATATGGAAGGGATCCGTAAAGGGGGACTAAAGCTTTGTGCAGACGCTCTTGGAGGCTCTACCATGCAGGTCTATCGAAAGATCAAGGAGCATTATGGTCTGAAGATGGATCTTCGTCACGACTATCTTGATTACCGTTTCTCCTTCATGACGCTCGATCATGACGGAAAGATCCGAATGGACTGTTCCAGCCCCTTCGCTATGGCCTCTTTGCTTGAGATAAAAGATAGATACGATCTAGCCTTTGCGAATGATACCGATGGAGACCGCCACGGCATCGTTACTCCTGTTGGCGGGCTAATGAATCCAAACCACTTCTTGAGTGTGGCGATATGGTATCTCTTTACCAATCGTCAATGGCCAGAAAACCTCAAGATTGGAAAAACATTTGTTTCCAGTTCCATGATTGATCGTGTGGCAAAGGCTTTGGGAGTGGAAGTATATGAAACGCCGGTTGGGTTCAAATGGTTTGCGAATGGTCTGTATGAAGGGTGGCTTGGATTTGCCGGTGAAGAGAGTGCTGGGGCCAGTTTCTTGCGAAAAGATGGGACTGTCTGGACAACGGACAAAGATGGCATTATCATGGCGCTTTTAGCCGCGGAAATCAAAACCAAAATCAAAGATCCGGCACTTATCTATCAGGAGTTGGAAGCACAATTTGGCAAAAGTTACTATGAGCGTATCGATGTACCTGCAAATGAGGAGATAAAAAAGAAAATAGAATCAATCGATCCTCGAAAAATCGGTTTGAAAACATTGGCGGGTGAGCCGATAAAAGAGCTGTTTACGGAAGTAAACGGCATGAGTGTCGGAGGAGTGAAAATCGTCACCGAAAACGGTTGGATTGCCCTAAGGCCATCCGGTACCGAAGATATCTACAAAATTTATGCAGAAAGTTTTTTATCTAAAGAGCACCTTGAAGGACTGCAAGAAGAAGCAAAAACCATTGTAAGGAATCTCATATGAATGCCTACCATTTAGACTATCCGTTAGAAATTGACAATGATGTAAAAAACCTTATGGTAAACGCATACGGTGCTGTACTGCATGAAAAAGAGAATGGCGTGACGGGATATTTTAATCTGCCCGAAGAGTCACAGCTCATAGTTGAAGAGATCAAAAAAAGAGAGCTTGATCAAAAATTTGAGAGAATAGTTGTTATCGGTATAGGGGGTTCATCCCTCGGAACAAAGGCAATAGACCATTTTTTAAGATACAAAAAAGATCGCAAGCCGATCTATTTTTTAGAAAACCCAGATCCTGTAGCGATTCGTCACAATTTCCAGCAGATTCCAAAAGAGGGTACCCTCTTTGTTGTTGTCTCCAAATCGGGAGGAACTATTGAGACAATCTCTATCTTCAAAGCTGTTCTTGCACACTACAAAATCGATCTGGACAAAGAGAATGATCAGATTCTTGTTATTACCGACAATGACTCTTCTCTTCACGCTTTTGCAAACGAGTATGGAATCGAGAGTTTCGCAATTCCCAAAAATGTTGGTGGACGATTTTCTGTCATGAGTGCCGTCGGCATAGTTCCCTTGACGATAGCCGGATACGATACGCAGAGCTTTTTGCAAGGTGCCAAAGCAATGTTCGATCGCTTTTTCATGCTTCATGAAGAGCACATTCTTACAAAAGCGGCTTTTATCTATAAAAATTGGCAAAAGTACAGAATGAACGTTCTTTTTTCCTATGCCGATGAACTGGAAGACTTTAACAAATGGTATGTTCAACTTTGGGGAGAGTCGCTTGGCAAAAAAGATCGAAACGGCAACCGTGTAGGTCCTACACCGATCGCACACATAGGCTCGGTGGATCAACACTCCTTTTTGCAGCTCGTCATGGAAGGTCCGCAGGACAAAACGATCACTTTTATCTGTATCGATAATTTTGAAGAGGATCTAACCATTCCGGATATCGCTTTGCCTCATTTGTCAAAAACAGACTTTGTCAATGGCTCCACATTCAATAGACTCATCAATGAAGAGTGCAAGGCAACGATGCGGAGTATAAAAGGTCAAGATATTCCCGTCGATAAAATCGTTCTTCCATTTATGAATGAAGAGAGTATTGGTGAGTTGATGGCTTATTATGAACTGCTCACTTCTGTAGTAGGAGAGATGTTTGGCATTGATACCTACAAGCAGCCTGGGGTGGAACTTGGCAAAAAATTGCTGAGAGAAAGGTTCGTAAACAAATGAGAAAGTTGCACCACTACCAAATCGATCCCCAATATCAGAAGAGTGTTGCCTACTTTTCTATGGAGTTTGCCATCGATCAAGCACTCAAAACCTACTCTGGTGGACTTGGCTTTTTAGCAGGCTCGCATATGCGAAGTGCTCGCGAGCTTCGTCAGAATATTATCGGTATTGGCATGCTTTGGAGCTACGGATACTACGATCAAAACAGATACGAAGACAATACACTCAAGGTTGATTTTCGACGAAAATTCTACTACTTTTTACAAGAGACCGGTATCGTGGTCGAAGTTATGATCAACAATAAACCTGTAAAAGTCAAAGCCTATCTTCTTCCAGGTTCGGTTTTTGGTACTGCTCCAGTTGTTTTACTGACTACCGATATCTTTGAAAACGATTATCTCAGTCAGACAATATCCCATAGACTCTATGATATCAATGAGGAGACCAGAATCGCACAAGAGATTGTTTTGGGTATCGGCGGTTTAAAAGTACTCAAAGCTCTTGGACAAGATATCGAAATCTATCATATGAACGAAGGGCACTCTCTACCACTTGCTTTCGAGCTTTATCAAAGCTACAAAAATATCGAAGAGGTGAAAAAACGGCTTGTATTTACGACCCACACTCCGGAAATGGCGGGTAATGAAGAACATGATATCGGCCTTTTGGCAAGAATGGGGTTTTTTGCAGGATTGAACGCCGAGGAGGTGCAACATCTTCTTGATTACCATGCGCAAAATTTTTCTTTGACGGTGGGTGCTTTGAAATTATCGAAAAGATCGAATGCAGTATCGAAGATTCATGAAAAGGTTTCCAACCAGATGTGGTCTCATGTGAAGGGAAGAAGCGAGATCGTCAGTATCACCAATGCGCAAGATATGAACTACTGGGCCGACAAACAACTGCTGAGCTGGATGCAGGAGCATGAAGATTATCAGTTGATTGGCAGAAAAAAACATCTCAAACATAAACTTTTTGAAGAGGTGGCGGATCAGACGGGGAAACTTTTTGATCCTGATGTATGTACCCTTGTGTGGGCTAGACGATTTGCTGAGTATAAACGACCAAAGTTGCTTATCCGGGATATGGAGCGCTTTCGAAATCTTGTGCAAAACAACGATACGCCTATCCAAATCATCTGGGCAGGCAAGCCCTATCCTTTCGATACGAATGCTATTGATGCCTTTAATGAACTTGTGCTGATGAGCAAAGAGTTCAAAAATGTGGCCGTGCTCATTGGATATGAACTGCGCCTTTCCAAATTGCTTAAGCAAGGAAGCGACCTGTGGCTCAATACTCCTAGATGGGGAAGAGAAGCGAGTGGTACGAGTGGAATGAGTGCGGGCGTCAATGCAAGTATCAATTTTTCTATTGACGATGGATGGATCGCGGAATTTGCCAAAGATGGTCAAAACGCTTTTGTTATCCCCCATGCAGATCCGAATCTGCCCATAGAGGAGATTGATAGGCTCGATTATGAACATATGATGCAAAAGCTTGAAAACCTTATCTTACCGATGTATTACAACAATCCGAAAAAATGGCTCCAGATTGCCAAAAACGGTATGCGAGATATTTTGCACTATTTTGATAGCACGAGAATGGCGGATGAGTACTATAAAAAGATGTATACCTATAAGGAGTAAAAGATGATCAAAAAAAACCCAAAAAGTGTGACGTTTATCGTGCACACGGATGCAGATGAGGTGATCCTCAAAGGTAGCTGGAACGGCTGGAAAGAAGAGCCGATGAAAAAGAACAAAGATGGATCTTTTTCAAAAACGAAACGCCTGAAGGCGGGGACGTATGAATTTGGATATCTTATCGATGGTATCTGGATAACTGATGAAACTCTTCCTACCACCCCTTCTCCTTACGGGAGTTCCAATTCCGTTTTGAAGGTGAAACCATGAAAAAAATAAAAGCGGTTATCATGGCCGGAGGGTTTGGGACCCGTATCCAACCCCTCACACACTCCCTTCCAAAACCGATGCTCCCTGTTATGAACGTTCCCATGATGGAGAATGTTTTAAAGCAGCTTGTCAAAGTCGGCATCGATGAGGTGGTGATTCTTCTTTATTATAAACCCCAAATCATCAAAGACCATTTCAAAGATGGGAGCAGATGGGGCGTAAAAATCCACTACGTATTACCCGATGCAGACTATGGAACGGCGGGTGCGGTAGGTATGGCCAGAGATTATCTGGATACAACTTTCATGATAGTCAGTGGCGACCTGGTAACCGATTTTGATTTTCAAAAAATTTTGCAATTTCATGAAAAAAGAGAATCCAAACTCACTATTACCTTGACTTCTGAGGATAATCCGTTGCAATTCGGGGTGGTCATCGTCAATGAAGATGGAAAAATCGAGAAATTTTTGGAAAAACCGAGCTGGGGAGAAGTATTTAGCGATACGATCAATACTGGGATATATGTTATCGAACCAGAAATTTTAAACTACATTCCAAAAGCGGAACCCTTTGACTTTGCCAAAGATCTTTTTCCTCTGTTGATGAAAGAAGGAATCGATCTTTTAGGCTATACAGCACACGGATACTGGAGAGATGTGGGTAATCCAGAGAGCTACAGGGAAGTACACAAAGATATCTTTTTACAAAAAGTGAAGTTTGAAATTCCTGGCAAAGTGATCAAATATCCTGAAGGAACGCTCTATCTGTAAGGCGACAGCGAAATAGATAAAAGTGTTGAGATTATCGATACGGTAGTGATCGGCGATAACGTAACGATCGGGAAAAATACAAGACTGCACAATGTAACCATAGGCAATAATGTCTCCATCGGGCCAGAGTGTAGACTGAGAAACTCCATTCTTTGGAACAATATTACGATCGGGAAAAAATGTACTTTTGATAATGCGGTTATATGTAACGACAACAGTATCGACGACATGGTCACTGCAAAAGCAGGCGTCGTATTGGCCGAGGGGTGTCATGTTGGGAAATTCGCAACATTTGATCAAGATGTGACCGTATGGCCAAATAAGGAGATAGAACCCGCCGCCATCGTTACAAATAATGTTGTATGGGGGACGAAATATAAAAACGCTATCTTTCATGAAGGCGTCATACGTGGTAAAGCGAATATCGAAATCGGTTGTGAGATGTCGTGTAAAATCGCAGAGGCTTTTGCATCTTTGCTTCCAGAAGGGAGTACCATCGCTATAGGTCGTGATTTTGAAGATTCATCCAGGATGCTCAAACGTGCCTTTGATGGTGGAACTCTTGCAACGGGCGTCAATATTGAAGACCTTCAGGAAATACCACCATCAGTATTGAGATATTACATCCGAGCAAATGATCATATTGACGCAGGAGCCTATTTTCGCAAAAGTATCCAGGATCCTTCCAGCGTGGAAATCATATTGTATACCAATGAAGGTCACAGACTCGATACGGAAATGGCAAAAAATGTGGAGAAAAACTACTTTACGGAAAAATTTCGAAAAGTTGATTACAAAGCTATGGGAAAACTGGTTGATGACGATCGTTTAAGAAAGAGTGCATGCAAAATGTATCTACAAAAAATTGAAGAGCTTATAGATCATAAAATCATCAAAGGAAGCAATTTCAAAGTAGCGATCGATCTCATGTTTGGTATTACAAAAGAGATTTTCCCGCACATTCTTTCTGAGATCCAGATAGAAAATATTTTATTGAATGCCTATTATGATAGATTGAAACTGGAAAATATAACCCACTATGCCAAAGAGTCCCAATATGATGTGTCTCGTATCGTCACCGCATTGAATTTTCAGCTCGGGGTACTTATCTATCCACACGGCCAGCGATTAACGCTCATCAGTGATGATTGTGAAGTCTTAAATAGAGTTGATACGCTCATTGCGGTACTCCGTTTGATGGATATCGATGCGACTCAAAAAGGGAAAAAATATAAAGTTTTTTTACCATCTTGGGCACCGGATATGATGGATAACGATTTTAAGAATATTGAAATCGACAGAGGAAAATATTTTAATTTCAAAAGGGAAGAGTTCAAACAGTATGACCTGATTGCGACTGTTGATGGTAACTTTGCCTTTACGGAATTTGCATACCACAGGGATGCTATCTATGCAACGCTCAAAATTATGGAGCTTTTAAGTCGCCATAATATCCTGCTCTCTAAAATAGAAAGAGAAGTAAAACATTTTTATTATAAAAAGTGCAAAATCCCCTGTCCACAGAGTAAGAAGGGAAAAATGATGCGAAAATTCATAGAATATGCCCATAACAAGCCCCATTCTACTATTGATGGTGTTAAAATCTGGGAAAACGATACAGACTGGGTTTTGATGATCCCTGACCAGTATACTGAAGATCTCAATCTTTTCTTGCAAGCAAGTGACGAAGAGGAAGGAAAATTGCTGCACGACAAATACAGCAAACTAATAAGTGAGTGGATGAACGAGTGAAGATAGCGATACTATGGCATATGCACCAACCAGACTATAGGGATGAAAAGGGTTTTTTTACACTCCCTTGGGTTTTTTTGCATGCAATCAAAGATTACTATGATATGCCATATATCGTTTCACAATACAGTGTAAAAGTGAGTTTCAATCTCACTCCGATACTCATCGAACAGCTACAAGACTACATCCAAAAAGGTCCTTCTTGTGACAAAAATATACGACTCCTTCTTAAAAAAACGGATCAATTGACACAAACAGAGAAGCGGACTCTTCAAAAACTGTGTAAAACAGTGCATCCTCATACCATGGGATACGATCTTGACGATCGCTTTTTTACACTGTTTGAAAAAGAGGATCTTAATAATGAAGAACTCAACGATCTGGAAGTCTATTTTCTTTTATGCTGGTGTGGCAATTATTTAAGAAATACAAACCCTCTGATCCAATCGCTTCTACGAAAAAGCAGTTTTACCCAAGGTGAAAAAGAGCATTTGATAGATACACTCTTTTCTTTTTTGCCATCTATTCTCCCTCTTTATAAAAAAATGCAGGATGAAAAAAAGATAGCGATTTCAACCACCCCCTATTCTCACCCGATTCTGCCTCTTCTACTTGATATTGGTGTGGCAAAAGAGGCAAATCCGGCTATACCGTTGCCAAAGCACCCCCTCTCTTTACAAGATGACGCTGTTTTGCATATACAAAAAGCAAAAGAGATTTATAAAGCGGTTTTCGGCAAAGACCCAAAAGGATTTTGGCCCGCTGAAGGGGCGGTAGATGAAAAAAGCGTAGCGCTATATAAAAAAGAGAATATCACATGGATAGCGACAGATGAGGCAATCTTATATAAGAGTGAAGAGAGTGACAAATATAGTCCCTACTCTTTTGAAGGTGTAAAAATCTTTTTTCGTGATCATGAACTAAGCGATCTTTTGGGCTTCGTCTACAAAAATTTCCCAGCCGATCAAGCAGTCAAAGATTTTGCGCAAAGACTCCCCCAAAAAGGCACTCTTTTTATCATATTGGATGGTGAAAATGCCTGGGAGTACTATCCCAAAAACGGTTGGGACTTTTTGAACGCCTTGTATGCCATGCTTGAAAACAACGAGACCATCACTTTTGATGAAGCCTCCTCCCTACAGTCAAAAAGATTAAAAAAGTTGGCCCCAGGCTCATGGATCTATGGAAATTTTGATACATGGATAGGGGATGAAGAGAAAAACAGGGCATGGGAACTTCTGTTTCAAACTAAAAGAGATTCTCTGCATCACTCAAAAGATGCATATGTTCAGCGCCAATTTCTGCTTGCTGAGACCTCTGATTGGTTTTGGTGGTATGGATATGGACACTTTACAGAGTTTTCGCAAGAGTTTGACACCCTCTTTCGAATGCATCTTATGGCAATCTATACCCATCTTGGTATCACTCCGCCAAACGATATAAGGGTGCCGATTGTAGGATCGCACTCTATGCAGGCTACGATCAATGAACCTCAAGGTTATATATATCCTGTAATCGATGGGAAAGTGACCTCCTTTTTCGAATGGCTCGATAGTGGCTATTTGAATGAGGAAGTATCCTCAACGATGCAGAGTAATTTTGCCATTCAAAAGCTTTTTTGGGGAGAGAACGAGAGTTCCATCTTTTTTAGAATGGATGGAGAAGATATAGCGCTCCTTGATTGTCGGATTTTTTTTGATGAAGATGAAATCCAAATAAGCAGTATGGCAAAAGATGAAATAATTGAATTCGAAATTGACAAAAATGGTTGCAAAAAAAAGGAGTTTGAAGTTAGGATAGAAATCTATAAGAAAAAGAAACTTCTTCAAATCGTGCCATCAACCACAAGACTCTACATAAGGATCGACAATGACTACTCCATCCACTGGTTCGTATAAGGATATTCAATGAGTAGCTTCTATTTTGGGCTCCATATGCATCAACCCACAAACAATTTGCCAGAGGCTGTAGAGAATGCAGTAAAAAGATGTTATAGACCCCTTTTCCAAACCCTTAGAAAATATCCCGATTTTCGTTTTGCTCTGCACTGCAGTGGATGGCTTTTCGAGGAGATCCGTACAAAATACCCTGATGTCTTTGAAGATATTTTGTATCTGAATGAGCAAGGAAGCATCGAGTTTTTTACCGGTGGATTCTATGAACCGGTGCTTGCTAGCATACCACGAGAGGATCGTACCGTACAGATTCAAAAATTGAATAACTACATCGAAAAACTGTTTCACAAAAAGCCAAAAGGACTTTGGTTGACTGAGCGGGTATGGGAAAGCTCCGTAGCAACGGATTTTACAGAGTGTGACATCGAGTATGTGACGGTGGATGATTACCACTTTCTTGCAAGCGGCTTTGACAAAGAAGAGCTTGATGGTTACTTTTTCAGTGAAGAGAGTGGCAATAGATTTGCCCTCTTTCCAATCTCACAAAAACTTCGTTACGCTATCCCTTTTTATCCTGTGAATGACGCCATTGAGGCTATCTGCTCCTTTGAAAATGCCATATTGTTCGACGATGCGGAGAAATTTGGTCTGTGGCCAAATACATATGAGTGGGTCTATAAAGAGGGTTGGCTGGAATCTTTCATTCAAAAAGTTTTGCAAAGCGTACAAATAGAGCATTTCGAGTCTATGCTGTCAAAAAGAGCAAACGGGCTTGCCTATCTTTGCAATGTCTCTTATTATGAGATGGGAGAGTGGAGCCTGCGGTCAAAAGATACTCTTGAACTTGAAAAGCTCAAAGCAACAGTGGGTAAAGAGTACTTTGAGACAATCGGCATAAAATTTATCCGAGGAGGTATCTGGAGAAACTTTTTTGTCAAATATGAAGAGTCCAACAGATTGCACAAACGAATGCTTGATCTCTCAAAAAAACAAAAGAGTGAATATTTGTATAAACTGCAGACAAACGATGTTTTCTGGCATGGTATTTTTGGAGGGCTCTATCTGCCAAATCTAAGAGACAACGCCTATCGATTCGTTGCCGAGTGTGAAAAGAGCCTTGATGATAGGATGGAAGTTGGCGACAAAGATATGGATGGATATAAAGAGATTGAAGTGAAACGTGATAGCTTCGTCTGGCGCTTCTATGAAAAACAGGGAGGACAGATTATTGAATTATTGGATATTGCATCTTCTTTTAATTTTCAAAATACTCTCACAAGAAAATTTGAAGCCTATCATGAAAAGATTTTCCAACCGCAAAATCAAAAAGATGTAAAAGGGATTACTACAATTCATGAGATGGCTCCAAAGATCAGTGAGGAGGTTAAAAAAAATCTCTTTTTTGATTGGTATATCAAAAATTCGGCAATCGATCATTTCAGTGATGCATCCTTCAATACGCAGAGTTTTTTTCAAAACAGTTTCAAAGAGTATGGAGACTTTGCAAATCAGCCGTTTATATTACAAAAGCCTCTTGAGTTCCAGCGCAAAGGAGGCCTCTATCTAGACAAAAAATATCCCTCCACTTTGAAAAAGAACTATTTTGTCGATACAGACTGTTTACAAATCTCAATCGATTTTCACTCAACATATACAGAAGAGCTTCTCTACATCAGCGAGTGGAATCTCCATTTCGCCCATTATGAAACACTGCTTATCAATGCAAAATATTGCTGTGACGAATTGGAGTTTTTCTCAAAAAAACTTGAGATCAAGGATCCTTTTACAAAAAGAGAACTTCATTTTTCATTCAATGAAGCGGTACAGATCTATGCGGTTCCTCTTCGTACCGTATCGCAAAACGAAAAGGGATTTGAGCTTACGCAACAAGGCATTAGTATCGCTTTTTCTTTTGCCTTTACGAAAAACTTCAACTGGGATATGAAACTATGTCTGAAATAAGATACGATCTTTTGCACAACGAATATGTCCTTATAGCTCCAGAGCGGTTGCATAGACCCATGCCCCAACACTCTCTTTCGATGCATTCCACGCAAAAATGCCCTTTCTGTCCGGGAAATGAGGAGCTTACACCTCAAGAGATTTTCTCGGTCAAAGAGAATGGGACCTGGCAGACAAGAGTGATTGCGAATCTGTATAAAGCGGTTCAAATAGAGACTCCTTTTCTTTCCAAAAGAGATGGTCTTAATGAGATGTGGGGAGGATATGGAGCACATGAAATCGTAATAGATACGCCAAATCACTATGCAAATTTGCATACCATGAGCAAAGAGGAGATCTTTTGGTGGCTTTTTACACTTCAAGAGCGCTTTATCGATCTTCGCAAAGATCAGAAGATGATTGCTTTACAGATATTTAAAAATCATGGAATTAGCGCGGGTGCTACACAATCCCATCCCCATACGCAAATCATAGCTTTGCCGATTATGACAAAAACGCAACTTGCTCTTTTTGAACACTGCCAAAGATACTATCATCATCATGGACGAGCGCTCCATGAAGATATTATAAGTTTCGAAATAGAAAAAAAGGAACGAAATCTTTATGAAAGCGACAACTTTTTTAGTTATATTCCCTATGCCTCCTCTTTTGCTTTTGAGACCGTAATCCTCTCAAAAGATCTAAAGTTTGATGAGTGTTCGCAAAATGAACTTAAAGAGCTCTCAACACATATCCTCTTGCTGTTTCATGCACTATCAAAAGAGCTTGGAGATTTTCCATTTAATCTTGTTTTTTACCTTCCGCCACTCAATGAAAACTTTGAAAACAGCTCCTTTTTTCATGAAACAGAAAACATTTTTCGTTTCTTCATTCGTATAACCCCAAGGATCTATACACTTGGTGGTTTTGAGATTTCCACAGGATCGATGATCAATCCTGTACTTCCGGAAACGGTTGCAAAGCTTCTCAGGAGATGGTATGAAACTGGCTCTTGATATCGGAGGAACCTATATCAGATGGGAAATGATGAATGGCATAAAAGGAAAAGAGCGGCTTGATCGAATTGAATTGCAGACATTTATTGAGAAATTGATCAAAAAAGGTAAAATCACCCATGTAGGCATCGCCTATGCCGGGCAGGTTTTTAATAATGAAATACTCTCTGCACCCAATATCCATGCCGCTTTCAATCCTAAAAAATTGGGACTTCCCTATATTTTGGAAAACGATCTTAAATGTGCCGTTTTGGCGGAAGCACGATATTTCAATGCATCTTTTATCACAGCTTTATACTCCGGAACGGGTCTGGGAAGTGCAACCATAGAGCAAGGAGACCTCGTTCGTGGATTTCGCAATCTCTCGGGAGAAATAGGACATATCCCCTATAAGAAGGCTCCTTTTCGTTGTGGCTGTGGAAAAGATAACTGTATAGAACTTTTTGCATCGGGGAGTGGTCTACAAAAGTGGGCAAATTATCTCAAAATAGAGCCTTCTTTGGAGAATCAAACATTGTTCAATCTCTATTTAGAAGCTCTCTTGTATGCATCTTCTACCTTGTTGACCCTCTGTAATCCGAAAATACTAGTACTGGGAGGAGGGGTAATACAGAATAACTCGTTTATAATCGATCAAATAAAGCAAAAAATCGATGCTTATGCTCCCCCTTCGCATTGAAAAATAGTGAAATCACCCTTACAAAACTTGAAGATGCCTCACTGGAGGGGATAAAAATTCTATTAGAAAGGCTTCCATGAAACAGATTCTCTTTTGTGCTTCAGAGATGGCACCATTTGCAAAAACGGGTGGCCTGGCAGATGTGGCCGCAGCTCTGCCAAAACAACTCAAAAAGTTGGGACACAACATCAAAGTGGTTTTACCTCGTTACTATACGATCAATAAGTCAGATTTGAACTTCGCTATCGGAAATATTGGTGTGGATATGGGCCCTCTTGGGACTTTATGGTGCGCTGCATACAAAACTCTTTATGAAGGTGTAGAGATCTATTTTATCGATTATGAGATCTTTTTTGGTAGAGCCAATCTCTATACGGACTATAACGGCTACTCCTATCCAGACAATGATGCACGTTTTATTTTCTTTTCCAAAGCGGCACTGGAACTTGCAAGAGCTTTGGATTTCAGGCCCGATATCATCCATGCTAACGATTGGCACACGGCAGCTCAGCCGATCCTACTCAATACCATATTGCGCCAAGATCCATTCTTTCAAAAAACTGCTTCTGTTTTTACGATACACAATCTCCAGCATCAAGGTATCTTTTCCAAAAGAGCTTTTGAATATCTCGGAATTGGCTGGGAACACTTCAATATGTACGAGATGGAAGCGCTTGGAGCACTCAATCTCATGAAAGGTGCTGTCTATCACGCAGACAAAATTACAACGGTAAGTCCAAAATATGCCCAGGAGATCCAGACACCAGAGTTTGGATTTGGTCTGCAAGAGCATATCAAAGCTCACGCATATAAACTATTTGGCATTTTGAATGGTGTTGATTACGATGAGTGGAATCCAAAAACAGATCCCTTTATAGCCAAAAATTACGATATTGATGATTTGAATGGCAAAAAACTATGCAAGCAGGATCTACAAAAAACATTAGGACTTGCTCAAAGAGAGGATCTTCCACTTATCGGTTTTGTAGGACGATTTGCCCAGCAAAAAGGTATAGAACTGATAGCTGCGGCCACGCACGAGATGGTACATCTGCCTCTTCAGATGGTTTTTTTGGGAATCGGTGAAAAGTGGGCAGAGGGCTTTTTTCAAGATATTGCCAATCGATATGAAAATGTTGGCTGTTTTGTGGGATATTCCAACGAACTGGCACACAAGATCGAAGCGGGAAGCGATCTTTTCTTGATGCCAAGCCTTTTTGAACCATGCGGACTCAATCAGATCTACTCTCTTCGCTATGGAACTCTTCCGATTGTGAGGGCGGTAGGAGGGCTTGATGATACAATCCAAAACTATGAGCCTCAAACAAAAACGGGAGATGGCTTTAAATTTTACGATGCTACCAAAGATGCACTTGTAGGAACGGTCCGCTGGGCTGTAGATACCTGGCTCCATGATAAAGAGGGCATTGGCAAGATGATCCACACCGCTATGAGCAAACGGTTTGATTGGCAAAGAAGCGCCAAAGAGTATGAAAGGGTCTATGAACTGGCACTGGAGACAAAACGATGATCTGCTACGAGGTTACACGTTTTAGCGATTTTGATATCTATCTTTTTAAAGAGGGGACCCATACGAAACTGTATGAAAAATTCGGTTCTCATATTATGAAATATGACGAAGAGCCCGGAGTCTATTTTGCCGTATGGGCACCAAATGCAAAGTATGTAAGTGTCGTCGGAGATTTCAACGGATACGATGCCACTTCCCATCCTCTTAAAAAAAGAGAGGATGGAAGCGGAATATGGGAAGGGTTTACTCCTGATGCGAAAATAGGACAAACCTATAAATACCATATTGTCACCCCATACGATACGACCCTGCTTAAAGCGGATCCCTATGCATTCTATGCAGAAAAACCACCAAAATCGGCTTCAAGGATCTGGTCACTGCGGGGATACAGCTGGAAAGATAGTACATGGATGAAAAAAAGAGCTCAAACTAATCTCCACGAATCACCTATGAATATCTATGAGGTGCATTTGGGATCGTGGAGAAGAAGAGAAGATGGAAGTTATCTTAGTTACACAGATGCCGCCAAAGAGCTTGCGGAGTATCTAACAAAAATGGGATATACCCATATAGAGCTTTTACCGATTACAGAGTACCCTTTTAAAGGCTCCTGGGGATATCAGGTAAGCGGCTATTATGCTCCAACTGCAAGGTACGGCACACCACAGGAATTTATGGAGTTTGTGGATATTATGCATGCCCACGACATTGGGGTCATACTTGATTGGGTGCCTTCGCATTTTGTCACGGACGGTCATGGGCTGATCGCTTTTGATGGTACTGCTTTATATGAGTACGAAGATCCCAAAAAAGGATACCATCCGGAGTGGAAAAGCGCCGTTTTCGATTATGGGAAAAATGAGGTGAGAGCCTTTTTGATCTCTTCTGCCCATTTTTGGCTGGAAAAGTATCATATCGATGGAATTCGGGTAGATGCAGTGGCAAGTATGCTTTATCTTGATTACGGAAGAAAAGAGGGAGAATGGGAACCAAATATTTATGGCGGCAATGAAAACTTAGAGGCGATCATTTTTTTAAAACAGCTCAACGAAAGCTGCTACTCATCCTTTGAAGGCATTACCATGATAGCAGAAGAGTCTACCGCATTTCCTGGAGTCACAAAACCGGTATATGCAGGTGGACTCGGTTTTGGATACAAATGGAATATGGGATGGATGCACGATACACTTCAATATTTCAAAACAGATCCCCTCTTTCGCAAATACCACCATAATCAGATCACGTTTTCCATGTGGTATGCCTATGATGAAAACTTCATTTTACCCCTCAGCCATGATGAAGTGGTCCACATGAAGGGTTCTCTCATCAACAAAATGCCAGGAGATATCAATCAAAAGCTGGCAAATCTGAGGGCACTTTTTGGATATATGATAGCACATCCCGGAAAAAAGCTTCTGTTTATGGGAGGAGAGTTTGGCCAATACAACGAGTGGGACTTCGATGCCCAGCTTCAGTGGGAGCTTTTGGAGGATCCAGAGCACAAAGCCTTGCATACAATGGTTCAAGACTTAAATACCCTTTACAAAACCGCTCCGGCACTTCATCAATGGGATGAAAAAAGAGAAGGATTCTTTTGGCTTAATGAAAAGGATGAGCAAAGAAGCGTTTTAAGTTTTGCGAGAGTTGCAAAAGATCAAACGCTCATAGTCGTTTGCAACTTTGCGGATACCCAGTATGAAAACTATATTCTGCCTGTTCCGAAGAGCGGAAAATATGAAGAGATTTTCAATTCCCAGCATCCAAAATATATGGGCTGGGATCATTATTCAGATAGAGTGCTGCAAAGCGAGCCAAAAGTGTGCTGTGGCTTTGAAAACTCCCTAACTATCACTCTCCCTGCAATCAGCGTGCTTTATCTTCAATTTATTTTATAAGAGTATACTTAAAAAATAAACTAATCTAAAAAAGGAGTTGGCTATGGGCAAGATGACGCAAAAACTGGAAGAGATCAAAAGGCTTATCGGAAAATTGCAGCAGCAGCAGCCTGACAGCATCAAAAATTTTCTGAGTTTCATGACAAGTGTGGAGAAAGAGGGAGCTTTAAGTACAAAACAAAAAGAGCTTGTCAATGTTGGATTGGCAGTTGCGGCCCAGTGCGAGTGGTGCATTGCCTTACATGTCAAGGGTGCTCTGGATAGCGGTGCTAGCAAAGAAGAGATATTGGAAGCAGCGATGCAGGCTGTTTTGATGCATGGAGGTCCAGCACTCATGTATATGACTCCGGTGGAAGAAGCGTTGGAGGAGTTTAGCCATGAATAGTGCAAGAGTAAAAACATTTTACTATCTTATGAAACTTGGCCGAGAATTTGAGATTGCGGCCAAGCAGGAGTATATGAAAGGGAACATTGCAGGGTTCTTGCATCTGGATATCGGGCAGGAAGCCTGCAGTGTTGGAAGTATGCAAGCATTTGACAAAGGGGATGTCTTTACCCACTACAGAGAGCATGTTTTGGCAATCGCCAGAGGTATGGATCCAAAAGTGGTGATGGCGGAGCTTTTTGGAAAAGTTACCGGTATAAGCAAAGGGAAAGGCGGATCGATGCATCTTTTCGATCCAAGGCTGAGTTTCTACGGAGGCGATGCGATCGTGGCGGGACATCTGCCAATCGCCACAGGGTGTGCTTACGCAAGAAAGATAGAGGGAGAAAATGCCGGAGTTTTTGCCATTTTTGGCGATGGTGCCAGTAATGCAGGAGCCTTTTTCGAAAGTATCAACATAGCATCGGCCTGGAAATTACCTATCATCTTTTTTTGCGAGAACAACTACTACGCTATCGGTACTCGCATCGGATGGGTGAGTCCATTTGAAGAGCTTTTCAACAAAGCGAAAAACTATATGCCTGCAAAACGCATTGACGGCATGGACGTGTGTGAAGTCTACAAGGCTGTCACCGAGGCTAAGGAGTATCTTGAAAATGGTCTAGGGCCATATTTTATCGAAGCGGAAACCTATCGCTATGAAGGCCACTCCATGAGCGACAACGGCAAGTATCGAAGCGAAGAGGAGATGGAGATTTTCAAATCACGAGACCCTATAGAAAAACTCAAAAAAGAGGCTATCGCTTTGGGAATTGTGGAAGAAAGCTATTTTGATGAGACAGACAAAAGGGTCGAACAAGAGATTGCAGAGGCTATCGAATTTGCTGCCAATTCACCTGAACCTGATTTAAGTGAACTCTATGAAGATGTATACTGTAAGGAGTGTAGCAATGTTGTATCGTGAGGCGTTAAACAGAGCGATAGATGAGTCTATGAAGGCGGATGAGAGTGTCGTCATATTGGGCGAAGATGTTGGAAGATATGGTGGAAGTTATCGTGTCAGCGAGGGACTCTTTGCAAAATATGGACCAAAACGGGTTATCGATACGCCGATTGCGGAGCTTAGCATCGTAGGAAATGCCATAGGAATGGCAATCGGGGGTCTTAGACCGATTGCGGAGATTATGACCGTCAACTTCTCACTCCTTGCAATGGATCAAATCGTCAATCATGCTGCAAAATTTCGCTATATGAGCGGCGGAAAGATGACGATTCCATTGACTATCAGAATACCAGGAGGCGTCTCAAGACAGCTTGCAGCCCAGCACAGTGAAAGTTATGAGACACTCTATGCTTCCATTCCTGGACTCATAGTCTTGGCAGCAAGCAATGCAACCTATGCCTACCATGCCCTAAAACATGCGATTTTTCTCAACGACCCTGTCATCTTTTTGGAGCATGAACTGCTCTATCCTATGGAAATGGAGTTTGAAGAAAAAAAAGATTTTGATCCGTTCAAAGCCGAAGTTGTCAAAGAGGGAAAAGATCTGACGATTCTTACCTATCTTAAAATGCGATACGATGTGCTCGAAGCAGTCCCTACAATCGAAAAAGAGCTTGGAATCAGCGTAGAGGTGATCGATCTAAACTCTCTCAGACCTCTTGATATGAAAACGATTTCCGAGTCTGTCAAAAAGACAAAACGGGTTGTTTTGGTAGAAGAGGATCACAAAACCGGGGGATATGGGGCCGAAGTGATTGCAAGAATCACAGAAGAGCTCTTTTATGAACTGGACGCTCCTCCTCTTCGGATAGCCGGAGAAGATGTGCCGGTTCCATACAACAGAACTCTTGAGCTAGCATCCATCCCTACTCCTGATAAAATTGTCGCACACATCAAAATGTGGGGGCGAAACAATGGATTATAAAATTGTTATGCCGGTCCTGTCGGATACGATGGATAAAGGAAAGTTGATCAAATGGCATGTAAAAGAGGGAGACGTTGTCCATAAAGGGGATGTGATTGCGGAAGTGGAGAGCGACAAGGCTATAATGGAGGTGCAAACCTTCAAGGATGGAGTGGTAAAAAAACTGCTTGTCAAAGAGGGTGACGAGGTTCCTGTCAAAGAACCAATTGCGATTCTCGATACGGAGGTAAAAGAGCCTGTCACAAAAACACAGGCTTCCGAACAAAAAGAGCAGCCAAAAGAGAAAACAGTTGTGCAAAAAGAGGAATCTAAACCACAGACTCCTCAAAAAAGCGAAGTTCCCCCTGTTCTTCAAGAGTTGATGCCCACATCCACATCGCCTTCAGTGGAAGGCTACGCTTCGCCAGCGGCAAAAAAAGCGGCTGCAAAGGCCAACATCGATATAGAGTCTCTTCAAAAAGAGGGTATTTTGCCAAAACCAGCTCACCTTAAAGATATCAACGAAGAGCTTTTAAAAAGATACTTTACGCCAAAAGCGCTGCATCTGTTGCAGGAGTACCAAATCGATGCAAAAAAATTCTCGATGGATCATAAAATAAACGAAAAAGAGGTACAGGACTTCATCCTCAAAAACAACATTCCAAAACCTGTTCCCCTCTCTTCCAACCAAAAAGCTGTGAAACAGAATGTTGAAGGCTCCACGAAAAAACCAACCTATTTGATTATGGAGACCTTTGATATTAAGCCATATGAGGATGTAAAGCTCACTTCCGTGTTTATTAAAACGATAGCCGATGTTATGCAGCGGCACCCTTTGACAAGAGCTGTCCTGGATGGTGAACGGTATCTCGTCTATCCCACATCAAATATCAGTGTAGCTGTGGCAAAAGGGAATGATCTATTTATGGTGGTGTGCAAAAATGCCGAGCAAAAGAGTTTAGAAGAGATAGATGAGTGGGTCCGAGGGCTTAAAAAGAGAAATTATAGTGCAGAAGAGCTGAGTGGTTCAACCTTTGGAATCAGTAATCTTGGAATGTTTGGGATTGACCGTTTTAGCGCGATGATCAATAAAAAAGATTCTGGTATTGCTGCTTTTGGAGCACTGAATAATGGAAAAATAAAAGTCACCTTTACATTTGATCACAGAGTTTTAAATGGAGTGGATGCTGCAAAATTTGTGAGTGATCTAAAAAACAGTTTTAAAGGAAACGGATGAAAGATATCATCTTTATAGGTGGAGGACTCAATTACGCCGGAGCAATCGTTGCTACACAACATGGTTTGGATGTTATGCTTGTCGAGCAGAATATGGAACATATAGGAGGAACATGTCTTAACAACGGATGTATACCATCCAAACATCTTCTGCATCTGGCCGAAACGGAAGTGAAGCTGAGACAAAAACCTTTTACCAGACACAAAGACAGGCTCAATCTAAAAGTAGCCGTCCAGGAGAAGAATGAGGTGGTCCAAAAGGCTCATAAGTCGATCCAGATGCAGTGTGTCAGTGCCGGAGTGGAACTTGTAGAGGGCAAAGGATATCTCGTGGCTCCCGGAAAAGTGGAGGTGGATGATACAACCTATACAGCAAAATATGTGGTCATTGGCACAGGTTCGCATCCTTTCATCCCTGATGGAATCGAGTATGACAAAGAGACAGTTATTACAAGTGATGAAGTGCTCAATATGGAAGAGTTCCCCTCTTCCATTGCCATATACGGAAGCGGAGCGATCGGATTGGAAATGGCAAGTTTCTTTGGCGCATGCGGTGTTGAGACGACACTGATTTTCAGGCATGAACATATTTCCAAGAAAATCCATCCTACGCTCTTGGGAAATATCGAAAAAGGACTAGAGAAACTTGGTGTCCACTTGATGAGAAACACATCGGTATTGGAAGCGAAAGCCCATAACAAAAGAGCTAAAGTTACGACCGACAAAGATATATATGAATTCGACAAACTCCTTGTCGCTACAGGCCGAAGGCCAAATGTCGATGTGATAAAAACAGATAGCGTCAAAGTGGGAAAAGGGATTGTTACCGATGAGTACTTTGAAACGACGCTTCCAAACCATTTCGCCATAGGCGATTGCAATGCAAAACTGATGCTGGCCCATGCGGCAAGAGCGCAGGCTCTCAATGTTGTCCAGACAATACTTGGAAAAAAAGAGCGGTTAAACCTTGATAACATTCCAAAATTTTTCTATACCCTCCCCTTGCAGTATGCCGCTATCGGATTGACTAAAACTGCTTTGGAAAAACAACATGTCGAATACAAAGAGTCCTTTTTCCCACTCTCCGCTTTGGCTCTTTCACACCTAACGGATGCAACTGACGGAGCAGTGGTGCTTTATGCAGACAAAGAGAACTTTTTGATTGGTGCAGAGATTCTGGCTCCTCATGCAGAAGAGCTGGTTGGTATACTGAGTGCAACATTGGTTGCTGAAATGGATGTCAAAAGTGCGCTACAATCGATCTATGCTCACCCGACCTTTTCTGAAGCAATAGAGAGAGCACTGAGGAGATTTTGATGAAAGAGACGAAATATTATGAAAAATTGACTTCTCTCCACGTTGCGGCCGAACTGGGGACCGATGTACAAAAGGGTCTTAGTGAGGAAGAGGCAAAGAAGAGACTTCAAAAATATGGTCCTAATGAGATCCCTGAAAAAGAGGAACCTCTTTGGCACAGAATCTTTAGAAGGTTTTGGGGACCTATTCCATGGATGATAGAGATCGCGGCTATTTTAGCTGCGGCAGTGCGACACTGGGAAGAGTTCTACATCATCCTCATTATGCTCTTTGTGAATGCCTTTTTAGACTTTTACCAAGAGTCTAAAGCATTGAATGCAATCAAAGTACTGAAAAAAAAGTTGGCAAGAAAAGCCGTCGTTTTACGAGATGGCAAGTGGCAAGAGGTTTTGGCAAAAGATTTGGTGCCTGGAGATATCGTCAAGGTTAAAATTGGAGATATTATTCCAGCAGATTTGAAAATTGTCGATGCGGGAGACTATGCTCTAGTCGATCAATCCGCTTTAACAGGAGAGTCTCTTCCGGTTCATAAGAAAAATGACGATATAGCCTACTCTAACACTATTGTCAAACAGGGCGAAATGGTAGGTATCGTGGTCAATACAGGTCTTAATACCTACTTTGGAAAAACGGTAGGTCTTGTGGCAAAAGCCCAAAGAGAGCAAAGAAGCCACTTTCAACAGATGGTGATACGTGTTGGCAATTTTCTCATAGCCATTACCATCGTCATGATAGCTATCATTATCTATTTTGGATTGACACGGCATGAAAACCCCTATGAACTTCTTGTTTTTTCTCTTGTGTTAACCATTTCAGCTATTCCTGTTGCACTCCCTACTGTCTTGACGGTTACCATGGCAATAGGTGCATTGAGTCTGGCGAGAAAGCAGGCAATTGTCAGTCGTTTAGCTGCCATAGAAGAGCTTGCGGGGATGGATGTATTGTGTTCAGATAAAACAGGGACTCTAACGAAAAACCAAATGACCATAGCTGAACCATATGTTACCGATACTCACAATATAAGCGAACTTTTTTTATATGCCGTACTTGCCAGTAGACGCGAAAACAACGATCCAATAGAAAAACCGATATTCGAATATGCAGATGAGCATGGAATTGAAAAACTTGCACAAAAATATAGTGTTACCAAATTTGTACCTTTCGATCCGGTCAGAAAAAGGACGGAAGCCGTTGCCGAAGATGAAAACGGAAAATGTATCGTGACAGTCAAAGGTGCTCCTCAAGTGGTTGTGGCGCTTTGTGATGCAAGCGAATTCAACGAAGATACGATCAATCTCAAAATTGAAGAGTTTGCAGAAAACGGATTTCGTACCCTTGGTGTCGCCTATAAAGAGTGTGATGAAGAGAAATTTCACTTTGTAGGTCTCATACCGCTATACGATCCACCAAGGGAGGATTCCAAAGAGGCCGTTGAAGAGGCAAAGGCTAAAGGAGTGGAAGTGAAGATGGTTACCGGCGACAATATTGCCGTAGCCAGATATATTGCCAAAATTTTGGGAATAGGCGAGAACATTCTCGATATCCAAGAGCTTCGCGGTCAAAGCACAAGAGAGTACGAGATACTGGCAAAAGTGATCTCCCAGGCTCTTTTAAAAGTTACCAATCCCGATATCAGTAATGAAAAACTCGAACTTCTTACAAGGCAGATCGTCAAAGAGGTGCGAAAAGAGCTCCATGAAAAAGAGTTACTTCCAGGAACAGTCAAAAAACATGAAAGCGAAATCATAGCTCTTATCGAGCAGGCAAACGGTTTTGCACAGGTCTTTCCAGAAGACAAATATTTTATCGTTGATGAACTACAAAAAGCGGATCACATCGTAGGTATGACGGGTGACGGCGTAAACGATGCTCCTGCACTGCAAAAAGCAGATACCGGCATAGCGGTAAGCGGTGCCACCGATGCGGCTAGAGCGGCAGCAGACATTATCTTGATGGCACCTGGTCTAAGGGTGATTGTAGATGCCATAAAAGAGGCCCGTGTCATATTTGAGCGAATGAAAAGCTACACCATTTTCAGAATTGCAGAGACGATTCGTATCATTGTCTTTATGACTTTGGCCATCGTGGTATTTAACTTTTATCCCTTGACCGCCATTATGATCATCGTATTGGCCCTTTTAAATGATATCCCTATTTTGGCAATCGCCTATGACAATACAAAGGTGAGAAAAATGCCGGTGCGTTGGGATATGCATGAGATGTTGGTACTTTCAAGTTGGCTTGGTGTTGCGGGTGTAATCAGCTCCTTTTTGATCTTTTATATCGTGATGGTCTATCTAAAAACCCATCCAGAATCGGCTCACTTTTTACCCGATGTTCCTATATGGGTAAATATGCAAGACAACGATGCATGGCTCAGTTTTGTGCAATCTATCTTTTTTGCAAAGATGGTGATAGCAGGACACGGAACGATATACAATACCCGTATCGATGACTGGTTTTTCAAACGTCCTTGGCCATCATGGATTTTGTTTGGAGCAACATTTTCCACGAGAGTCCTGGGAACGATCATCGCTGTGTACGGCTTTGGTCTCATGATGCCAATAGGCTGGGACTGGGCCATATTTATGTGGGCTTATGCCCTTACCTGGTTTGTTTTCAACGACGCAGTGAAAATGGCGGTACTTAAATACTATAGAAAAGTAAAAGGAATAGAAGTTATATGAATTTCGTTCCCAATGAGCTTATTCATCTACTCTATGTAGTAGCCCTCTCCTTTTTGGTGGGGCTGGAGCTAAAAACCTACAGAATCGATAAAGGTATAGAAAAAAGAACCCATATAGGTTCGACGAGAACCTTCACTTTTATCGGTATGTTAGGTTATCTCTTTTTTAAAATCGATTTTACACTCTACATCATAGGATTTTCAACCCTTTTTGGAATCTATGCAATCTACTATTTTCATAAACTCAATGAAGAGAGAGCCTCTATCATCTCATTTTTACTCATCGCTCTTGTGTACAGTTTTGGTCCCGAGATTGAACGTTTTGATATATGGCTTCCAACCCTCGTATTTGTCTTAATCGTTTTTTTACTCAACGCAAACAGATCGCTTCAATTTCTTTTTGGCAAGCTCAATATCAAAGAGTTTGAAACACTTGGAAAATTTTTACTGCTCAGTGCGGTAATCCTACCCATTCTGCCTCATACGAAAATACCTTATCTAAATATTTCCGCTTTTAAAATATGGCTTGTGGTTGTTGTGATTTCTGGAATCAGTTATGGTAGCTACATCGCACAGAAATATATCTTTAAACAAAAAGGGTATCTTCTTACAGGTATTTTAGGAGGTCTCTACTCTTCCACTGCAACGACAGTGGTACTTGCCAAAAAGAGTGAGATAACTGTAGGAATAGTCAACGCTTCTATCATTATGGCTACTGCGATGATGTACATCAGACTCTTACTTATCGCCACAATTTTCAATTTGGAGGTAGCGAAACATTTAGTGATTCCCATGCTTGGACTTTTTACGCTGGGATCGGCGGTAGCTCTGTATCTGCATAAAAAAGAGCCTGAAAACAATAATGCACCGTTTGATGACAGAAACCCTCTTGAACTGGGAACCGCTTTTGTTTTTGCAGCACTTTTTATATTGATGATTCTTTTGACCAATTTTGTAGTGCACAACTACGGCAATTTAGGACTTCAGTTCCTCTCATTTATCATCGGTTTTACCGATATAGATCCATTCGTTCTCTCTTTGCTTACAGGTAAATACACAATTACAACAGAACATATCTCGACTGCTATTTTGATAGCCAGTGGTTCAAATGATTTTTTAAAAGCGATCTATGCTCTCGTTTTTGGAAAAAATAGGCCAAAAATTGCCGCGATATGGCTTTTCATTCTAGGGATTCTTACAATTATCAGCCCAGAGCTGATGAAATTCATAGGAGTGTAATGATGAAAAAAAGATCTTTTCCTTGGCAAAAACCCAAACCCAAAACGGAAGAGCCAAAAGTAGAAGAGCTATTACAAAAAATATTCGATTCCCCATCATACAAATTGGCGATGGAAGATGTGGGATTTTTAATGAGTGACGATACAAGAGGTGTTCGATTAGAACTGGATTATCTTAAACCAGAGCTCATCATGAAAAAGTATGGTATCAAACATACCATTGTCGTATTTGGAAGTGCCCGAATCAAAGAACCAAAAACTGCTTTGAATGAATTGAACAAAATTCAAAAACTTGTAAACAAAGAACCAAACTCCAAACAGCTTTTACGAGAATTGCGAATCGCTGAAAAGATGGTAGAAAAGAGCATTTATTACGAAGAAGCGAGAAATTTTGGTCAACTGGTTGGGGAAGCTGGAAAAGGACCCGAAGACAACACGTTGACGCTGATGACAGGAGGAGGTCCTGGCATTATGGAAGCAGCCAATAGAGGAGCCTATAATGTAGGTGCAAAAAGCATAGGGCTCAATATACAGCTTCCTCACGAGCAGTTTCCAAACCCTTATGTATCGCCGGAGCTCTGTTTTCAATTTCACTATTTTGCGATCAGGAAACTGCATTTCTTGCATAGGGCATGTGCACTGGTTGTCTTTCCGGGAGGCTTTGGGACACTCGATGAGCTTTTTGAAACTCTCACACTCATACAAACACATAAAAACAGGCCCATTCCCGTTGTTTTAGTGGGGAAAGAGTATTGGCACAAACTCATCAATTTCAAATTTTTAGTAGACGAAGGAACGATAGAACCAGAAGATCTGCACATTTTTACTTTCAAAGAAAATGCACAAGAGGCTTGGGAGTATATTCTGGGCTGGTATGAAAAGAGAGGATTGGATCTATTTGACAATATAAAGGATAAATCATGAATCTGGAAAAACTAATCCCTGCAGATGTTCCTCCTGAAAAAAAGGGAGAGTTCTTAGCCCATTTACAAGAGACGACAAATGGTACTGGCAGACTCATGCTTTTTGCAGGCGACCAAAAGGTCGAGCATCTCAACAATGATTTTTATGGTCCCGGCATTCCACTGGAAGACAACAACCCCGAGCATCTTTTCAAAATCGCTTCCAAGGCGAAAGTCGGCGTTTTTGCCACACAGTTTGGGCTAATCAGCAGATATGCCCCAGATTACAAAAAGATTCCATATCTCATCAAACTCAATTCAAAAACAAACATTATCCCATACTCTGCAAAAGATCCCTATTCCCAGCAATGGATCGAGGTTGAAGAAGCGATAGAGTTTGCAAGATACAGCGGTATCAACCTCCAAGGTTTTGGATATACAGTCTATCTTGGAAGCGAACATGAACACAGTATGCTCACTGAGGCTGCCAATATCGTTCACACAGCCCACAAACATGGATACCTGGCCGTTTTATGGATGTACCCCAAAGGAAATTTTGTAAAAGATGAACATGATCCCCATCTGATAGCCGGTGCTGCCGGAGTGGCACTCTGTCTGGGAGCCGATTTTGCAAAAGTGAAAGTTCCATATAAAGATGGAAAATTCATACCGGAACTGCTTATTGAAGCGACAGTTGCTGCCGGAAATTGTGGCGTTTTGTGTGAAGGGGGCAAAAAAATAGATGAGAGAACCTTTTTGCAAGAGCTCTACGATCAGATCCATATCGGTGGTACAAGAGGGAACGGTACAGGAAGAAATATCCATCAAAGACCTCTTGAAGAGGCTATCAAAATGGCTAATGCCATCTATGCCATCACTTGTGAAGATAAAAGCGTCGATGAAGCGATAAAAATTTTGGAAGCATAATGAAGATTGTCGATTTGGGACTGCTGCCATACGAAAAGTGCAATGAAGTCTTGGAAGATTTCATACAAAAAGCCCAATACGAGGACCATCTTTTACTCTGTACGCATCATCCTGTCTATACGATAGGAAGTGAAAACTACGAAACTGATTTGCCGGTAATACGCACAGACAGAGGTGGTTCCATTACCTACTTCGATGAAGGGTGCTTGATGCTCTATTTTGCTTTTCGTGTCCCAAATCCGCCAAAGTTCTATGCGAAAGTGCTTTGCTCCTTGGACTATTTTTTTCATTTTTTTGACAAAAACATTCAGTATGACAAGAAAAAACCAGGCTACTATATCCAAAACAGAAAAATTGCCTCTTTAGGATTCCGCTATACCGGAGGTTTTAGCAAACACGGCGTTTCTCTTCATGTGGATCCACATCTGGAAAACTTCAACAAAATAGCTCCCTGTGGCTTGAGTGGAATCAAAGCAACTTCGTTAATAAACGAGGGATATAATGTGAATATGGAAACAGCAAAAACGCTAGCGATTAAGGCGGTAGAGTATGGTTTTAAAGCCTAGAGTCAAAGCACCCTCACCAGAACTCATCGGAAAAACACAAACCGTATTAGACCGGCACTCGCTTCATACCATCTGTATATCGGCAAAATGTCCAAATATCGTAGAATGTTTTTCAAGAGGCACTGCTACTTTTATGATTCTGGGAAATATCTGTACAAGAAGGTGTAGATTTTGCAATGTCTTTCACGGGAAACCCCAAGAAATAGATGAAACAGAGCCAACGCGAATAGCAAAGGCCGTAAAAGAGATGGGACTTTCCTATGTTGTGATCACATCAGTAGATAGAGACGATTTGAGTGATTTTGGCTCTGACCAATTTTACGCCGTTTGCCAGGCAATACAAAAAGAGAATCCTTACACAAAAGTGGAACTCCTTACCCCAGACTTTCAAGGAAACAAAAAGGCAGTGCAAAAAGTCATCGATGCAAATCCCTACAAATTGGCCCATAACATCGAAACGGTGGAGCCTCTTTTTAAAAGAATAAAAAGCGCCGGGAGTTACAAAAGAAGTTTGGAGGTTCTTGAGACCTATACAACATCTGGCATAAAAACGAAAAGTTCTGTGATGGTGGGACTTGGTGAGACAAAACGAGATCTCATCCGAAGTTTTCAAGACCTGGTACAGGCAGGAGTTTCGCAGCTGACTATCGGACAGTATCTACAGCCCTCATCCAGCAACGCAAAGGTGCAAAAGTATTATACACAAGAGGAGTTTGACGAATTGGCGCATTTAGCAAAAGAGTGCGGTATTGAACATGTAATCAGTGGAATATTGGTTCGAAGCAGCTACTATGCAGATCTATATTAAAGGTTGATGATAATGAAAGAGTTTGAAATTTATGAGCTACTGCGGCGCTATGGGATAAATGTACCAAAATATGCAGTTTATGAAATTGATCACATGCTCAGTTTTGATAGATTCCCGGCCGTATTGAAGATAGCCAGCGACAAGGTAGTCCATAAAAGCGATGTAGGAGGAGTCCGCACTGGCATTCATTCTATGGATGAACTGCAAGAAGCAAAAAGAGAAATCATCAACAGTTTACAAATTCACGGCATTTTCTTGGATCTAAACGACAGATTCATCGTAGAAGAAGAGCTACATGGCGAAGAGTTTTACATTGGCGGCATTTACGACCCTATTTTTGAGGAGGTCCTGCTCTTTGGCAAGGGCGGTGTAATGCTTGAAATCCTTAAAGATATCTGTTATATCGATGTGTATGCAAACAAAGATGAGATTTTAAGAAGCTTTAAAACTACAAAAGTATCGAAAATGTTTCCACATTTCAGAGGCAAAGAGTACAAAATCGAATATCTCTTGGATACGATTCAAAAGTTTCAACAACTTTTTCTCGAAGAGAATATCAGCGAATTTGATATCAACCCCCTCATCTATACAGATGATGGTTTTGTTGCAGTGGATGCAAGAATCAAACGAGGAAGCAAATTTCACCACAAAAGAAGAAAACGAGTCTATGACCTGTTTGAAAATGAGAACGTAGCGATATTTGGTGCTACCGACAAGCCTGAAAAAGTAGGATATGCCATTGCTAAAAATGCTCTTAAAAGCAATGCGAACATCTACTTTGTCAATCCTAGACTAAATACACTTTTTGATCAAAAAGTGTACCATTCCGTAGAGGAACTTCCTTCTATCGACACTGCCGTCATTGCCATACCTCCTGGATATGTGTTGGATCTGTTGGAGCAGCTCGGGCAAAAAGGAGTCAAAAACGTTGTAGTGATTTCGGCAGGTTTCAAGGAGAGTGGCAACGAGCAAGCCGAAGAGCAGATGAGCGAGACAGCACAAAAATATGGTATGAATATTGTCGGGCCAAACTGTCTCGGAATCTACAACGCTTCAAAAAGGCTCAATCTCACATTTGCCAAAACCGATATTTTGCCTGGAGACATAGGTCTTGTCTCCCAATCTGGAGCGGTCCTTGCCGCACTCATCGATAAAGCCACCTCCCACTCCATCGGCTTTTCTCATATTATCTCATTAGGGAATATGGCTGATTTTGATTTTGCCGATGCGATCGAGGAACTAAACGCCAAAGAGGAGTGTCACTTCATCAATATCTATGCCGAAGGACTAAAGGATGGTAAAAGGTATCTCAAAGCGATCAGAGAATCTAAAAAACCGATTTTTGTATATAAGTCGGGAAAAACCAAAGAGGCGAAAAAAGCTGCATTCTCCCATACCGGCAACATCAGTGGAAGCTATGAGATGCTGGTGGGACTCAGCTTCGCGGCAGGAGCGTTAATCAAAAAAGATATCGATGAACTGATTTTCGCTCCAAAATTCGACCAGTACGAAGAGGTGCTTATCATTACAAATGCGGGAGGTCCTGGCACTATTTTGACCGATATTGTGGTACAGCAGGGCAAAAGAGTATATGCACTGAGTGATGATGAGATTGAACGGCTCAATGCCGTTTTGCCGCCAACATGGTCGCACAACAATCCCGTGGATATCATAGGCGATGCGACGGCTGACCGTTACAAAGCGGCACTTGAGATTTTGTACAAGCCCCATCTTCTCATATTCATTCTGGCAACACCACAGTTGATGACGGATGGTTTGGCAATTGCCAAAACCATTGGCAAAAAAGAGAATATTGTTCCGGTGTTTTTTGGTGAGGGCTCCTTTGAAGAGGCTTTTAAATACTTTAAAGAAGAAAAAATCCTCTATTTCAACGATTTGGAAAATGTGGCAAACATACTATAAGGAGAAACGATGAGCGAATATATTAAATGGTTTAAAGAGATAGGGATACAAGATGTAGCAGAAGTCGGAGGTAAAAATGCGAGTCTAGGTGAGATGTACAACCATCTCACCCCTCTAGGCGTCAAGGTACCAAACGGATTTGCCGTGACTGCGACTGCTTACAGGCACTATCTGGATGTGAACAATTTATGGGAGCCTTTACAAAAACTCTTTGAGGATTTCGACCCAGATGATATCGATCAGCTGAAAAAGGTAGGCAAAACAGCCCGTGAGATGATTATGAAAGCGGAAGTTCCAAAGGATCTTGAAGAGGAGATTGTGAAAGGATATGAAGAGCTTAAAAGCGAATATGGTGAAGATGTGAGTCTGGCTGTCAGAAGCTCTGCAACGGCAGAGGACTCCCCTACTGCTTCTTTTGCCGGTCAGAATGAGACCTATCTCAATATCAAAGGCAATAAAAATCTTTTATGGGCATACAAAATGTGCTTGGCATCAAATTTTACAGATAGATCCATTAGTTACAAATATACCCATAAATTCGATCCAATGAAAGTGTATCTCTCTGTGGTGATCATGAAAATGGTACGAAGCGATCTTGGAAGCAGCGGCGTGATGTTCAGTATCGATACAGAGACCGGTTTTCGAGATGTCGTTTTCATCAACGCTGCATGGGGGCTTGGAGAAAATGTGGTGCAAGGTACTATCGATCCAGATGCGTTCTATGTCCATAAACCGACCTTTAAAAAAGGGAACAAGGCCGTTTTGAAAAGAAAAAGAGGATCTAAAGAGAAGATGATGATTTTTAGCGAAACTCTTGAAAAAGCAAATCTGGCCGAACAGTTCACCAAAAACATTCCTACTCCGATTGAAAAAAGAATGAAATTTTCCATCACCGATGCGGATATTTTGCAGCTAGCAGACTGGGCTATGAAGATAGAGGAGCACTACAGCAAAGTAAACAATCGATATACGCCGATGGATATGGAGTGGGCAAAAGATGGAATGGATGGACAGCTTTACATGGTACAGGCACGTCCGGAAACGGTCCACTCTCAAGAAAAGGTTACCCAGTTTGAGATATACCGCCTCAAAGAAAAAGGCAAAGTTCTTTTAACCGGTAATGCCGTAGGTGAAAAGATAGGGGCCGGCAGAGTAAAAATTATGTTCTCCATGGCTGAAGCGGACAAATTCAATGAAGGTGACGTACTCGTTGCCCCCACGACAAGCCCGGACTGGGAACCCGTTATGAAAAAGGCGAGTGCCATCATCACAGAAACGGGCGGAAGAACCTGTCATGCGGCAATAGTCAGCCGAGAACTCGGAAAACCGGCAGTGGTTGGAGCAAAAAACGCTACGAAAGTACTCCATGACAATCAGCCTGTTACGGTAAGCTGTGCCGAAGGTGAAATAGGTAAAATTTACGAGGGAATACTCCCTTATGAAGTGGAGACAGTGGATATCTCCAAACTCCCTCGACCAAAAACAAAAATCATGATGAATCTTGGCAATCCAGAGCTGGCTTTCAGCCTTGCAAAGCTTCCTGTTGATGGGATAGGTCTGGCAAGAATGGAGTTTATCATCAACAATTACATCAAAGCACACCCAATGGCGATCAAACACCAAGAGATGCTAAGTGATACTGAACGTGCTTTGATCGATGAACTTGCATTTCCTTTTGAAGGGGATGCAGAGGACTTTTTCATAAAGACTCTCAGTGAAGGGGTAGCGACAATTGCAAGCTGCGTCTATCCGAAAAAGTGCATCGTTCGTATGAGTGATTTCAAATCCAACGAATACGCAAATCTCCTGGGAGGAAGACATTTTGAACCTGTCGAAGACAACCCGATGCTGGGATTTAGAGGAGCGGCACGCTATACCCATCCAAGCTATGCCGAAGGTTTCGAACTTGAATGTAAAGCGATGAAACGGGCGATTGAAGAGATGGGATTTGAGAATATCGTCTTGATGATTCCATTTTGTAGAAGAGTGGATGAAGCAAAACGGGTCAAAAAAGCGATGATCGAACACGGTTTAGGAGATGTTCCCATTTACATGATGTGTGAAATTCCAAACAACGTTATTCAAATAGATGAGTTTCTTGAAGTGTACGATGGTATCAGTATAGGAACGAACGACCTCACGCAACTCACTTTGGGAGTGGACAGAGATAGCGAAATTGTAGCGTTTGATTATGACGAGAGAGATGAAGGTGTCAAAAAGATGGTTCAACTGGCAGTCGAAGGTGCAAAACGACACAACAAATACTCCGGGCTTTGCGGTCAGGCTCCTTCAGACTATCCGGAGTTTGCAGAGTTTTTAGTCAAAATCGGTATCGAATCGATGAGTCTCAACCCAGATAGTGTCCTAAAAATCATCAAAGATGTAGCGGAGATGGAAAATGACGATTGAGATAAGTTACGGTGCAGCTGAAGTCGTTACAGGGTCATGTCATTTCGTAAAATTTGACGATGGCACGAAAGCGCTTATAGATTGTGGTATGTTTCAAGGATTGGATGAGTGGAAAAACTATGAGCCTCTTGGTTTCAATGCAAAGGAGATTGACTATCTTCTCGTCACTCATGGACATCTGGACCATGTAGGTCGGATTCCTCTGCTATACAAAGAAGGGTTTCGTGGGAAAATCATAGCTACCGCAGCCACCTTTGAACTGATGAAAATCGTTCTTCTCGATACTGCCCATTTGATGCAAGAAGATTTCGAGACAGCCTTCAGAAAAGCTCAGCGACGAGGCGAAGAGGATCTGGTTAAGAAACCACTCTATACCAAACGGGATGTCAAAGCGGCATTGAAACTTCCGAGGCGTGTCGTTAAATATGGGCAAAATATCAAGCTATCACCAAACATCGCGGTACGCTATAAGGATGCAGGGCATATTATCGGTTCGGCATTTTTAGAAATAGAATATAAAGATGACGGAGTACATAAGAAGGTGATTTTCAGTGGAGATCTTGGCAACCGTCAGGTACATCTCAATCCACCTCCTACCGATCCCACATCTGCTAGACATCTCTTCATAGAAAGTACATATGGGGATAGACTTCATAAAAATTATGAGGAGAGTGTCAAGGAGTTCAAAGAAGCCATTATGATGACCCTCAAAAGGGGAGGAAATGTACTAATCCCCTCTTTTGCTATTGAAAGAACGCAGCAGATATTGTGTATCTTGAAAGAGATGAGCGACCATCGTGAACTTCCTCCTCACACAGAAGTCTATCTTGATAGTCCAATGGCCATTAAAACTACCCATGTTTATCAAAAATATCGCCACTTACTCTCAGATTACTGTAAACATCAACCAGCACCTTTCGATTTTCCACATCTGAGATTTGCAACCAGTACCAATGCATCAAAACGTATCAATGCGAAAAAAAGCGGAAATATCATCATAGCTGGTAGTGGTATGTGTAATGGTGGAAGGATTTTACACCATTTCAAGCACCGCATCTGGGATCCCAAAAACAGTGTCATATTTGTAGGTTATCAAGCTGAAGGAACCCTTGGGAGAGATATCATAGAGGGAGCTCGATTTATTGAAATATATGGCGAACGGATCGCCATCCGGGCAAAAATTTTCACAATTAACGGTTTTTCAGCCCATGCAGATCAAAATGAACTTACATCATGGGCAGGAAAAGTCCATGGACTCGAAAAAATCTTTTTAATACATGGTGAAGAGGATAAGCAGCAGGTATTCAAAAAACATTTGATCAAAACATTACACAAGAAAGTTCACATTGTCAAACAGGGTGAAATTATTCATCTTTAATCAATTTACAGCTAAAATATATACAAAATTACAATAAATGTAGGAGTCTTTATGAAAAAAGTAGCAATTAACGGACTTGGAAGAATAGGAAAAATGGTTCTTTGGCACTATATCGTCAACAAACCAAAAAATATCGAAATCACTGTAGCAAACGGAGGAAGCGGAACGGCAGAAGATTTGGCATATATGCTCAAATTTGACTCTGTTCATGGAAAGTTCCCGGCACCTGTCGAATATGGTGAAGATTATCTGAAAGTTGGAGATCAAAAAATTCAACTAGTTACAGGTAGAGATCCGGAAAAACTTCCTTGGAGTGAACTTGGTGTCGACATAGTTCTTGAGTGTACTGGCCACTTTACAAAAAGGGATGATGCGGCAAAACATCTCAAAGCCGGAGCAAAAAAGGTTATCATCTCTGCTCCTAGCAAAGATGCAGAGCTTACTATTGTTTTGGGTGTAAATCAAGACTGGTACGATCCAGACAAACATGACGTGATTTCCAATGCCAGTTGTACTACGAACTCTTTGGCACCCGCTATCAAAGTACTGCACGATGCCTTTGGAATAGAGAGTGCTCTTGTAACAACTGTACATGCTTACACCTCCTCTCAGGCAGTAGTGGATAGAAAAAATCCAGGAAAACATAGACGAGGAAGAACAGCAGCTGCCAACATCATCCCAACCACCACTGGAGCTGCTATTGCTACGACAAAAGTGATCCCGGAACTTCAGGGAAAAATGAATGCATTGGCTTTGAGGGTTCCCGTTCCTGATGTGGCGATAACCGACATCAATGCGACGTTAGCAAAAGAGGTAACCGTCGAGGAGGTAAACAGGGCTTTTGAAGAGGCGATGAATGGTAAGCTAAGAGGTATTTTGGAAATCACCTATGATGAAGTAGTCTCAACTGATATCGTCAACAATCCACACTCCTCTATCATCGATGGACTCTCAACGATGGTCGTGGATGGAAACAAAGTAAAAGTCTTTGCATGGTATGACAACGAGTATGGATACTCTGGCCGACTTCTTGAACTTGCTGATTTTATCGCAGAAAGGATGTAGATGAAACTGGTTCTTATACGACACGGACAAAGCGTTTGGAATGCAAAAAATCTTTTTACAGGATGGATCGATGTAGAGCTCAGTGAAAAAGGAAAAGCTGAAGCGAAAAAAGCCGGTGAACTACTCAAAGAAGCAAACATTTATCCAAATATATGTTATACCTCCTATCTCAAACGTGCAATCCATACTGCTCAAATCGCTCTGAATGAACTTGGATGGGAGCATATCGATGTTATCCGAAGCTGGAAGTTGAATGAACGCCATTATGGTGACTGGCAAGGGAAAAACAAAGAGGAAGTGAAAGCTAAATATGGTGAAGAACTGTTCATGGCTGTCAGGCGGGGATATGATACACCTCCTCCTCCGATCGAAGAGAGTGAGCCCGATTACGCCAAACGCTATCCCCTCGATCCAAAATATGAAGATATTGGATACCATCCTAAGAGCGAATCTTTGAAAGATACGAGAGAAAGAGTAGTAGAATATTTTTATGAAGAGATTGTTCCGGCACTACTGGCATATGACACCGTTATGATTGCGGCTCATGGAAACTCTTTAAGAGCTCTTATAATGTATCTTGAAAGCATCGCACCAGAGAATGTAAGTAAAATAGAGATCCCAACGGGGACACCTATCGTTTATGATTTGACAAAAGAACTGGTAATTTACAACAAAACTACTTACAATCATTAAGAGGGCTTTTCCCCTCTTTTGTTATAATACGCCCTAAAAAAGGAGCATTTTTGGAATACAGGGCGTACAATGCAAAAAGTTTTAAAAAAATACCGCAAATTCAAAAATATCTCTCCCATGAAGATATCGAGAATATCGAAATAGCCGCGCTCGTTTTTCCATTTAAAGTCAACAATTATCTTATCGATAAACTTATCGATTGGGAAAATTATCAAAATGATCCTATTTTTCGTCTTGTGTTCCCCCATAAAGATATGCTCCTTGAACAAGATTTCGAAAGACTGAAAGCCTTGTATCACAAGGGGGACCAAAAAGCTCTTAGTGAAACTGTGTATGAGATTCGGATGCGAATGAATCCCCATCCAGCCGATCAAAAAAGCAATGTCCCAACAATTAACGATAAAGAACTGACAGGCTCGCAGCATAAATATAAAGAAACTATCCTCTTCTTCCCGAAACAGGGTCAAACCTGTCATGCCTATTGCAGTTTCTGTTTCAGATGGCCTCAGTTCACGGGGATGAACGAGCTCAAATTTGCCATGAAAGAAGTGGATCTCTTGATCGAATACATTAAAGCCCATCCTACGATTACGGATCTCATCTTTACCGGAGGCGATCCTCTCATTATGAGTACGAAACTGCTTCGCAGCTACATAGAACCTATATTAAAAGCAGACATTCCACATCTACAAAATATCCGATTTGGAACGAAAACCCTCGGATTTTGGCCGTATCGATTTTTAACGGACAGTGATGCGGATGATTTACTCAAACTTTTCGAAGAGATCGTGGAGCATGGATACCACCTTGCCTTTATGGCTCACTTCAATCATTACCGGGAACTCCAAACAGATGAAGTAGAAAAGGCAGTAAAACGGATCCAGCAAACGGGAGCCATTATCAGAACCCAAGCCCCGATTTTACGGCATATCAATGATAGTAGCGAAGTGTGGGAAAAAATGTGGAGAAAACAGGTGCACATGGGAATGGTTCCATACTATATGTTTATTGCCCGTGATACTGGAGCACAACACTATTTTGGCGTTCCTTTGGTAGAGGCTTGGAAGATTTTTAAAGATGCCATTTCAAATGTAAGTGGACTAGCTAGAACGGTTCGAGGACCTAGCATGAGTGCAGCTCCCGGGAAAATAGCTGTAAGTGGTGTGAGTGAAATCAACAAAGAAAAGGTGATTGTACTGAATATGCTTCAAGCCAAAAATCCTGATCTTGTAGATATCCCCTTTTTTGCCAAATATGATGAAAATGCCCAGTGGATTGATGAACTGAAACCTACATTTAGTGAGAAGTTTTTGTTTGAGAAAGAGTAAATGGTTGATTTATCGATTGATGACAATTACTTAGTCGCTTTTTATATAATATGTTTTTCCATCGTTTTCTACAACTTTTGTGAACAACTTATTTTCAGAAATCAAATCAGCATGCCCCAAAAATAGAACCCCAGTATCACTTAGCAGTCGATCAAATATTTCGATTGCTTCACTCTTATGTTCCTCATCAAAGTAATATAATAGATTTCTACAAAATATAACATCAAATTTTCCTAAAGTAAAAATTTCCCTGTTAAAAATATTCATCTGTTTAAAGGATACATGCTGCTTTAATATATCATCTACACAATAGAGTGCATCTTTTTGATAAAAATATTTCTCTTTTACAATACTGGGTACTTGTTGAATAGATCGACTTGAGTAACATCCCCTCTTTGCTTGCTCTATTCTGTCCGAATTTATATCTACACCTACAATTTCCAGCCCGGATAGATCTTTTTGATGGGTGAGGATATATAAGACGATCGTATACACCTCTTCACCACTTGAGCATGGGATACAAAGGATTCTTTGTACTCTTTTTTTCCTCATTAGTTTTACGAGTATCTCAAACTGTGCAGTTTCTCGGTAAAAATATGTCTCTCCAACTGTAAGTTTATTAATAAGATCTTTTTTGAGATGATGCGAATGCAACAGTTGTTCTCTGAGATCTGTAAAAGAGTAAATATCATGTTGTATTGCAAAATTTTTCATTTTTTCAATGGTAATTTCTTTTTTATTCGAAAAATCCAATCCATACTCTTCTCTTATCTCACGTAAAATAATCTTCGCATCATTATTATCAAACTTTTTCTCATGACTCTCTTTATTTTCATTTTTTTGATTTTCATTCTTTTTAGGAAACAGCCATCTTAACATTTGAGTTCTCTTTTAATATCTCGTATTATTTCATCGATACTTAATACTTGAATATTTTTGTTTAATTCGTATGCTTTTTTTGGCATACCATATACAATAGAACTCTGTTCGTCTTGAGCTATTGCTTTATGTCCAGCATTTTGCAGTGTTGACAAACCTTTAGCACCGTCTTCACCAATACCACTAAGCAAATATGCTACTATTTTGACACTGGACAAAGAGCTAGCAGAAGCGAAAAGTGTATCAATGGTAGGATTGTAAAAACTTTTTTTACTATCAGCTTTTTTAAAAAAGAGCGATCCCTTTTTTTCTTCAATAGAAAATGTTGCACTTAAGAGATAAATCTTTCCACTTGTTAATGCATAATGATCTTTCGTTACAAGATCCACTGGATAACCACAAAGTTCGGATAATCTGTGTGCGTAAGAAGAGAGTCCCAACGGGTCCATATGCAAAGCGATGACAATACTCTCTTTTTTGGGTGTACAAAGAGAGCTTATGATTTTTGCAATGAGTCCTGGTCCACCCGTTGAAGCCCCGATAAGGATAAGTTTTGTAGGTATTTCTTCTTGCAATGTTCTACCTTATATCAACTTTTAAATTTGAAAAGATGGGAATCGAGTTTTTCGATAATGTTATTTAAATGCTCAGCAGCCGAGGCAATCTCCTCGACACTTCTTGCATTTGACATCGATACTTCGTTTAGTTGGTTGATTTTTTGGGCAATTTCAGCAACTTTTTCTTTGAGATTGTCCACAGAAATCGAACTCTCTTTCGCTTTTTCTTTTGAATCTTCCATCAAATGAATCACATTGCCGATATTGGTTTCCACGACGTTGGCAATCTCGACGGTTTGCAATACCTCATTTGCGTTGCTTTGCATATGTTTACTCGTCGTTTCGATAGCAGCGGTGATACTGTTGATCGTTTTGTTAATCTCCTCTAAATTTTTTTGCGTTTTCTCTGCCAGTTTTCTGACCTCTTCGGCTACCACTGCAAAACCTTTTCCATGTTCTCCCGCACGAGAAGCCTCGATGGAAGCGTTGAGTGAAAGCAGGTTTGTCTGATCGGCGATATCTCCGATGAGTTTGAGAATATCTTTGATAGCGAAAGCACTTTCTTGCAGTTTTTTCATTTGATTTGACAGTTTTTCCTCTTCCACACTTGTAAATTTGATCTTTTCTACCAGCGTATTGATATGTTCTACAGCTTTGTTCAGGGCTTGGTAAGAGTTTTCAGAAATTTCTGTCATTTCTCGAACTTTGCTCTCAACGAAAGCTGCATCTTTTTCTGTGTTTTTTGCATTAGCATCGATAACTTTGACCAAAGAAGATTCATCTTCTACTCTTTTACCTATTTCCAAAGATGTGGCTGAGAGTTCACTAGAGATTGATGAGGCTTCATTGCTTACATTTTTCGCTTCACCTATTGCGTTTTGGACCTTTTCTATAAACTTATTGATATAGAATGCGACTTGGGCAATCTCATTTTTACCATCTATATCGATTCGTTTTGTAAGATCTCCCTCTCCACTGGCCAAGTTTTGAGCTGCATTTCGTATATTGTCTAGATTTTTACCGATCATTAACGCTACAAATACAAGAAGAGCACTTATAACAAAACCGACTACAATGAAAATAATCGTAAGTTTGATCTTCAATGCTTGGATCAATGCCTCTTTCTCTTTTTTTTGATCTTCCCGTAAACGTACAAGTGTTTCTATGGTTTTTCTCGCGGCATTTTTCATTTGGGAAGATATGGTATTCATGGAGTTTCTTAGTTCAATCAGTTCCATCAAAGTTTTCTTATATTTTTTTAAAGCTGATGTCAATGAATCTACCATTTTCTTGTTTTTTGCACTATCCAGCGACGTTCTTAGTTGAACAGCCAACTGGTTGATCTTTCCGATTTCTGAAAGGATTTCTTTGACATATTCGTCGTTCTTTCTACGTAGATAGTTTTTTTCTGCTATTCTGATTCGCATTAAACTCATAATGATCTTGTTGGAAAGCGCTGCTTCCACCACTTCATCTATAATCTCTTGAGCAGTGGCATTATGAGAGCGTATGACCCTATCTCTTTGATTATTTTGTATGATTTCGATCTTTCTAGCGATCTCCTCGACCCTGTTTGCCAACGCAACCAATGTTTGCTCTTTTTTGATAGCCTCATCTCGAACCTGGGCGTATTTATAAAAAAGTTTTTTATATTCCAGTAGCCTTTGAATGGCACTTCCGACAAGCTTCTTATTCTCTTTTTGTGCGAAACTCGATTGCAAATGTTTTGCTATTTTTATATTTCGATCGATGAGTTTCAAAACTTCTTTGGCATATTTTTCATCTTTTCTTCGTATATAGTTCTTTTCCGCCACTCTCGCTTCGAGCATCAGTTTGATGACCTTGTTGGCAAGTGAGGCTTTTTGGCTTTTATCCTGAATGGAATCGATGCTGGATGCAATGGTGAAATATAAAATCACGAAAGCTACGATCAAGATGGCCGGAATGGCCATTAACACCTTTTTTATGGAAATATTTTGCATGTGAACTCCCTTTTCATCTGGTTTGAATCATTGCTTCTACCTCCTCCATAGGAAGAGGAGGAAAATAGTAATACCCTTGAATTTTTATTTTATAGTTTCTGTACCGCTTCAAATAATCAACGGTTTTCTTATCTTCGACTCCTTCAAGTACTAAAGGGATATCCAGCGTTTTAGACATGGATATGATCACATCAAGCAGTTTCCTCAGTTTTTGATCGACAAAGATATTTTGGATGAACGATTGGTCGACTTTGATCGTATTAAGGTTATAATTTTTGATATAAAGGAGCGATGAATAGCCCGTTCCAAAATCATCCAGAGCAAATTTGTATCCCTCTTTTTCGATGAGCAGGATCAACTCTTGTATCAAAGATATATTTTCAGCAAAAACAGTCTCTGTCAGTTCAAAAACGATTTGAGAGGGTGAGACGTCGGGATATCTTTTTTGAATGTCGTGTACGAAGTTGAGAAATTTTCTGTCATAAAACTGTAGTAAAGAGAGATTGATTGTTATAAAGCCTTTGAATCTATTTTTGCTGATAAATTGAAAAACCGTTTCTATCAACTGGTAGGTGACCTCTACGATATATCCCCTACTCTCTAAAACGTGTATAAAATGGGATGGTGGAAGATACTCCTCTCCTTTTTTCCATCGAAGCAGTGTTTCGAACCCCAAAATCCTTTCTGTTTTCAACTCCACGATCGGTTGAAAGAAAGGAACGAATTCTTGACGCTCTAGTGCTTCATGGATGTCGTGTTCCAGTATAGTTAGACTTTGTAACTCTTGAAACATCGATTCGTCGAAAAATTTGTAGCTGTTTTTTCCCGATTTTTTGGCCTTGTACATGGCTATGTCTGCATAGGAAAGAGCTTTTTTAGCGTCTATTTTTTTATCGGTAGGTATATAGATGCCCAAAGAGGCGGTGATATACACGATAGTATCGTCAATTTTAATAGGCTTTTGGAGTATATCGATTATTTTATTTGCGATATTTCCTACTACGATAGGATTATGGATTCTTCGTAAAATCACACCAAATTCATCACCGCCCAACCTGGCGATTACATCCTCTTTCTTTAAGACGTTGCGTATTCTCGATGCCACAATTTTTAAAAGTTTGTCTCCAAATGGATGCCCGAAATTGTCGTTGATGAGTTTGAAATTGTCCAAATCGATGAGCATGATCGCAAACTGGGAGGATTTTTGGGTGAAATCTTTCATAGCTTTATCCAGATATTCATGAAAACATTTACGATTTGGCAGTTGGGTCAATGAGTCATGCTTGCTTATATGATCCAGGCTTTTCAAAGTACTTTGCAAACGCATAATGTTTTTATTGATCTCCTCAGCGATCAAGGAAAACTCATCATCAGTCCGTATCAGTATCCTTGTGTTCAAATCGTTATTTGCTATCTTTTGCAAGGCTTCGTTTATTTTATGGAGTGGCGTGACGATAGATTGGATGAGATTTTTTGCCAGATAAATAACAAGAAAAGCAATCAACACAAGCGCAGAAACGATAATGATTTTTTGCTTGAAAAAAATCGCTTTTGCATGTTCTTGCCTTATGTGTGCGCGCTCGATTTGATAATTCAAAAGTTGATTCAGCGCCTCTCTCGTTTCTCGAAACTCTTTCAGCGCTACTTCGTAGAGGAGTTTATTGATAACATCTTGTCTTTTCGGTGTGGCATGTTGACTGGTATCTAGCAAAGGATAAATTTTATTCTCGATGACATTGACATATTGAGTAAGATTTTCTTTGAATCTGTTGAGTAGCTCTTTTTCTCTTTTTGATAGACGCGTGTTGTCATACAGATCTATCTTTTTTGAAATTATTGCAAGTTGTTCTTTGATTTTTTCTTGCTGATGGTGAAGTTCCTGTTTGGTTCTTGCATCGACCAGACGCAATGTTCTATCTCGAATCCGATAAAGCGCACCTTTCAAATCGCTCAGTAGTTCAAGCGAGACGATTTCTTGTGAAAAAATATCGTTGATCCGATCTTGCATCTGCTTGGCCAAGTAAAGAGATGTTGCTCCTTCTAAGAGAATGATGAAACCTAATACACCTAAAATCAAATAGAGCTTAGTGCGAATAGAGAATTTTTTAAATATAATACGAAATGGCATAGATTGAATACCTCTTCAAAAGTAAGTTTAAAAAAATTTTACATTATAAAAATGAAAAAAAAATGAATAAAGGAACAAGATAGTGTACATATTATGTATCGAAGATGACAGTGAAATTCAAAAAATCATTAAAGAAAATTTTCGAAATGAGAATATCGATGTGGAGTTTACATACTCGTTGGAGGAAGGTATCTATAAGCTAGAAATGAATTCTCTTTATGACGCTGTGATACTCGATAGAGTCTTACCGGATGGTGATGGTATCACACTTCTTAAATATATGGAGCAAAAACAGATCAATATCCCTTGTTTAATTTTGAGTGTATTAGGAAGTGTCGAAAATAAAATAGAAGGGCTCTCATTGGGAGCATACGACTATCTTACAAAGCCCTTTGATATCAGAGAACTTTTGATAAGAGTGAAAAATATCATTAAAATCCGATATAACATACAAACGAATATTGTTCGTATAGGGAACGTATCCATCAATCTTTTCTCAAGAAAAGTCTATGTAAAAGATAAAAATATCAAATTAACACCGCAAGAGTATAAAATTTTGAAACTCTTGATGACCAATAGAAACAAAGTTATCGAAAAATCCGAAATCATGGATAGGCTTGGGATAGAGCAAAATGAATCTCACAATTCCAATATCGTAGATGTCTTGGTGTATAGATTGCGTAAGAAATTAGGAAAGCAAGATTTTATCCAAAATATAAAGAAAATCGGATACGTCATCTATGACGAATGAATCTGCAACAGATATACTAGTAACGAGCTTACTTTTCATTCTATCTCTTTTTACAATACGATACTTCATTTTGCTAAAAGATATAAAACAATTACGAAAATGCGACAGTGATCATGAGGCAATACGAGCTGAAAATTTTTCTATGGAACTCTCACCAGTTATTGAAACATTCAATAATAAACTATGCGCTATCAAATCCAAGAATGAATTATCAAAACAGTTTAATATCAATCTAGCCCATGAAATTAAAAAACCGATGATCTATTTGGCGATGAAGTTGGAAAAATTAACAGATGAGGATGTAAAACATATCAAACATGAGCTAGAAACTACCTCGAACATACTCGATCGACTTCTTTATGTTTCAAATAATTACAATCTAATCCATAAAATGGAACGTATCTGTATCAATGAAATTGTTCTAGACACTCTCAAGTCCTTCAATGGGAATATGGAAATAGAGCTATATCAAAGTGATCTTATACATATCCATGGTGATAGATACCTGCTACAGATCGCCATTCAAAATCTCATTGAAAATGCCATTAAATATTCCAAAAGTAGTAAAAAAATCATGATAGTTCTCCATTCAAGCAAAAAAGGAAATTTTCTAATAATAAGAGATTGGGGAGTCGGAATTCAAAAATCGAATAAGGAGAAAATATTTCAACTCTATTATCGAGAAGAGAGTACAAAGGTTTCCAATCCAGGATATGGAGTAGGATTGGCCCTTGCAAAATGGATTTTCGATTACCATGGCTTAGCCATAAAAATATATAGCAAAAAAAATTATGGGACAAGAGTCAAGATCGTATTTTGAATCGGTTTTGAAGTAGGCAAAGGCCTACTTCTTGTAAAAGAGATAGTATAGACTTGGTAGTATTAGAAGCGTCACAAGGGTTGAAGTGACAATTCCACCTACAACAACCACAGCCAACGGATACTCGATCTCACTTCCAACGCCCGTTGCATACAGAAGCGGTAAAATACCAAAAAGAGTCGTCATTGCCGTCATTAGCACTGGTCTTAGTCTAAGAAGCGTTGCATCCTTGACAAGTGTGAGCATCTTCACATCTGGAAACCGTTTTTGGAGCTCTTCTATGAAACTCACAAGTACGATACCATTGAGTACCGCAATGGCGATGATAACGATAAATCCGATAATTGCAGCAATGGAGAGGTAGATATCGGCGATCAGCACCGCAACGATAGAACCTATTATGCCTAGAGGAACGCCTAGCAAAATGATTGTCGCTTTCTTGAAGCTGTTGAAAGCCGTGTAGAGTAAAAGGAGTATCAAAAGCAGTACTGCTGGAATGATTATAGCCAGTCTTTTTGTCGCTTCTTGCATGTTTTTAAAGTCACCTGCCCACTGGATATAGTATCCCGCTGGGAAATGGAGTTTCTGATGAATCTTTTCATTGGCCTCTTTCACAAAAGAAGCGATATCACGTCCTTCCACATCAAAGGATATGAGCATATATCGAGAAAGATTTTCTCGTTTTATAAAAGATGGTCCTTGAATGATTTTGATGTCTGCCACCTCTTTGAGGCGAGCCACTTTACCGTCCGGGGCTCTAAGCAGAATATTTTCTAGACTTTCAATATCACGCTCTCCTTTTGGCTTGATAACGATAGGGAACCTCTTAATCCCTTCAAATTTATCCGTTATCACATCTTCGCCCAAAAGGTACCGCACTACATCCATGATATCTTCTGCTGTGAGTGAGTATCTCGCCATCGCCAAGTAGTTCGGTTTGATCACAATTTGAGCTTGTCCGAGTTGTGACTCGATCTCTATGGATCTGAGGCCGTCGATATGGGAGATGATCTCTTTGATTTTCGAAGCAAGAGTTGCCAGTACTTTTTGATCTTCTCCAAAGATTTTCACTGCAAGTTCCGCTTTGACCCCCTCTAGCAGCTCTTCTATACGCATGGCGATTGGCTGTGTTGGAACAAACTGTACAAAATCGTACCGTTTTTCAAGCGCCTCGCTCATTTTTGCCTCTAACGCTTTGATATCAAACTCTTTTTTCTTCAACCCCACCAAAACTTCCATATAGTTTGGACCGGCAGTTTCGCCCTTTTCGCTTCTTCCAATCATCGCCAAAACGAAATCCACATACTCTGGATACTCTTTTTTTATGAAGTTTTCTATATCTTTACTAAGACCCACCGTTTGAGACAGAGCTGTCCCAGGGATGGCGATGACACGATACATGATAGACTCTTCATTGAGTTTTGGCATAAATTCGCGTCCTTGTTGCGTAAGCAGATATGCCAATACCGCAAAGAGTATGAATGCAACTGCCACGACACTCTTTGAATAATTCAAAGCTCCCACAAGCAGTGGCGTATATAGCTTTTTAATCCAAACCACAAGTGGCGATTCGCTAAACTTTACCGGTTTTAAAAGATAGTAGTTCAAAACGGGAACCAGCACGAGAGCCACAACGATGGAAGCAAGCATTACAAATACGATATTGATAGCCATAGGTGAATAGAGCTTTCCTGTAAGCCCTCCGAGACTCAAAAGCGGAATAAAGGTTGCAGCGATGATGAAAATGGCAAAAATAACCGGTTTTGTTACCTGTGCCGCAGCCTCCGCTATGAGCTTCAGTTTGGATTCCTTTGGATGCTCCTGAATGAGCCTGAAAGAGTTTTCTACGACAACTATCGTTCCATCAACAATCATACCAATTGCAATGGCAAGTCCACTGAGGCTCATAAGATTTGCGCTCATACCAAAATAGTCCATCATCAAAAAGGCAATGAGCAAAGAGATAGGAAGGGATAAAACAACTATGAAAGCACTTCTGACTTCAAACAAAAACAGAAACAAAATGACACTCACGAGCACTGCGCCAGAAATCAATGAAGAGGTCATGGTATGGACAGCTTTCCTGGTAATTTCGCTTCTATCGTAAATAGTCTCTACTTTGACATTTTTTGGAAGAGCGGCGTTGATCTCTTTGACTTTCTCTTTGAGTCTGTCAACCACTTTAGCTGCATTAGTACCGGTTCTTTGCAGTACCATTCCGAACATCGTCTCTTTTCCGTTGAGGGTGACCGCACCAAAACGCATTCTTTTGCCCTCTTTCACAACTGCCACGTCTTCAATCTTGATAGCTTTGATACCCGAAGATTTGATGACACTCTTTCGTATTTGATCAAGATCTTCATAAAAGCCACTACCACGTATGATATACTGCTCTTTGTTAAATTCCAGGTACTGCCCCCCTGCACTTTTGTTTGTTCTTTGCAGCGCATCAATCACGTCTTCATATGTCACTTTCAAAGCCTGCAGTTTTTTGGGGTCAATCACAACTTCAATCTGTTTTTCAAATCCGCCCCATCCGATAACCTCTTCAACTCCATCAACGGTTTTGAACATAGGGCGTACCAAAAAGTCTTGCAATTCCCTCAGTTTCGTTAAAGGAACACCGTCCCCTTTTAGCTGATACCAAAATACCTGACCAAGTCCTGTGGTGTTTGGTCCCATAACAGGCTTTCCAAACCCTTTTGGTATATCAACGGTTGCAAGTCTTTCACTCACAAGCTGACGTAAAAAGTAGATATCGTATTTGTCTTCAAAAAAGATGCTCACATAGCTTAGACCAAATATGGAATTGGACATAATAAGTTTTACCCCTGGCAAACCTGCCATAGCTGATTCGATCGGATAGGTGATGAGTCTTTCGATGATTTCAGGGCTGTTGCCCGGGCTTTCGGTATAGATAATCACCTGTTTGGGCGTGATATCCGGAAAAGCATCAACGGGAATCTCTTTGTACGCCCTGTACCCCAATACCCCTACAAGAATAAAAAGAGCCAACACTAAAAAGCGATATTTGATAAAGGTTTCAAAAAATTTCATACTCTCTCCTTAATCCTCATCGCCGATGCTTTCTTTCAAAAGCCTTGATTTGTATAGATAGATATCACTATCGATATACTCCTGATTTGGCTTTAATCCCTCAATTACTGCAAACTCCCCTACAAAATCGATGAGCTTCACGACATGGGGTTCAACCTCCTCTTTGGATGGAAGGAAAACGACCCAATCACCATTTAACATAGTCAAAGCGCTCTTTTTGACTGCAAGCACTTTTTTATATGGAGCTGACTCTATCTGAATATCGCCAAATGCTCCTATGAGAAGCTCTTTATTCGTTTTTGGAAGTTCAAACAGAAGTTTTGCTTGTGCCGTCTCTTCATCCACTCTTGGTAATATTTTTATAAAACTCGCTTTGAAACTGTAGGGACCGAGATGAAAAATCGCCCGGATGTCTTTAAGCCCAAGTGCATCCTCAACGCTCAAGAATGCTACAAGATAGTAGCGAGACTGACTGAGAATCTCTACTAATGGCGTTGTACTTTTGACATTGGTATGAACAGAAACCAAAATCTTTTGCACTGTCCCATTGGCATGAGAAGTAATCGTATAGTACTCCATCGGTTTTGTAACATTAGTGATACCAAGTATTTTAAGTTGGAGCCCTAGTGATGCAAGATCATTCATTCTGTCTTTGAGTGTTGTTTTGAGTTTCGCTAGATCATTATAACTCATGATCCCTTTTTTATAAAGAGCCTTTGCATTCTCGTATCGTTTTTTCAAAATCGCCACTTCATTTTTTAGAGTCAAATAGCGTGATGTCATTTCGCTCAAAACAAAAGATTTGATACGTGCTATTTCTTGCCCTTTTTTGACACTGTCACCCTCTTTGACAAAATACTCTTCGATGTGTCCAGGAATTTGTGTAACGATATTTTGCGTAAGATTCTTGAGAGTCACAACCTGGGCACTTGTGCTGTAGAGTTTTCCAAGCTCCATATACTGCACTTTTGCATTGGCAAAGAGTGAGATTGCTGTGATGAGAAATAGTATAAGTTTAGCCATTGTATCGTCCTTTTATGTAATTTATCTGGATTTGGTTGATGTTGAGCAAGAAGAGTTTTTTTGCGATCTCTTTTTCGATAGAAATATACGCTTTTTGGGCATCCAAAATATCAAGGAGTGTACTTTGATCAATTTTGTAGCTTTCAATATAAAGATCTAAAAGCTCTTTTTGCTTCTTTTTGGTTTTTTGAAGCAGATCTAAACTCTTCTGAATCATTTCGGCCTGTTTTTGAAGCCCCTGTAGTTCTACACTGTAACGCTTTTTTAAAAGCTCTAAATCAAGAGCAACGTTGTTGGCTTTCATTTTTGCGATTGCAACCTCTTGTTTGGGTTTATTGATTGGAAGAGGAATGGATATTCCAGCACGAAGGATCCCGGAGTTTGGTTCTTTTTCATAATTGATTGTAAAATTCACTCTTTTTATAACATGGCTTTGTTCTTTTGCTAAATGTAAAAAGCGCTTCTTACTCTTTTCATACCATGCAAATTCTGCAGGATTGATCCGACCTGAAAAATTGAAACGCTCATACAAAAATCCATTTGGCTCAATATTACCCGAAAATCCGGCATATTTTTGCAATTTCATCTTCGCTTTGACTACACTGTTTTGCACATCCAGTAGACTCTTTTGGAGTGTCAACAGTTTCGTTTGCAGTTTGAGCACATCTATTCTTTTGCCATATCCTTTGCTAAATTTCTCTTTAGCAATTGACAAAAGTCTTTTATAAATAGCTAACTGGGCATGGATAGGTTCTAGAAGCATATCTTGGTAGACATAGCGCGTATAGAGAAGCTCAAGATTTTTTCTAAACCTGGCTTTCAAAACGAACTCGTACGCTTTTTGCACTTCTACATCACTCACAGCCCTTTTTTTGAGATCTTTCATATAGTCTGGCAGCCTGTAAGGTATCTGCAACGTTGTTTCAAACCCACTGCCATCTTCATAACTGCTTCCTAGGAGTTCTAATCGTGGGTTGAAGGGACGCAAAAGTTTTGCCTGGTTCTCTTTCGCAATTGCGATATTTCCTTTTTGTTGCAAAAGTTTTGGGAATTGCTTCAAAGCTTCCTGTTCAAAAGTTTGAAAGCTCGCTCCTAGAACAAAACATGACGTTACACCCATGAGCAAAAGTGCTCTTCTCATCGTTTCTCCTTTTTAAGAACCTTACCACTTTGTGCATCGATCCAAAGATAGTAGTGTTTCGTCCATATTTCAAAATAGATAGTAGCGTTTTGATGCTTTAAAAGTTTTTTTTCTACTTTTTCACCGGTTATTTTTTTTGTTATGTCGACTGGATTGATTTGCACATGCTCCTGTAAAGTCTCTTTTTGTTTCGTACGAATAAAGGGCTTATGATTAAAATTGTGAACATCGAAATGTTCGATTTTTGCAAATAGACCCGTAACTAGAAAGATAGATATCAAGATGATATTCATAAAACTCCTTTGAATTATTGTGTAGTTTAAAGCGGATATTAGGAGCTTTTGGGAGGTTTTAACAAAGAGAAAGAGTGATGTTGAGCGTGACAAAAAAGAATCGAATCTATTTTTGTATCCTGTTTTGGAAAATCGATCGTCACAGAGGATGAGAATAGTAATGGCATATGATAGACAAAATGCCCATCGCAAATATCCCCTTTTTGCACGGGATGATCGATCTCTTGAACAAACTCTATTATATAATGGTTGTTATCACAATCAAAAAAGAATGCATGGGCACTGTTCAACAGCAAAGCCGACAGCAAAAGAAAATGCATCCATCTTTTTAGCATCTTGAACACTTTTTTATTTGTGGAAGTTCAATTTCTCTAAGCTCTTCAATAAAAGGCTGGATAATTTGATTGTCAGCCAAAGAGAAAATACTCCATTTGCCCATTTTTTTACTCCGTAAAATACCTGCTTCTTTGAGTTGCTTGAGATATTTCGAAGTGAGCGGTTGTGAAAATCCGAGGGTATCACTCACTTCACATACACACACCTCTTTATTGCGATCGATAAACGCAACAACTTTCAATCTATTTATATCGCTTAAAGCTTTTGCTATGGTTGCTAACTTTTCTAAACGATCCATTTAACCTTCTTTAAAGCTTATTTATATCACACTTTCATTATATAATGTTTCTGTTATGCAAGTCAAGGAGGAAGTTATGAAACAGATTATAGCAGCATTCATGTTCATTGGTGGAATACTGTATGCCTCGAATGGAGAAGAAGTCTATCAAAAACATTGTGCCAAGTGCCATAATCTCTCTATGAGATCAACAGAGATGGCTACGATGAAAGCACCGCCATTTCTCGAGGTTGCACATAGAGTAAAGATGCATTACCCACAAAAAGAAGATTTTATCCGTTTTGTCGTAGAGTACATTCAAAATCCATCACGTGAGAAAGGTTTATGTATGCCAATGGCGTTTCAAAGATTTGGCACAATGCCGCCAATCGGAAAAAATATGAGTGATGAAGAGAAAAAAGCGGTCGCCGAGTACCTCTACAATCTCAGTAAAAACAGAAGAATGTGCCCTGCAAATGGAGGTAAATAATGGCATTTGTACAAGCACTCTGGGAACTCACCAACGCCATGGCTATCTATATTCTTTTCGGTCTATTGATAGCAGGCATATTACATGAATTAGTCCCTGAAGAGTTCATCAAAAAACATCTTGGTAAAGACAATATCGCTTCTGTCATAAAAGCGACGCTGTTTGGTATTCCAATTCCCGTTTGTTCCTGTGGTGTCATACCTTTGGCACAGGCACTGCAAAAAAGTGGTGCGAGTAAAGGAAGTGTTCTGAGTTTTCTCATATCTACTCCCATTACGGGAATTGACTCGATTCTTGCTACTTTTGGAATGTTTGGATGGGTTTTTACCATCTACCGAATCTTTACATCATTTTTGATTGCCATAGCTGCTGGTATTTTTGTCAATCTTTTCGACACCCAAAACACCACACAAAACGCCCCGAAGTTCAGGATGCAGACCCAAAACAAAACGAAACCCACAACTTTTACAGTGCAGCAAGAAGAGAGTTGTGGATGCAGCGATTGTGGATGCAGTGAAACGACAAAAAAGAGTTTTTCTCTTAAACGTGCATTGAATTATGGATTTGTAACCTTGCTTGGAGATATCGCTAAACCACTCTTTTGGGGTCTTATCATCGGAGCAGCTATCAGTGTAGCGATACCGGGAAATCTGGCAAACATCCTAGCACAACATGCTTGGCTTTCTTATCTTTTAGCTGTTCTTATCGCGGTACCTATGTATGTTTGTGCCACTGCATCACTGCCAATTGCAGCAGCTCTGATGCTCAATGGTGTAAGCGCGGGAGCTGCGTTTGTTTTTTTGAGTGCGGGCCCTGCTACCAATACCGTTACCATAGGTGTAGTCAAAAAAATGCTTGGAACAAAATCCGTCATCGTCTACCTTGCAACTATTGCCGTAGGTTCCATTCTTTTTGGGATAGGACTCGATTTCATTTTTAGTGGGGTGGATGTAAGAACCATAGTCCATATCCAAAAAGAGGCTTCGATTTTTGCGATCGCATCCTCCGTTATCTTGTGGGGTTTCATTCTCTATTTTTTGGCAAAAGAGAAACTTGTTAAAAAGAGCTGCTGCACCACATAATGGTTAAAGAACAAGGTTTGAATATGAGTCTCACTCATATTCAAACCTCTGCATTTTCCACATTTCTTCCACATTTCATGCGTTACCATACTTCATGAAAAATATCATAAAGGATGGACCATGAAAAAACTTGCAATATTAGCACTCGGTGCAATACTTCTTTTTGCATCCGGCTTTCAAAAACATGTCAAATACAGAGGTTTCAAGATCGACATAATCTCTACCAAACCTTTGAGTGTAGGAGCAAATTCCTTTTTGTTTCATATCAACAAAAAAAATATAAAAGACCTCAAAGTCAAATTTTTTATGCCAGCGATGCCCGGTATGCCATATATGGAAAGCTGGGCTAAAATTGAAAAAAATGATCAAGGTTACCAAGCCAATGTAAAGTTACCTATGGCAGGAACCTGGCAGGTACATATTTTTATCACGACAAACAGTGGTAAAAAATATCGCATCAAAACTTCGGTAAATATCTGATGAAACATCTTTTCATAATAGCAGTGCTACTCAGTGCACTGCTACAAGCCCGGGATATCGATATGATTGTCAAAAAGGCTTTACAAAAAAACGATTCTTTACATGCCATTGAGATGCTTTTAAGGAAAATGGATATTGAGTACAAAAAAGCGAAAAACTGGGAGAATCCAACATTAAAATTTGCAGTAAACGATCTTCGTTTGGATGCACCTTTTTTACGAGATCTTGAACCTATGCAAACCCAACAGATTGCCATTACACAAAAAATTCCTACATTTGGGAAAAAAGAGTTCGATGCAAAACTCATCAAACAAAAAAAGCAAGTCATTTTTAAAGATCTTGAAGTTGCAAGGAATAGACTTGCATTTGAAATTTTTAAAAATGCACTCATGTATCAAAAAGCAGTTCAAAAGCAAAAAATAGTGGATGGTTACATTGATCTCGTTAAGCAAAGCATTGACCTATACAGCAAAATGCTGGTTGTGGATAGCAGCTATCATTTGGCTTTGATGCAGAGTAAAATATTTTTATCAGATCTGAAAACCACACGAGAAGAACTCGCTTTTTCACAAAAAGAAGCTTTACACAAACTCTCATATCTTGCTTCACAAAAAATTACACATATCGATCCAATTAGAGATATCGCTATACATAAAAAAACTTTCCCACAGATTGAAAAACTCCAGGAAAAGAAACATTATCGACAACTGCTTTCAAAAAGGTATCTATTAGATGAAAAAAGTGATATAAACCTCAATGTAGGCTACTTTCAAAGAGCAAACTTTGATGATTATATCTCCATCGGTATCTCCATCTCTTTGCCGCTATACGGAACGGAAAAACTGCGATCCCAAGAAGCCAAAATAGAGGCGATGTCGATCGAATCCAAAAAACGGGATGTACAAAATTATGTTCAGGAAGAGGAAAAATCACTTTTTGAAAGGCTAAGAACAGTTCAAACGCAAATTGCACTCTTACAACATAGATCTCTCAAAGAGGTCGACCACTCTTTGGATCTCGTTCGATCTCGAATAAGCTCGGGAGATATGCTTTACAAATATCTTGATACGCTCAAAAGCAAATTCGCGATCGAACTTAAACTTGTTGATTTTAAAATCGAAAAACTTCTAACGAAAGCAAAAATCAATTATATAAATGGAGCCTATAAATGAGAATATTACTTACATTTCTTGTGCCTTTTTTGTTGTGTGCAGATAGACTTAGCATAGAGCAGCTTTTCAACGTAAAAACGACAAAAGTTGCAAAAAAAGATCTTTTTGTGCAAAAAACATACCCCGCCATAGTGAAACTTGATAAAAGTGAAATCGTTGACATTGCCCCAAGATTTTCTGGATATGTAGAAAAACTGTATGCGAAAGAGCCAATGCAACATATCAAAAGAGGTGATATTTTAGCCCTTATCTATAGCCCTGAAGTCTATAACGCAAAAGAGGAGTACAAAAACTCGTTAAAATTTGGTCTTGACAAGAGAATGACAACAGCTTCTTATCTAAAACTAAAACTTTTGGGGCTTCCAAAAGATGAACTCAAAAATCCTACAAAAACTTTAACTATTACAAAAATAGTAGCGCCTATTGATGGATTTTTGCTCAAAAAAGATGTTTACCCGGGAAGTTTCTTTCAAAAAGGAAAAACTATTTTTCGCATCGCATCAAACGAACATTTTTGGGTAGAAGCACAAATTCCTGGCAAAGATATCGACTTTTATAAAAAGTGTGATTTTATATCTGCATATGTGCGAAATGAAAAGGTCAAAATAACTAGCCATAAACTTCTGCCCATCATAGATGCAGACAGTGCCCTTGCAATAGTACGTCTTTTTGTAAAGTCCAAAGATGTTCTTGCAGGAGAATATGCCAAAGTTACTATAAGAGAGCATAAAAAATCGATTCTCGTTGTACCGAAAACGGCCGTTATTCGCAAAAATGGGAAATGGTACGCCTTTAAGGTTGGAGAATATGAGGGGGAATATGAACCGGTTGCAGTTCAAATTAAACCTTTAGATAACAGATACTATCAACTCATCTCTGGGCTTAAAGAAGGTGAAACGATTGCCGATAGCGCAATGTTCTTGCTCGATAGCGATGCCCAAATCAATGGACTCTACAATGATTGAAAAAATTATAGAATTGAGCGCAAAAAATAGATTCTTGATTTTTCTGTTTGCCCTAGTTTTTGCAGGAGCATCCTATTGGGCTATAAAGAAAACGCCTCTTGATGCGATACCAGATCTCACCCCACCACAGGTTATTATTCAAATCAAATTTCCTGGACAAAGTCCAAAAATCATAGAGGATCAAGTCACCTACCCCCTTACAAGCTCTTTTTTGGCAATATCTGATATCGATACGGTCCGGGGCTTCTCAACGTACGAAAATGCACTCATTTATATCATCTTTAAAGATGGAACCGATCTTTATGATGCAAGAACGAGGGTGTTAGAGGAACTGAGCAAAGTTGCACCAACTCTTCCAAAAAATGCAGAGGTAAGCCTTGGACCAGATGCAAGCGGTGTTGGATGGGTGTATGAATATGCACTAATCAGCAGTACAAAAGATTTGGCCCAGCTTCGTACATACCAAGACTACACTCTTAAATATGCACTTTTGGGTATTGATGGTGTAAGTGAAGTTGCAAGCGTTGGCGGATTTATTCCAAATTATCAAGTGACAATCGATAATCACAAACTCATAGAACATGGTCTTTCAGTCAAAGATATAGTGAAAACGCTAGAACTCAACAACAACGATGTTGGCGGTGGTATAACGATACAAAATGGGTATGAATGGATGATTCAAGCACGTGGCTACATCAAATCCCTTCAAGAAATTGAAGAGCTGCCCGTTAAAACGAAAAGAAAGATTCCGCTGAAAATCAAAGATATAGCAAGAGTCGAATGGACTGCCCTGCCAAGACGTGGTCTAGCAGATCTCAATGGTCAAGGAGAAGTTGTTGGAGGGATTGTTATTGCAAAATATGGTGCAGATGTCTATGCAACAATCAAAAAAGTAAAAGACAAACTACAAAAACTCCAAACCAAAGATATCAAAATTATTCCTACATACGATCGAAGTAGACTCATAGAAGATGCTGTAAGTACACTCAAAGATACACTCATTGAAGAGAGCATCATAGTTCTTGTCGTGATAGGTTTTTTTCTTTTCCACTTTAGAAGCACGTTGATCGTATTGATCGTTCTACCACTGACTATCGGTCTGACATTTTTACTTATGAAAATTTTTGGTATAGGCTCCAATATCATGAGCCTTGGGGGTATCGCTATCGCCATTGGGGCTATGGTAGATGCGAGTATTGTCATGATAGAGAATGCCCACAAAAAACTGGACAGTATCAAAAATAAAAAAGCATTGACGCCAAGCAAGAGAGTTTCGCTCATCATTGAATCATGTCAACAGGTCGGTCGTCCAATCTTTTTCGCCCTAGCCCTTGTCGTCGTCTCCTTCTTGCCAATCTTTGCTATGCAAGGGCAAGAGGGAAAGCTTTTTACGCCACTTGCCTTTACAAAAACCTTTGCGATGAGTGTGGGAGCCATCTTGGCTATTACGATAGTACCGGCTCTCATGATCTGGTTTATTAAAGATGTTCCAGATGAAAAGAAAAATCCAATTAATAGGTTCTTTATCTGGCTTTATCATCCATTTATCGTCATTGGATTGAAACTTCGCTACATTTTTATCCCCCTTGCCATTGCCTTGCTTCTTTTTTCCTATCAGCTTTACAAAAAGCTCAAATGGGAGTTTATGCCACCACTCAATGAGGGTGTTTTGATGTATATGCCAGTCACTCCCTATGGCATAAGCATCGATCAAGCAAAGATGCTGACACAAATGACAGACAAAGTGATAGCTAGTTTTGATGAAGTCAAGAGTGTCTTTGGAAAAGCGGGACGTGCCGATACTGCAACCGATCCGGCTCCACTTTCCATGATAGAAACAATCATAACACTAAAGAATGAAAAAATAGATATGAAAAAGTTGTTGCAAGATTTGGATGAGGCGGTGCAAGTTCCAGGGCTAGTCAACTCTTGGACATACCCAATTCGGGGCCGAATCGATATGCTTTTAAGTGGTATCAGAACACCCCTTGGCATCAAGCTCTATGGCGATGATATAAAAACACTGCAATCATTAGCCAAAAAAATTGAAACAAAACTTGCCGCGCTAAATCAAACGGAATCGGTTTTTGCCGATAGAAGTGATACAGGATACTATATCGATATCGATACAGATCCCAAAAAACTTGCTTTATATGGATTAAAACGATCGGATGTGTTGGATTTTGTAAGCTATGCAATAGGTGGAAAAAGAGTTACAGTGAAACTAAAAAACATTGAGCGCTATCCCATTTCGATTCGATTGGAAGAGGAGCAAAGAAACAGTCTTGAAGCGATCAAAGAGCTTCGTATCAAAACAAAATATGGCTATATTCCTCTAAAAGACATAGCCTATGTCCATTACGAACAAAGCGCTTCGGTTCTCAAAAGTGAAAAAGCAAAACCGGTCACCTACATCTATATCACTCCAATGCAAGGAGTGAGTGCATCAGAGTATAAAAAAGTTGCACAAAACGCCTTGCAAAGTCTAACCCTTCCAAAAGGATATTTCTATGAATGGGCCGGCAGTAGTGAATATCTACAGAGTGCCATGAATACTTTCAAGTGGATCGTTCCATCGGTGCTTCTCATTATTTTGATACTCATCTATTTTGCTCTTGGTGAAATTGTACCAACGCTCTTTGTCTTCTTATCTTTACCTTTTGCTTTTTTGGGAGGGCTTCTTTATATCGATCATTTGGGTTTTAATATGAGTGTTGCAGTGGTCGTCGGATTTTTGGCACTGCTCGGAATTGCGGCTGAAACGGCAATCGTTATGATTATTTATCTTAAAGAGAGTGTAGAAAAATATGAGAAACTGGATAAAAAACTACTCGTTGAAGCGATATATGAAGGTGCTGTTCAAAGAGTTCGTCCTAAACTGATGACCGTTTTTGCAATTTTAGCTGGTCTGCTTCCCATTATGTACACCAACAAAACAGGAAGTGAAGTGATGCAAAGAATTGCGGCACCAATGATCGGTGGAGTTGCTACTTCTGCCGTTTTGAGTCTAATAATTATTCCTCTTTTGTATATGATCTACATCCAAATTTCCAAAAAAATCCGCTAAGGGGATCTCCCCTTACTTTACACAATATTTCCACACCCTTTTGCCTACAATAAGAAAAAAAGGAGTCAATATGTATTGGATGCAAGGTCATTTCATGGGATTTGGATGGATTTATATTGTGATACTGCTTGCTATTGTTCTGTACTTTGTCACGAGAAACTCTGACAAGAAAGATCCAAAATCGATTCTTGATGAGCGTTTTGCAAAAGGAGAAATTAGCAAAGAGGAGTATGAAGAGGCACTGAAAACTTTAAAGGATAACTGATGCAACATAGTAACCATACCCATCACCTCGAAGATTATAAAAAACGTTTTATCGTATCGCTAATTCTAACAATACCGGTACTTCTGCTCTCACCAATGATTTGGGACTGGTTTGGCTTTAGATTGGATATTCCATTTAGAAAACAGATAATTTTTATCCTAAGTTCTATCATCTATTTTTATGGAGGCAAACCATTTCTTTTGGGATCACTCCATGAAATAAAACAAAAAAATCCTGGAATGATGACCCTTATAGCTATGGCTATAAGCGTAGCGTACATCTACTCTACATATGCTCTTTTTCTTGAAAACGCAAAAGAGTTTTTCTGGGAGTTGGCGACACTGATCGATATCATGCTCATTGGACACTATATGGAATCGAAGAGTGTTGCAGGTGCTTCACAGGCACTGCAAAGTCTTGTACAGTTGATTCCCAAAAATGCACATCTGGTACAGGATAACAAAATGAAAGATATCAGTATCGAGCAGCTAAACCCAGGAGATATCATTCTTGTAAAACCGGGCGAAAAGATTCCTATTGATGGAACTGTTTTAGAAGGCGAGGCACTCGTGAATGAATCCTTTTTAAGCGGAGAATCCAAGCCTGTCTCAAAACGAAAAAACGATAGTGTCTATATGGGCAGTACAAATCTTGATAGCAGTCTCAAAATCATTGTCCAAAAACCAGGTGGCGAGAGCTACTTATACCAAGTTATCAATCTAGTAAAAGAAGCACAAATGAGTCGATCCAAGCTGCAAGATACTGCAAACAAAGCAGCAAAATGGCTCTTTTTTATTGCTCTTTTTGCAGGAGGATCGACTTTTATATATTGGATGCCGATACTCGGTGCCAATGAAGCACTGTTAATGAGTGTTACCGTTCTCATCATTGCCTGTCCCCATGCACTGGGTCTTGCAGTACCTCTTGTAGCAGCGATATCAACAACAAAGGCGGCTCATTTTGGTATTTTGATACGCAACCGGGAAGCCTTCGAAAATTTAAGAAAAATAGACACGATATGTTTCGATAAAACCGGTACATTAACGGAGGGAAAATTAAAAGTCAAAAATATCGTTTCAAATGATCCCAAAAAACTTCTTGGTTTTGCCGCCTCTTTGGAAAAACTCTCTGAGCATTCCATCGCAAAAGCAATTGTAGAAGAGGCCAAAAAAGCCAAACTGCCACTTTTATCGGTAGATAGATTTAAAATAATTCCTGGAAAAGGAGCAATGGGTCTCATTGAAGGAGTAAAAGTTGTCATAGGAAACGATACAGCTTTGATTGACCAAGGATTTGAGCTTCCAAAACAAAACAGAGATGAGGTCGGGACTAAAGTATGGGTGGGTGTGGGAAAAGAGATTCTAGGATATATCCTTTTAATGGATACAATTCGTACGGAAACGAAAAAAGCTATTGCACTTTTACATTCAATGCACATAGAAACAGTCATGCTCACAGGAGATAACGAAATAACGGCAAAACTGTTGCAGATGAACTCCAGATGAAACGATATTTTGCTCATCTGCTACCAGATCAAAAAGTAGCTATAATAGAACAATTGAAAAAGAGTGGAAAGAGGGTTGCCATGGTCGGCGATGGGATCAATGATGCTCCTTCTTTACTGAGCGCAAACGTCGGGATTGCCATAGGTGCTGGGACCGATATTGCCGCTCAAAGTGCGGATATCATTTTGACAAAGAACTCGATATTTGACATAGCAAAGGCAATCGCACTCTCTTATACGACATATTCCAAAATTGTTCAAAATTTATGGTGGGCAAGCGGGTATAACATATTTGCAATCCCTTTGGCAGCCGGTGTTGCAAGAGGCGTAGGTGTTGCTATAACACCTGAGATTGGTGCTTTGATGATGTCTTTAAGTACTGTCATAGTCGCAATCAATGCCCAATTTTTAAAAAGGTTTCGATTCGATGAAAATACTGCTTTTGGAAGATGATACTCTGCTTAGAGAGTTAATGGTCGAACACCTGAGTGAAAATTATGAAACTGTCATTTTTGACAATGGTGAGGATGCTTTGGAGTATCTGTATGAAAACAGAGTAGACCTAGCACTCCTTGACATCAATGTCCCTGGACTCAAAGGCGATGAGCTGCTCAAAATTTTACGAAAGGATCGTAATACGACACCAGTCATTTTCATCACCTCAAACGACAGCTCATCGGATGTCAAAAAAGGTTTTGATCTTGGTTGTGATGATTACATCAAAAAGCCTTTCGAATTTGAAGAACTCGATGCTAGAATCGAACATGTAAAACGTATTTATGGCTTGGAAGAAAAGATAAAGATCGGTGATTTTCTCTTCGATCCTGTAAGACATCTTCTAGTCAACGACAAAGATGGCGAAACGATTCAGCTCACCCCAAAAGCAAGTGAAATCCTACACTATCTCTATACACATAGAGTAGTCACGAAAGAGGATCTCATCCAAAACATTTGGGACTTCGATGATGTTCCCAGCGAAGCGACTATTCGAAGCTACATCAAAACGTTGCGTAAAATTTTTCCAAATATAAAAACGATTCGAGGAAGCGGCTATGAGTTTGAGCCGCTCTGAACGAAAAGCACTTTTTCGATTTTTTTTAATCTATATCATTGCCGTAGGTCTAGTTATTATCTCTTTTGCTTATCTACAATACAATATAAAGAAAGAGTCTTTAAAAGATAAAATTGTCACAAAACTACAAAGAGAAGCTTTTACAATAGCTTCAAATGCTATCGATGCACAAATGCAAGGGAAAACTTTTACAATCCCTCAAAATATCGATTTTTTATTACTGGACAAAAATAAGAAATTTATCAATGGAGATTTTAAAGAGGAGATACCACTTGAACACTCTATATATCAAAATGATGATTGCATCTATTATATAGATAAAAGTGCCAAGGGACATCTTGGCATAGAGTATATCATCGTCAAAGAGTGTGGTATAAGTGCGAAATACCAAAAAATACTAAAAAATATTGTATTGTTGAGTCTGCTCTATTTTCTTTTTTTCCTTGGCATTGGTTGGTATCTTGGAAGACTCTTCCTTCAACCCATGCGAGAAAATCTTGAAAACCTTGACAGATTTATAAAAGATAGCACTCATGAACTCAACACTCCAGTCACAACGCTTCTTTTGGCTACCCAAAAACTCAAAAAAACAAACAATCCCAAATATCTGGATATTATCATTATGAGTGCGAGACTCTTAAGCAGTATTCATCAAGACTTAACCTATGCAACACTTGCAAAAAAAAGAAAAAATCATCTTCAGCCGATCGATACAGCATCCATCATTGAAGATATTCTCCGTTTTTTTGATGTTTTGATCGATCAAAAAGGTCTAAGCTTTTCACTAGAGATTGAACCATGTATCATTGAAGCTGACCCAGATGAAATAAGACTCCTCATAAAAAACCTTATAGATAATGCGATAAAGTACGCATTTAAAAACTCTGAAATCAAAATAGTTCTTCATAAGTGTCGCTTGAGTATTATCAATAGGTCAAAACCGATCCCAAACGAAAAGCTTAAAACAATTTTTGAGCGCTATCAGAGAGCAGAAAGCGACCAAGGAGGATATGGAATTGGACTGCACATAGTACAGCGTATCTGTCAAAAATATAAATTTTCGATCAGTGTCGAATCAAACGAGGAAAAAACGACGTTTACTGTCGTTTTTAATCAATCCAGAAAATGAAGCATAGAAAGAATTTGTGGATCGATCGTATAAGGTTTGAGAGCATCTTCTAAACTCTCAACTCCAAATTCTCCATCTCTATATACCACAATTTTTCCTTCATCACCTGCATTCAATGTCTCCAGCGCTTTTAAAGTAAAACCAAAACCCAGCAATCTATCCTGTACAGTCGGATTACCGCCTCGTTGGATATGACCCAAAATGGTAACTCTTGTCTCCATACCTATATCGTTTTCCAGCCATTGTGCGATTTCGGATGTTCTTTTCGTTCCTTCTGCAACTATAGAAAGTATATATCGTCTTCCCTCTTTGAGCTCTTTTTTTAAGATTTTCGTTGCAAGAGGTTTATTGAAATCAACTTCTGGTATAACGCATACCTCCGCTCCACTTGTAATGGCACTCACGGCTGCAAGGTATCCACACTCTCTGCCCATCGTTTCAATAACAAAAGCTCGGGCAAAAGTGGAAGCTGTGTCTCTAATCTTATCGATCGCGTCTCGTATGACATTAAAAGCGGTATCAACTCCAAGACACAGATCCGTTCCAAATATATCATTGTCTATAGTGGTTGGAATGCCTGCAAAATTGATAGAAAATTCATTTTTAAAAACCTCTAAAGCTCGAAAACTCCCATCTCCTCCCATCACAATGATTGCATCGATACCATACTCTTTGAGATTTTCGTACGCTTTTTTCCTGTACTCTTTTTCATACCATCTTTTGGATCTCGAAGATCCAATAATTGCCCCTCCTCTATGGATAATACCTGCAACATCTTCATAGTAAGCTTTTTTTATCTTTCCATCGATGAATCCTTCAAGACCATCAAAAATAAAATAGGGCTCATGTCCCATTTCATATGCAACTTCCACGAACCTTTTTATCGCGGGATTCATCCCAGGAGCATCACCACCACTTCCCATTATCGCTATTTTCATTTAAAAACCTTTTTTATATAATGAATACAAAGAAGACATATGCATTGCTATTTATTGTACGATAAAAACATTGAACCACACATTATAAAGCAGTATTCGCTCCTTATATATGAGCATCTCCATAAACATCCAATAAAAAAAGTGTTTCACGAGAAAATCGTCGATTATCCTTCATCCTCAACAATTTTTCTTTTTGCAAAAGATGACGATATCAAATCTTGGCTCCATCATGCCAAAGCAAAGAATTTCACTCTCTATATCATCCCTCATGGCTCCAATCCATTAGCACAAAAGTGTTTCGATCTTCCCTCGTCTTTTGAAGAGTTATTCTCATTTACTACGAAACGGCACTATTTTACATACTGCAACGAGAAGCTTCTCTTTTCGTCAGCCCTCATAGGAGATAGAGAATGGATAACAAGTGGAAATCTTTTCCTCGCATTTTTAAAGAACTTCTACAATATCAGACTCTTTAAAACAAATATAGAACTAAAGTCTCAAAAAATCGTCACCGCATCGCTATTGATCGAAGCCGGCAATGGAAATTATCTCAAAGAAAAAAGAGAAACATTTTTTACCAATATCCAAGCCGGATGTAAAAAAGTTGCTGCCATTCTCTATGCACCTACAAGTATCATCGAGGCTATTAAATTACGCTATTTTCTTGTAAAAAAAGATCAAAAATATCTTCCGAAAGGAATAGGAACTATAATAACAGAAACAATTACGCTAGTGACAGACAAAGAGATGACACTTATTTGTGACAATGAAGCTCCAGTAATCTTCGATAGAGTAATAATCAAAAGCGTCCCTACAAATCTTCAAATTGTCTCAGGGACAAAACCATGTCCCAAAGTGGAGAAAGAGACTATAAGACTCGATCGTCTTCCAAAAGACGAAGAATTTATCAATTTTTATACCAAAAGAACATTACCTTTTCTGCCGATATCCCCAGAAGAGGCTTTCGCAGATCTTTTTAAAAAAATCAGAGAGAATGTAAAAATCAGTATAGAATATACTGTTTTGCTTCTAATTAGTGTTTTGATGGCAACTTTTGGCCTCTTCCAAAACTCTTCACCAACAATCATAGGGGCGATGATCTTAGCTCCTCTTATGGCTCCAGTCATCTCTCTGGCTATGGGAATTATTCGTTTTGATGAAACGCTTGTGAAAAACAGTTTCAAAACAGTATCTATTTCCACACTTTTGGCTCTTCTACTTGCTTTAGGCTTTACAAGCCTCTTTCCTATAGAGCATATGACGCAACAGATGTCTATTCGAACGAACCCTACTCTTCTCGATCTTGGCGTAGCCATTTTGGCTGGCCTAGCTGCAGCATATGGATATGCAAATTCCAAAGTTGGAGAGAGTTTGGCTGGCGTCGCCATAGCCGTAGCACTCGTACCACCACTGTGTGTTGCTGGTATTGGTCTTGGATGGGGAAATTTGGATATATTTTATAAAGCATTTTTACTTTATCTTGCAAATATTATCGGTATCGTATTTGCAGCGGGGATAATGTTCTATCTTCTAGGCTACGCATCCAAAAGATACGCTTCGGCTGCACTCATAATCAAAGTTTTGCTTTTAACATCAATCTTTATTCCCCTCTATGTCGCTACGCAGACGGTCCTCAAAGAAGAAATAATTTATGAGCAGATTAAATATTTAAAATTCAAAGATGTCTCATTGCAACTCGATACTATTCAATATCATAAAAATGGGGCAACTCTTTTTATATCGGTTTTGAGTAGTAAAGAATTGAAGACAAAGGAAAAAGAAACTATTCTGCATCAGATCAAGAAAAAATTTCCCGAAGAAAAACTCATCGTTTCATTCAAACAAGTGTTATGAAGTCTTGCCGGCCAAGCCGGCATCTTTTTAGAGATCCCTTTCGATCTCCCTTTTAAATGTATTGAAGTATATATCTTTGAGTTTTTCCATCTCCATATCGATATCACAGAGCTGGAATCTGTTGCCACCTACTGTTCCAAGAGGAGTAGCATGGATACCGATCTCATTTGCAAGCTCTTCAAGAGCGTGCATGTTTTTTGGATCGATCTCTACAAGCGCTCTACTGAATGTTTCGCTGAAAATTTCTCTACTATCTTCGAAACAAAAATTGCCCAAAAATCCTTTATTGCCCAACGCAGCCATCTTGGCTAACGCGATAGCGATGCCTCCTACTCCTACATCTTTGGCAGCTTTCAGGAGTCCTCGATTATTGGCTTCTATCACAAAGTTCCAAAGTCTGAGCTCTTTTTCATAATCTATTTTTGGTAGTTCTCCCGCCACTTTTCCAAAAAGCTCTTTTAAGTACAAACTTCCACCGAACTCTTTTTCCGTATCCCCTATGATATACACAACATCGTTTGTCTCTTGAAAATATGAAGGCACAACCTTGTTTGCATCATCATTGAGACCTACCATGGCTATAGTTGGAGTAGGATAGACACTTACACCGTTTGTTTCGTTATAAAGTGATACGTTTCCACTGACAACTGGAGTATTAAGCGCTCTACACGCCTCTTTGATTCCTTCCGTTCCTTGGGCGAACTGCCACATCACTTCTGGGTTTTCAGGATTCCCGTAGTTGAGACAGTCCGTGATAGCCAATGGTCTCGCCCCACTCATCGCTACATTGCGCCCAGCCGCCATCACTGCAGCCGCGGCTCCACCTTTTGGATCGATATAGCAGTATCTTGGATTACATTTGCTGCTCATGGCAATCGCTTTGCCATTCTCTTTGACACGGATCACACTTGCATCGAGGGTTCCTGGATGTTTGACAGTATTGGTTTGCACCATAGAGTCATACTGTTCATATACCCAAGCTTTGTTGACCACTTCAAGACTTCCCAATAGTTTCTCAAAAGCTTCCTGGTCTTCTACGTGAGGTACAGTATCGATACTTGTCTCTTTGATATAGGCGAGATATTCTGGTCTTTTCGTTGGACGGTCCAATTCTGGTGCTTCTTCACTTACTGGTGCTACCGGTACCTCTGCAACTTTCTCACCATGCCAGTAGAGTTCCATTACACCCGTATCGGTTACTTCTCCAATGATTTCAGCATCCAGATCCCATTTCCTGAAAATTTCCAAAACTTTTTCTTCAGTACCTTTTTTTGCACATATAAGCATTCTCTCTTGCGATTCTGAGAGCATAAGCTCATAAGGCGTCATCCCCTCTTCTCGCATCGGCACTTTGTCAAGGTACATTTTCATTCCACTTCCAGCACGCCCTGCCATCTCAAAGCTGCTTGAAGTAAGCCCCGCGGCACCCATATCCTGGATACCAACGACATAATCCGTTTTGAAAAGTTCTAAACAAGCTTCAAGTAACAGTTTTTCCGTAAAAGGATCGCCGACTTGTACAGTAGGTCTTAGCTTTTTTGTCTCTTCTGTAAAACTATCGCTACTCATAACAGCACCACCAAGACCGTCACGTCCCGTTTTGCTTCCAACATAGATAACAGGGTTTCCAACACCTTCGGCTCTTCCGTAAAAAATCTCATCTTTTTTACAAATTCCAAGACTAAAGGCATTGACTAAAATGTTGCCGTTGTAACACTCATCAAAACTTACTTCTCCACCGATTGTTGGAACACCCACACAGTTGCCATAACCACCGATACCAGCTACAACACCTCGAACAAGATATCTTTGATGCGCCCCAACTTCATCCTCTCTTTTCACATCACCAAATCGAAGAGCGTTAAGGTTTGCTACTGGACGGGCACCCATCGTAAAAACATCTCGCAAAATCCCACCAACACCAGTCGCAGCTCCTTGATAGGGTTCGATAAAACTTGGATGGTTATGGCTCTCCATCTTAAAAACTGCAGCCATACCATCGCCTATATCGATGACACCGGCATTTTCTCCAGGTCCTTGAATCACCCAAGGCGCTTCGGTAGGGAAACCTTTGAGATATTTTTTCGAAGATTTGTAGGAGCAGTGTTCACTCCACATGGCACTAAAGATACCTATTTCAACTAGGTTTGGCTCTCGACCCAAAATCTTTTTTATGTGTTCATAATCTTCCATCGTCAATTTATGGGCTTTGAGTATCTCCTCAATATTTTCCATCTACTTCCCTTAATCATTTTTCTTATGATTTTATCCAAATTTATTTTTGAATTAGGTAAATCAGAAGGAGTATCCAATACCGCCATAAAAATAACTGCTTCTAAAATTCATATCTTCAAATTGCAAAGGTTCTGAAAATGTCAAGAGTTTGACAGTTATGTCGTCGACGTCCCATTTTTGATAGCGATATCCCAATACGCCAAAAAATCTAGGTTTAATAGTCAACAGTTTAGTCTCGTAATTTTTGTGCAAAAGATCGAAACGAAGACCCAAATCCACACCATAAGAGTATCCATCTACGTCGACCGATGAAGTCAAGACATCACTTTTGAAACGAAACGTCTGATAGCAGTAATTTACTGAGCCATAGATGCTCAATACTTCGTGAAAAGATTTGGAAAAAGTAATATGAGGTCCTATTTTATACGTTGTTATATCAATCTTGAAGTCTTTGAGATCGAAACTTCCATTACTGTTTTGATTAGAATCACTATATGGGACAGAGAGGCCAACATCGACTCCAAAACCGATATAATCATGTTCTGAGTGATGATAGAGATCTTTACCGATACCAATAGAAGCATCTAATCCTTCCAATTCATGGGAAATGGATGGCATATCTATAGTCGGGAACGGGGGTCTGATATTTTGTTGAGGCGTGGTAAAACGATCCAGTTTCATCCAACTAATGTTATATTTGTAGTAGTAGGTGGACTCGAAAATATTCTTATGTTGTTCTACCAAAGAATAGGTTTTTATATCTGTAGATACAGAAGCCTGTTGGTTGTATAGTTTATATTTGATTTTGAAATCTCCTTGTCCATATTCAAAGCTTCCCGCAAACAAAGAGCTGGCAGCCATGAAACCCAAAACTGTTTTTTTCATGATTCTCCTTTTATGATTAATAATGTAAGATAACAGGTTCGCTGTAGTTTGGAACATTGTCATAAGTAAAAACGGCATAATATTTTTCTATTTTTGTATTACCAAAGTTGTCATATGTATAATTGTCTTTTCCGGCATAAAGTTTTACACCGTCATGCGGGTTTCTTGGTGGATGAAATCTATTTCTCACTACATATGCCCCAACAAAATCCTCATCCGTCGGATTTTCCCAAGTGAGTTTTACCATACCCTTCTCGACTTTAGCACGCAAATTTTTTACACCCCCAACAGGTTTTTTTCTTCTTTTTATATATTCTATATCAAGTTTTACCTCATTTTGGCTCTTTTTATCATACCAATCTATAATATGGTGCTTTGTTTGTGATGCTTTTGTTGGTCTGATTATGAATCCAACTTTTCTATTTTGGGCATGTGCATTTTCAAGCTCTATCTTGCTTGATGTGTCAAACAAGAAAAGATGGGTATCTTTCTTGGCAAGTTCCGTTTCACTCACCTCGTAATCGATAAAACCTAAAGACTCTCTTTTCTCTATTTTTTCATAATCGAGCTCTTCCAAGTCCACCAACTCGATAAGATATCGGATATCCTCACCGCTTGGTTTTATCGGTTTGTTGTGTATTTTGATGAAAGCATTTGTGATCACTGTGGTATCGGCTTCTGGCAAACTTGCTAGATCGAATTCCATAAATCCATAGACCACTTTTCCATTATCGTCAAACCCGCAACTCAGTGTATCTAGCGTTACACCGTCAGAACTAATGGTGGCTAATTTGTTTGGGTCAATTTCTAGCTTCACTGGCGGCAACGTGTATTTGAAATCAAGATGTGGTCTATAATGAATCCCTCCTCCAAAAGGGCCATATCCGATGTCGAACATCATCATTTGAGAATCGCTCCCCAAAGGAAGCTTCGTAGGTCCTTGAATACGAAACAGAACCTCTCCTTTTTTAATAGCCTCTTGCAAAAGTTCCCTCTCATAACTATTAAAACTCCATGTTTTCCAGATACCTTGTGTCAATTGTTGGGAGGGGATCGTCTCTCCCAAAGTTTGAATCACCTTTGCGTTATGAATTTGATCAAAATCGGTAATGTCATCGACGTTTTCTATAATCGATATGGACCACTCTCCATATTTTTCTATTTTTACATTGACACGGTTTAATGGATATAGACTAATCTTGGCCTCTTTGATCAAAGCTTGAAGCGATACAGAGTCCAGTTTGAATCGGATGACCCCATAACTGATACCCAACGTTTCATTGACTCCGACAAACAAAGAGTTTTTACCAAAATGATCGGCATTTTTATTGGATTTTTGCGCGACATACCCAATATCTTTCGGTGCAGGAAAGAGATTTCTAAAAAATTCATCTCTTTCAAGTGTCGTCATCACCTTTACTTGTGGAGCGAATGGACCTTTTTGTTTAGATAATAGATTGACCGGTCGGATATAGTAAAAATAGAGTTTTCCACTCTCTCTATCGCTATCTGTAAACTCCAACTGTGTGGTTGTCCCTATGAGTGAAGGTTCACGACACGCCTCTTTGTGCTGTTCGTTTCTGTATATTTCAAAATAGACTCCTGTGTTTGCTTCTATGTCATATTCCCATTGGAGAGTCACAGCATTGCTGCTGCTTTCCTTGATAGTAAAAAACTCTACCCTCGGTGGATGCAATGGAGCATAATTGGAGGCTTCTGTAAGAGCATATAAAAGTGCAGGGATGTTTTCATTGATTGATTCGCTCATATTTTGTAAATAGTCTGGTATATTTTTCGTACCCACCTCAACGACACTGGCTAAGATACCTTTGGAATAGTAGTATTCCCTACCACTTCCACTGATCAGTTTTGTAGGAGGCTTTCCTCTATGGATACCATACTTTCTCCCGGTCACTTTAAAAATCTCATAGTTCATATTTGCACAAAGGACATTGAGATCTGTACCATCTATTTCCGCTTCATGATTGAATTTGTGTGCCGGGAAAAAAACATTTCCTTGAGAGTGGTAATCCAAAGCAATCGTGATATTGGGATGGGAATTTACAAACTCTTTTATGGCTTTCGTTTCCGGCTCGCTAAAAGGGGCTGGTCCGCCATAAATATTGGAGGAGTAGTTACTGCTTTTCACCCATCCTACGCTAAAGTTACGATTAAGATCCACACCATAGCTTCCATCAGGATTTTTTCGTCTGTTTTTGCGCCAAAAGGAGTAGTGTGTTCTTGAATATTCAAATCCGTCGGGATTGAGGACTGGAACGATATAAAGTGTGCTTTTTGCCAATGCTTCCATAACCTTGGGATTGGATGAACTATGCGTCAAGATATATCGAATAAAGGCAACCGCCAATTCATTGCCTATCCATTCTCGTGCATGAATAGTACCTGTATACAAAAGGGCTGGTTTTAGATGGGCAAATTCGACATTTTGACTAATGGTGGCTAGGATAATCGGGCGATTCTCCCATGTCGTTCCAATCGTTTGCACTTGGATGAGGTGGGGATATCGCTTCACCATATCCTCTAAAAATTGTATCGTATCTTGATATGAAAGATAATTATGCTTCAATCATTTCCTTTTTCATCTCTTCCCATGCTTTGAGAAGTTTTTGCAGAGTTTTATCCTTAATCCCTTTAAGTTCTAATAAACTATCTGGATTATTATCCAGTGAATATGCTATATTGAACGCATCCATCTGATCCAAAATCTTTTTCGCTCTCTTTTTTCCCAATGTTTTTTCTAAGAATTGAATAATCTCCTCTTCTTCAATTCTTACCGGCTCTGCTTCCGGTGGTTCATGGAATGTATGCTCTTCTCCCTCCTCATTCGTTCTTTTCTCCTGTTCGTTCTTCTTCCTTTTCCAAAAATGTTTACACTTGTTTGTAAAATCCCACTGTTCACTTGGCCACTCTTCATAGTCTCTATCTTCGGTATTGAGCATCGGATACCGCTCATCAAGCTCCCACAAAGCTTTTACACCACCATCTTCTTCCATCTTCTGGCGATTGAGAAAATATGCTCCATCAAAACTTGGAGTGTATCTACCAAATGTTATATAACGCATTGTTCTGAGGAGTGATCCATCAATTTTACCAAGTTCCTCCCAGTTGTAAATTGGAATATTTGGCTTTGGGAATGCTCCGTTGCTGAGTTTCCACATGAGATACTGCCCTATCCAATCTCTGATGTAAGGAAATGCAGCGAATGCGGTAGCGCATTCAAGGATTCGATATTTACCATCCTCTTTCCCTACTGCAATATCACACGCCCAATACTCTGCATTTGCCGCTTTGCTTACCTTCACAGCCAGATCCAACACTCCTTGAGGCACATTCATATAATCGATGCTTCCCCCTTGGCTTGTATTTGTAAGCCAGTGTCCTTCAGGTGGCCGCCTCCAAAAAGCACATACAGGTTTATGACCGATTAGCATCACCCTGATATCGGCACTCATAGGAACGAAATCCTGTATATATATCGGACAGTATTGTTTTGTTTCAAGAAGGTTTTTCGCTTCTTCGAAACTATCCACTTTATGCACATAGTATCCGCCATAATTACTTGGTCCGTAGCTTCTTTTGATGATTTTAGGGTAATCGGTTTTTTCTAAAAACCTCATCCCTTCATCTTTATCATAAAAAATGTAGGTTTTGGGAACTGGGATATCGTATTTCCAGCAAAATCGAGTTACATTCTCCTTGCTTTTATTAGCAAATTGTGCATCGAGACTCGGAACGAAACGAACATTTGGAAGCTCTCTTGCAATTTTACGAAACGTTTCATATGCCGTAGCAGGAATATTTCCTATTAATACATCTATTTTTTTCTTTTTTACCTCATTAATAAATCGTTCCTCATCACCTTTCCAGTGATACACGACAGTCTCGATTTTATCGGGCCAGCCTCTAAAATTGCTCCTATCAAAAAAACGTAATACATAATCGAGATACAAAAGCCCGATTTTGGGAAGTTTTCTAGCCATTTTTTATCCTTCTATCTATAAGTTGAACTATTTTTTCTATTTTTTTGTCATTGAAATCCAGGCCCATTTTTTCTTGTTCAGGTGTTGCAAAAGCTGGAATACCATTAACTTCCAGCACCACATACTCTTCATGTTCTCTATCATAAACAAGATCTACACCTGCTATTTCTATATCAATAGCTTTTGCAGCTTTTTTTGCTATTTCAATAACCTCTTCATCACAATCTCGTAATATCACGCTACCTCCACTTGTTACATTCGTTCTCCAATCACCCTTTTTCGCTTTTCTCCCATAACAAGCAATAAACTCTCCATCAACCAGATCAATACGATAATCACTTCCATCATAATCAATGAACTTTTCTATATAGAAGAAACGAAAATCTGTCTGATTTAAAAAAGGGAGAATCATATCGAGTTTATCTTTACTATCCACGAGTGCCATTCCTAAGCCTCCCCAGCCGTCTACGGTTTTAAATACCGCTTTACCCCACTCCAGAACCTTTTGTCGTATCGTGTCAATATCTTCTCTGTGACATAGGAAATATTCTGCAGTCCGTATACCATTTTTTCGTAACAAATCATTGGTTTGAAACTTGTCTTCACTTATACGGAAACCTTTAAAGTTGTTGATGCAAGGAACATGCCTATCTAATGTCTCATACATATAGACCTGATATTTCGTCTGTTCGCCAGCATTGTAACTGAAAAAACAGTCCAAGTCATACAGATTGAGATCTTGAAAAAGCATCCTTACACTTTCTGCAACTGCATATCGGAGATTGATCCCTTTTTCAACTTCATGCCCCATCTCTTCAAGTCGTCTACTCATTTTTTCTTCGATTACATCACCGCCTCCGTTTTGATACATCCAGATTCCAACGATCCCCATCCATCCATCCTTTAAGATTTTTTTCCTATAATACATTAAATATCATTAAAGGACGATTGATGTCGCACGATTTTAGAGAATTGCAAGAACTCGTACTGATTAACTCCTATACAAAAAATAAAAAGGGGGTCGACCAAGTAGGAAACCTGCTGTGTGAAAAACTAACTGCTCTGGGCTATACTCCCATACGTCATAAAAGAGAAGATATTGGAGACCATCTTTTTTTTCAATCACCCTATAAAAACGGCAAAAAGTTGCTTTTACACGGTCATATGGATACAGTATTTCCTCCAGGGAATTTTGAACTTTTTCAAGAGGATGAAGATTGGATATATGGGCCAGGTGTTTGTGATATGAAAGGTGGACTCATGGTTATGATAGAAGCATTACGAAGACAGAACGAGATTTTCAATATAGACATTTTACTGGTGAGCGATGAAGAAACAGGGAGTGATGACTCTCGGTTGCTTACATATAATACTGCACGAAATTATGATTACTGCTTAGTGTATGAAGCAGCCGGGAATAATGGTGAAGTTGTCACGGCACGAAAGGGAATAGGCACTTTCACTATAGAAATCAAGGGCAAAGCCGCTCATGCAGGGAACTGTTACATACAAGGAATCGATGCAAATCAAGAAGCCGCTCACAAGATTTTAGCACTTTCCCATTTAAGTGATTTGAATGAAGGAACGACGGTCAATGTGGGGAAAATCGAAGGCGGCATAGGTGCAAATACAATAAGTCCCTATGCTTTCGTTACCTTTGAGACTCGTTTCACCTCCTCCAAAGAGCGTGATAGAGTCCTCGAGCAGATACATGAAATTGTCAATACAGCCTATATTCCAGGTACGACTTCAGCACTAAGAGGGGGACTGCAACGAGATGTATGGGAAGAGTCGAACAAACAGCTTCAATTTTTAGAAGATATTGAATCATGGAGCCAGAAGAAGATAAAAAAAGAACATCGAGGGGGAGGTAGTGATGCAAACATTGCGGCAAGTGCGGGGTCTATCGTCCTTGACGGACTTGGACCTTATGGGGATGGAGATCATACGATACATGAAAGGGCAAACAAACAGAGTTTTATAGAAAGAGTCGAACTCTCGACAAAAATCTTTGCAGGATTTATGAAAGAGATTTGCTGAATCTACTTTCTATTCCATTTTTTTCTCAACGATTCCATTCTCTTCATATACTCTTCTAAAAGAGCCTTCCTGTCATACCCTAATTTCTTTTTCACCTCCTCTTCATCCAGCCCATACTCTTGGCAAGCCTTGTGGACAAGCTGCTCATTGCTTAAGAGTAATTCCAATGTATAGTTGTGTTTATTGATGAATTTAAAAAGCTTTTTGATCGTCTTGTCATCCAGACCTCTTTGCTGAAGCACATAATGAAAATGTTTATAATGCGCCTGGATTGTCTTGTATCTGTAAATAAGAATCAAAACAAGAATCAAAAAAACGAAACTTACAAAAACAACAAGAGAAATGTAAAGCGTCTGATCAACTCCCGCCGAGGGGAGTTTGATAAAGCTGATAGGATGCATAACAATCCTTGATTAGAGTTGATAACCCATTTTTTGAGCCACCTCTTTGATGTGAGCAAGTCGTTTCTCGATTGGCGGATGCGAAGCGAAAAGATCTAAAAATCCAACAATTCCAAAGGCTTTCATATCGCTTGGAAGAGCAACTTGCTCTTTGGGAATCTGTCCCAGTTTTGCCAAAGCGTAATAGATACCTCTCGGTCCATCAAGCCTCACTGCACCTTCATCTGCCTTATATTCTCGATATCTGCTAAACCACATTGCAAGCATTGTCGCAAAAATGGTCAAAGCGATCTCTAAAGCAAAACTGATTGCCATATAAGCAATTGGAGAAGGGTTACCTTCTTCATCTTTTGGTGCGAGAATATTTGCAAGGAGTCTCGAAAAGAAAAACACGAAAGTATTGAGTACACCTTGCAAAAGAGTCATGGTAATCATATCTCCGTGTTTGATATGGCTGATTTCGTGAGCTAATACCCCTTCCACTTCTTCAGGGCTCATCATTTCAAGAAGAGAAGTGGATACTGCTACTAGTGCATTGTTTCTATCCCAACCAGTTGCAAAAGCGTTTGGGGGTCCTTGAAAAATTCCCACTTCGGGCATTCCGATTCCAGCTTCTTTAGCCAATTTTGCAACAGTGTTGACAAGCCACGCTTCAGCCTCATTTCTTGGCTCTTCGATTACCTCGACACCCATATGCATCTTTGCCATCCATTTGGAGAGGAAAAGGGATATGAGTGCGCCACTGAATCCTACGATGAAGGAGAGTATCAAAAGTCCGGAAATAGTATTATGATCGAGTCTGATACCAAAAAAGAGCTCAAGAAGAAAAATAGTGAAATATATTGAAGCCATAACGGCTAGGTTCATCAGTAAAAAGAGAATGATACCCATTTACACTCCTTCATTATTTTTTTTCAATTGTAAAAAATTAATACTTTATTGCTATAAAAGACTACATTTAACGGGAATCTTCAAATTTTTATATAAGGTAAGCTAAATATACCATATTTTCAGCGAGAGTCAAGCATATCAGAGGAAAATCGATTCACTCAAACAAAAGGCCATCCCTTTTTCGTAATACGCCGCTTCGTTGATAAAAACGGGGTACGCTTCTTTTCCTTCATAAAAAATTTCTCGTTCATCAAAGGTCAGAAAAATAGGATCTCCCGGGTGTAGGAGTTGATAGTCTTTACCTGCAAGCTCTGGATGGATCATTCCATTCAAATCCCTATCCTTTCTTGGGAAGTCGATTGCATCGTATATGCGAAAGGCTTGAACCTTTTCTTGCAATGCCTCTTCTTTTTCCAAAATATCGATGGCCCTTTTTACAACTTTAAGAGTTTGGAAATAGAGATTTGCATCCAACACTCCTTGACACACAGGACCAACTTCTATAGTAATGGAAGATGGAACGATTGAGTTGATAAAAGCACCTTCATCGTTACTGAGCCATTGCAATATTCGGACATTCTCATATTCACTTGCCAAGATTTTAGCCACATTTTCACTCAAGCTATCCTGGTTGCTAAGTACGATAGTAATACCCATATTGGCTGTTGTGGTATGCAGATCTATTAAAAAGTCACAATCTTGTAATTTTTGAGTAATCACTTTTGCCCGTTCATACTCATATATTGGTTCATCGCTTTGCAATGCATCTTTACTAAAAGATCTATTAAGATCTTTATCGACATAGCGTCTGCACTCTTTTATTGCTTTTGGATTGGCTAGGAGAAAATCAAGTTGAAGATTTTTAACTTGAAAGTCATCATGCATTAGTTTTTTAACAATATAAACCCCTGTAAGCTCATTTCCATGAACACCGCCACTAATTGTAACTTTCATTTTGCTCCTTTCAAAGAGGCATAAGGCCCCTTTGAAATTATAGCTTAACAATACGTTTTCGCACCTCTTTCGTTGCTTCTACCATATTTGTCAAAGCCGGAATCACTTCTTCCCATTTTCTGGTTTTAAGCCCGCAGTCCGGATTGATCCAAAGTTTACTGGCTGGGAAAACCTGCATTCTTTGTTCAATCTCTTTAATAAGTTCTTCTTTACTCGGAATTCTCGGAGAGTGAATATCGTAAACGCCCGCACCAACCTCTTTTTGGTAGTTGTAGTTTTTAAAAGCCTCCAAGAGTCTGTTTCCGTTTCGTGCCGTCTCGATGGAAATCACATCTGCATCCATCGCATCAATTGTCGGCATGATATCGTTAAAGTCGCTGTAACACATATGGGTGTGAATTTGTGTTTCGGGTTTAGCCACGGCGGTTGCGATTTTAAAACTCTCAACAGCGACTCTTTCATACTCGCTTCTATTTGCATCTCGCAAAGGATACCCCTCTTTGAAAGCCGCTTCATCTACTTGGATAATCTTAATACCGGCTTCTTGCAAATCTTTCACTTCATCGGCAATCGCCAACGCCATCTGCTTATAGACCGACTCCCGTTTAAGATCATCTCGTACAAAACTCCAGTTGAGCATCGTCACAGGACCGGTTAACATCCCTTTCATCGGTTTGTCCGTGAGACTTTGTGCATAGGTAATCCACTCTACCGTCATCGGTTTTGGTCTGCTGACATCCCCGAAAATGATAGGAGGTTTGACGCATCTGCTTCCATAGCTTTGCACCCATCCATTTTGGCTAAATGTCACCCCTTCAAGAAACTCGCCGAAATACTCCACCATATCGTTTCTCTCAAACTCGCCATGCACCAAAACATCAAGACCGATATCTTCTTGCACTTTGACGCAGTATGCAATCTGCTCTTTGATCTTCTCTTTGTACTCCTCTTCACTCATCACACCATCTTTGTAAGCTTTTCTAATGGCCCTAACCTCTTTTGTTTGTGGAAAACTTCCGATTGTCGTAGTCGGCAAGATCGGATATCCGAGGATTTCATGCTGAAGCTCAAGTCTCTTTGTTGCTGGCATAGATCGTTCACATTCCTCTTTTGTCAAGTTTGCAAGTCTATCTTGGACACTTTTGTTGTGAATCTGAGTAGAGCTTTTTCTAGTTGCATTTGCTTTTTTATTGGCTTCCAAAAGTGCTTCATCATCTCCAAGCTCTTTGCTTCTATAAAGCTTATCAATGATTCTAAGCTCATTTAATTTCTCTTTTGCAAAAGCGAGCCAGGTCTTTATGTTGCTGTCCAGTTTCTCTTCATATTCCAAAGTATATGGAACGTGCAAAAGTGAGCAGCTTGTTGAGACGACGAGCTGGTCCTTGTCTATCGGGAGTGTGTTTAAAAATTCCACTTTCTTCTCTATATCACTTATCCAGATGTTTCTACCATCAACTACGCCGGCGATAAGTTTTTTTCCACTTTTTGCAATTCTTTCAACAGATTCTCTATTGTTAGGACCATGTACGAAATCGAGACCAATTCCATCAATGGAGGTATCGACGAGTATTTGGACAGCTTCATTTGCATGCTCAAAATAGGTTACGACAAAAAGTTCAAGACTATCTGCTTTTAAGGTTTCATACGATTTTTGTAATGCAGCGAGGAGTTTTTCATCCGGATCTCTCACCAATGCCGGTTCATCAAGTTGAACGTATTTAGCACCAATCTTTTCAAGTCTGTTTAACGCTTCTTGATAGATTGGAAGAAGCCTATCTAGAAGATCGAGCGGATTTGAACCATCAGTCGTTCTTGAAAGTGCCAAGAAGGTTACCGGCCCGATAAGGTTGATCTTTGTCTCTATACCCAGTTCTTTCGCCTCTTGATATTCGTTTGTTACTTTATCCAGATTGAGAGAAAATGTTTGGTCTTTATGGAGTATCGGCACGAAATAGTGGTAGTTTGTATTGAACCATTTCGTCATTGCGAGCGCTTTATGATTTTTGTCACCTCGAGCCATCGCGAAATAGCGATCCAACCCTTCCAAATCTTTATACTCCTCAGGTTCTGCCCCAACCATAACGATCGTGTCAATCATCTGATCGTAAAAACTGAAATCGTTTGAGCTGATAAAGTCTATTCCCGCCTCTTTTTGGTAATTCCAGTGTCGCTTACGAAGTGATTTTGCAACGTTTTGCAGTTCGTCTAAAGCGATCTCTTTATTCCAGTACTTTTCCAAAGCAAATTTGAGTTCTCTTTGTTCACCAATTCTTGGGAATCCTGTTACATATGTCATATCTTCTCCTTCTTCTTTTTATAGTCTGTTTCGGTGTATTGATTTGGCAGGTTGATAAAGAAAAAGGAGGAGCGATACCTGTTTTTGTGTAGCGACATTTGCAAATCGGCGGTTTTTTTATACGAGAGAGTCGTAAAACTTTATGGGCCAGACATGCAAAGAAGAGATTGCAATAGCAAGGTTTCGAACCCTCTTCTGTAGATTCGATTTCTATAGGTTGTTCTTCAACTATCTCATCCGGGGGAGAATCACATTTTTGATCAAATAGATGCACGAGGAAAAAATATTTGCAACGAACGGCCTCTTTTTGAAGAGTTACAGCATTCACGGTAGCTGTAATGGCAGTAAGCCGAAAATAGTTTTTTCCAAAACCTTTAGCGACCAAGCAGCCACCTCTCAAGGATTTTTTGTGCGGCAATAGAGTCTATTTTTCCGTCTTTTTTGTGTTTTATGACACCTTTTGTTGCCTCCTTCGCTTCATGGGAGGTAAACCCTTCATCCACAAATTCCACTACGCCATCAAAATCCAACAAAGAGACAAAATGGGCAATACGCCTTTGCATCTCCTCTTTTGAAGTTCCATCAGGTATCCCAACAACCAACGTATCGATATTCCACTCTCGTAAAAAACTGCTTACATCACGAGCAGCTTGATTTCTATTTTTTCGTATAATAGGGGTTTGAGGCAATACTATTTTTCCATCCAAACAGATAGCCGTTCCTATTCGTTTCAGACCAACGTCAATTGCTGCAATCCTACTTGCCAAGACAGAACTCCCCAAACATTTTATCTAACAGTTCACTACTTTGCATCGGTCTGGTAATAGAACCTATCGATTCAATGACCCTGTTGATATGAAAAGCGAATATCTCAAGCTCGCCCATCTGCAAAGGTGTACGTGCTTGATTTATGTTTTCTAGGGCATATGTCACCGCTTCTATCTGCCTGCTTGTTACAAGCATGATCTCCTCTGTATTTGCGAAACTATCAAGGAGTTTTTGGAGTTTTTGAGTCAAAGGTGTAATCTCTTTTTTTACACTCATATACAAAGCGTCAAAATCGGATAGGTCTAGATGCTTTCCTTTATCTACCTTATTGGCTACTACGATGAACTCTTTTTGGTCTTTATAGCTCTCAATCAGTTCCAATATCTTTTTATCTTCCGCATCTAAGGGTTTTGAAGCATCAAACATAGCTATAACGATATCACTCTCTTCGATCGCTTGAATGCTTCTTTCAATTCCTATTTTTTCTATCGTATCGTGCGCTTCTCTGATACCGGCGGTATCTACGAACCTTACAAGATGCGTTCCTATGCGAACGCTCTCTTCAATGGTGTCTCTTGTTGTTCCAGCTATATCGCTGACAATCGCTCGCTCATAATCGAGCAAGGCGTTGAGTAAAGAGCTTTTTCCGGTATTCGGTTTTCCAATGATAGCGACTTTAAAACCTTCGATCAGTCCAGCCCTTCGCTTACTTGATGCAACGATTTTTTGGAGCTCCTCTTGGATATCGTTGAGTTGCTGTTCTATCTGTTCCTGTAAATCTTTGGGCAGATCCTCTTCGGCATAGTCGATATTGACCTCTACATAAGCTAAAATGCGGATCAGTTTTTCTCGCAGATTTTCTATATAGTTTTTGAGCTCTCCTTTAATCTGCTTGGCCAAAATTTTCGCAGCATCTTCACTTTTAGCCTCGATCATCTTCGCGATCGCTTCTGCTTCACTAAGATCTATTTTACCATTGAAAAAGGCACGTTTGCTAAATTCACCGGGATTTGCGAGTCTGGCACCAGCTTTGAGCAGCTCTTGCAAAATCATATTTGCAACAACAACTCCACCATGGCACTGAAACTCTACAACATCTTCGCCGGTGAAACTTTTGGGTGCCTGGAAATAGATGAGGATCGCTTGATCAATTGGTTCACTTTGATCATCGTAAAGCGTTACGAGATGGGCTACTCTTGGTTGAATATCCTTTTTTTTGGAGAGTTTTTGCGCAATGCTCAACGATTTTGGACCACTGATACGAACAATCGCTATGGAGCCCACTCCATAGGCTGTAGCGATAGCGGCTATGGTGGAATTATTTTCGAAATTCATTGACAATGACGTATTTTTGTCCGTATCTATTCTCTCGCATAGCTACATATTTATCTGGGAAAGCTTCTCGGAGTTGTTTGAGGGCTATTTGAACAAGGACACCATCGAGCGGTTTTGTCTGTCCTTTACCCTCTTCTTTAATCCTTTCGATAATGGGTGCGAGGTAGTTTGCAATCATCTCCTCTTGCGTTTTGAGAAATTCGGCGATTTCAAGCCGAAGCTGAAGGCCATACTTTGGATTGATCCAATTAAAAAGCATATAGGAGAGCGCCTTATAGCGATACCCCTCTTTTCCAATAAGCAACGCAGCATCATTTCCATTGAACTCGATCAATAGCGTCTCTTTGTCATACGGTTTTACCTCAATAGTATCAATTTCGAAGCAAGCATTTTGAAAGAGTCTATTGATATCTTTTTGCACTTCTTTTGCGATCTCATTGATATCTTTTTCCTCTTTGTAAAAATTGTCGAAAATCTCTTTCTCTTCCGTGTCTGTCTCGATTTTAGGCAATGGGGCTTCTGCGATAGGTGAAATTTCTTCTGGTTCCTCAGATTTTTCAGAAACCAAGATAATGGCATTTTTTTTACCGATACCTAAAATCCCTTTCGATGGATGCTGCAAGATCTTCACATCAAGTTCTGTTATAGATTTCCCAAACGTTTCCGAAGCTTTTGTATAGGCTTCTTCCAGTGTCGGTGCTTCAAACTTCATCTGTTCGCTCATGCTTTTTCCTTTTGCGCCACTTTCCTGGCTTCAAAAATCTTGTTGACAATAAGCTGCTGAATGATTGATAGGATATTGTTTACAAACCAGTATAGAGTCAAACCGGCTGGGAATGTCAAGAAAAAGAATGTAAAGACAATCGGCAACCATTCAAAAATTTTCTTCTGCATAGGATCTGTAATAGTGGTTGGAGTAATTTTTTGATGAATATACATCGTGGCACCCATCAAAACAGGCAAAATAAAGTATGGGTCTTTACTACTGAGATCCGTAATCCACAAGATCCAAGGGGCTCCTTTGAGTTCGATCGCATTGAGTAAAACCCGGTAAATTGCAAAAAAGACAGGAATTTGCAAAAGCATAGGAAGACAGCCACCCATTGGATTTGCACCATGTTTTTTATAGAGTTGCATCATATGGGCATTGAGTTTTTGTGGATCGCCTTTATATTTTTGCTGAAGCTCTTTGATTTTTGGTGCGAGGTCTTTGAGCTTTTGCATAGAGAGCATTCCCTTGAGCGTCAAAGGGAAAAGAATAATTCGTATGATGATAGTCAATACAACGATAGCCCAACCCCAATTGCCTATGAGATGGTAAAGTGCCAAAAGTGCTTTAAACATCGGTTTGGCAATAAATGTAAAGAACCCATATTCTATTACATCTGTTAATTCTGGATTTATTGCTTTGAGAGTTTCGTACTCTTTAGGACCGAAATAGCCGTCAACATGAAAATTTTGAGATCCTTGAACAAAAAGAATTGGATTTTCTTCACTGTCTTTCGATACAACCACATTAAGGCCATTTTTCAGATCATAAAAAAGTGTCGCATAGTATCTATCGAAAGCTGCAGCTATTTTTGCTTTTTTGAAAACTTCCGTCCCTTTTGCATCGCCATCTTCAATGATTGTTATCGTATCATCTGCTTCTTTGATCAACGCTCCATGAAGCGTATATCCATCGACACGGACATCTGGTCTGTAACCTGGTGAGATGTAGTATGGACTACTCTTTGTAAGAGTTATAGACGCTTCATAATGGCCATCTGGATAGACGGTAATCTTTTTCGTAACTTCCGTTACCCCTAAATCTTGTTTGAGTGTAATCGTAGTGGGACCAGACAAAGAGATCTCTTTTGGCCCATCATATCTATAAGGTGTTTTAAAAGCTTTTTCGTTCAAAGCATTGTCGCTAAATCGGATCTCTAAAGGCTTTGGAAGCCTGTTTTGATCAAAAAGCTTTATTTGAGAACCGGACTCATTTTTATATTTTTTCTCTTCCAAAATTACTTGCGAAACTCTTCCTAGATTATCGATAAACAGATCAAATTTCGCTGATGTGATTTTAACCAGCTGTTGACTTGGCTTATCGCTCTCCTTACCTAACGGTGCTTTCATATTTTGACCACTATTTTGCATGGGAGCAGCTGCTGTAGTAGCTTGAGCTACTGTTTTGGTTGATGCGTTGTTCTCAAGAGGCTGTTTTGGCTGCTGAGGCATAAAGAAAAAATCGTATGCGAAAAACACTACTAAAGAGATTATTGTAGCAAGTAATACACGTTGATTTGTACTCATCTTTTCTAACATTGGCTACCTTTTAAAATTTTTTATGAGAAAATATTCCGATTCACTTTTAGGAATAAGCCAGTATTTCACGGCTATTTTTTTGTATGACACATTACAAATTTCTTTTCGAATTGTAGGATACTCTATTCCACCTGGGAAGAGTTGATTGCATCGAAGAATGCGAAATGTGGTATGAAAAAGAGCTCGAAACAGATTGTCTTGCTCTAACTTCCAAACAGCATATTCCGAACAAGTTGGATAGTATCTACAGCTACCATATGAAAGAAGTGTAAAAACCTTTTGATAGATTTTTAGCAAGACAAGTAGACTCTTTTTTACCATTTTCGTCTCTTTATTCGTTCCAGGATCTTGGTCATCTCCTGGTCAATTCTTTTAAAATCCGCCCCCAACAATTTTGGCTTGGCAACAAAAACATACCGTCCTATTGGGAGTTGATCAAAATATTGTATGAAAAGAGCTTTGAGAACTCGTTTCGCCCTGTTTCTTTGAACTGCTTTGCCGACTTTTTTACTTGCGACAAACCCTATTCTCATATCTTTATCTGGTATGTAAAATAGAACAAAATATGGGGAATGAAAAGCTATTCCCCTTTTATAAACATAATCAAACTCCCTTTTCGTTTTGAGAGTTTGAACCCCTTTTATACTGCCAATCTTTTTCTACCTTTTCTTCTTCTAGCATTGATCACTTTCCGGCCATTTTTGGTTTTCATTCGAGCTCTAAAACCGTGCGTTCTTTTTCGTCTCGTGTTATGCGGTTGGTATGTTCGTTTCATACACGTCCTTTTCCATAAAATTTTGAGCCTAAGTTTACTAAAACTGAACTTAATTCGAGATTAGTTCCTAAAATAGAGAATTTATGCAATGATAGAGGATACACGAACGTGATATAATGGTTAAAGATAAGGATTCGTTATGGAAAAGTATCTCCTCAAAACCTTCCGTACGAGAATTGTACTAACCTTTTTGATTATATATCTCTTTTTTATAGTGGCCGCAAATTATCAATACTACTCCATCATACAACAAGAACTTACTTTAAAATACTCCCAAATAGCACCTCTCTCCTTTTTTGATACCATATGGAATGCAATTCGCAATACGCCTTTAGAGATTCATGTTCAAGATGGCATCATACGATACAGACCATCTTTTTCCTATTATCGCTTCATCATTACACCAAACATTTTATTGGTTTCTCTATTTTTCGTTTTATATCTGATGGTTTACAGACTTATTGATCAATTTTTAAAACGGATTTATGTACTAGCAGTCTTTTTACAGGATTTTTTACAAACGAACTCTCTCAATGAAGAGTGCCTCAAAGAGCTCGACAGGGAAAAAGATGATATTCAATCAATGACATCAAATCTGCTCCATCTCATTCAAGAAAATATTCATAAAAGAAAAATAGAACGATCACTTTTCGATCTTTTCTCCTATTTGAAAAAAGATATTGTCCTCATCACTGATCTTCATTTTAGTATCTTGGAAAGTTCAAAATATTGGAAAAATATAGAACAAAAAAACAGAAACAACTTTTTAGAATATATAGACATTGAAAACAGATCAAAAATCGTATCTTCCACAAAAAAGAGAAAGATTGCTTTTCAAGATCATTTGGGTTTGAAAAACAGATTTTTCGACATTCAAATCATTGTTTTGGATGATACCATAAGCATATTAATCAAAGAGATAACAGATCATGTAAAACAAAAAGCACTTCTCAAAGAACAGGCACATATTGATGAACTGACAAAAACGTACAGTAGAGCTGCATGTTTTACGTTTTTAAATCAAACACTGAATGAATTTGTCGAAAACAAGAAAAAATTTGCCATATTTTTTGTTGATCTCAATGATTTTAAGCCTGTCAACGATACATATGGGCATCAATTCGGGGATTATTGTCTACAGATTATTTCAAAACGATTACAAAACATTATTCGCCAAGATGACTTCGTTTGCCGATATGGAGGAGATGAATTTATTTTGTGTATTAAAAATGTGGGGAAAAAGAATATTGATGCAATCACAACAAAAATTGACAATCTTCTGTCAAAACCGATCCATCATAGGAATATAGAATTTTCAGTGAGTGCGGCAATAGGAGCTTCTTTGTTTCCAGATGACGGTGAAGATATCAAAAAACTGATCGAAGTAGCAGACAAAAGAATGTACAAAAACAAAAAGGCTATCAAGGGCCAAAGAGACTAGACTCTTTGACCATTGACATAAACAACTACCTGATCACCTTCAGCGTCGAATTTTACGCTGTCGCCCTCTTTGACTTTATCTTCCAAGATAAGCTCAGCCAATGTATCTTCCACGATCTCATAAAGGGCTCGTTTGAGCGGTCTAGCTCCATATACCGGATCGAACCCGGCTTTTGCAACCAGTTTTTTCGCGCTTTCAGTAAGCTCGATCTTGATATCTCGCTCTTTGAGTTTTTCTTGGATCCTTGCAAACATGATATCCACAATCTTGACAATCTCTTGCTCGCCAAGAGGATTGAATATCACGATATCATCAAGCCGGTTCAAAAATTCTGGTTTAAAATAGCGCTTCAACTCGTCTTTGACCGCTTTCTCTCTATCTTCAGGATCTTTGAATTCCATGATCTTATCGCTTGCAATGTTACTTGTCATAATGATGATAGTGTTTCTAAAGTCGACTGTCACACCTTTGTTGTCCGTTAGGCGCCCATCATCAAGCACTTGCAAAAGAATGTTGAATACATCTGGATGCGCTTTTTCTATCTCGTCAAAAAGCACGACACTATATGGCTTTCTTCGTACCGCTTCAGTAAGCTGACCACCCTCTTCATATCCAACATATCCTGGAGGTGCACCAACGAGTCTGCTCACTGCATGTTTTTCCATATATTCACTCATATCTATTCGTATGAGCGATTTTTCCGTATCAAACAGGAATCGTGCCAACGTTTTCGCTGTTTCCGTTTTACCCACACCTGTCGGTCCTAAGAACATAAAACTACCAATTGGTCTGTTGGTATCAGAAAGTCCCGCTTTGTTTCTCTTGATCGCTCTTGCAACTGCTTTGATAGCGGCATCTTGTCCAACAACATATTTTTTAAGTTCATCTTCAACATGCAAGATTTTCTCTTTTTCACTTTGAAGCATTTTTGTAACTGGAATACCCGTCCATTTACTCACAATCTTGGCTATCATCTCTTCGTCAACGGCGTTTTTCAAAAGGGTTCCGGCTTCTTGCATTCGATTCCACTGTTCATTGAGTTCAGCAAGCTTTTGCTCCATTTGTGGAATCTGACCATATTCGATTTCAGCCGCTTTGTTATAGTCACCTTCTCGTTTGGCTTTTTCGGCTTCTGCTTTAAGTCGTTCGATTTTCTCTTTAATTTCTGCAATCTCTTTGAAAATCTTCTTCTCTGTTTCAAACTGTGATTCGAGCGCACGCTTTTTCTCTTCAAGATCGGCCAATTCTTTTTCTATCTCTTTGAGCCGTTCTTCATTTTTCTTGCTCTTTTCCATTAAAAGTGCTTCTTTTTCAACTAAGAGCTGCTGAATTTCGCGTTTGACTTTACTAAGCTCAAACGGTTCAGACTCGATTTGCATTTTCAGTTCTGCCGCTGCTTCATCGATCAAGTCAATTGCCTTATCTGGCAAATATCTATCAGTAATGTATCTGCTTGAGAGCTTCACAGCAGCAACCAAAGCACTATCTAAGATCTGTACATTGTGATGCGCTTCAAGACGCTCTCTAAGTCCTCTTAAAATCTGCAACGCTTCATTGATACTCGGTTCTTCCACTTTTACAGGTTGAAAACGTCTTTGCAGCGCCGCATCTTTTTCAAAATATTTTCTATACTCTTTCAAAGTTGTCGCACCGATTGTATGGAGTTCACCTCGTGCCAAAGCTGGTTTTAAGATATTCGCTGCATCCATACTTCCTTCACTGGCACCCGCTCCAACGATTGTATGAATCTCATCGATAAAAAGTATGATATTCCCCGCATTTTTCACTTCATCAATAACCGCTTTGAGCCTATCTTCAAATTCACCTCGATATTTCGCCCCAGCCACCAATGAGGTCATATCAAGAGCAATGACTCGCTTATTTTGCAAACTCAAAGGAACTTCTTTATTGATGATTCTTTGTGCCAGTCCTTCTACGATAGCAGTTTTACCAACACCCGGTTCACCAAGCAAGATTGGATTGTTTTTTGTTTTTCGAATCAAAATCTGCATCACTCTATGGATCTCTTCATCCCGCCCAATCACTGGATCGAGCTCGCCTTCTGCTGCTTTTTTCGTTAAATCGATCCCATACTTTTCAAGTGCTTCGAGGGTTTCATCTGCTGTTTGAGACTCTATTTTCTTACCACCGCGAATCGCTTCAAGGGTTTTTTTGAGTTCAAAAAGATCTACATACTTTCCAAGAACCTCTTTAAAGACTGGATTATCCGTATTGGCTTCAATCCAAGTATCGACAGCCAGGTACTGATCGCCATTCCTCACCATCAAGCCTTCGGCTTTCTGAAGACTTTCGGCAAGGTTCCGAGAGATTTTGATACTCTCTTTTGTAATAGAAGAGACTTTAGGCAGTCTATCAGCTACGCTTTTTACTTCAAGTTCAATTGGAGTTTTATCTACTCCCATTTTATTGAGCGCTTGATTCAGAATAGAGCCTGTATCAGTCAAAAGTGCCCACAGTACATGAGCCACATCCACTTCCGGATTTTTATTGTGCAAAGCAAGACTGACAGCACTATCTAAAGTCTCCGTCATTTTGTGTGTCAACTTTTCGAAAATATTGCTCATATTTTCTCCTTTCATAATATTTATTCTTTTTCAATTATATTATTTTAGTCTAATATTGTCAAGTTATTTGATCTTGTTTGACAAAAATTATTTAAGACTTTTTTACACTTCTCAATCATAGCAAACTTTCTCATTCCATAGTGATACTAAAGTTGCATTTGCCATTTAGCCAACTTTTAGTAATGATTCCTTATAATATTGCACTACAATATCAGCCTATACAAGGGAATAGATGAAAAAAAGCAAACCATTTTACATAGGTGTTTCTGTCGCGTTTTTGCTTAGTGCCAGCACTATGCTTGCAAAAAACAGTTACGATGACAACTTGACAACGAAACTACAGGCTGTTGCCAAGTTTACGAAAGTTGTCAATACAGTAGAAAGATACTATGTCGATCCACTCAATATCGAGGAGATTATCAACAAAGCGATTGCCGGGCTTTTGAGCAATCTTGACGCACATTCGGCCTACCTTGACAAAAAACATTATAAAGAACTGCAGATACAAACACGAGGAGAGTTTGGAGGGCTTGGCATCACTGTGGGCATGAGAGATGGGGCACTTACGGTTATTGCACCACTGGAAGGAACTCCTGCAGATAAAGCTGGCCTCAAAGCAGGCGATATCATTCTAAAAATAAACGATAAATCCACTTTGGATATGACACTTGATGAAGCCGTTAACCTTATGCGAGGCAAGCCCGGTACAAAAATCAAACTCACAATTTTTCGAAAAGGAACAGCGAAGCCTTTCGTCGTCGAAATCACTCGTGCGATAATCAAAGTACAATCGGTCTATGCAAAACATATCCTAAATCCCGAATACCTCTATCTTCGAATCACCAATTTCGATAAAAAAGTGGTCCATGATGTAAAAAAATATCTCAAAGCCAATCCTAAAACGAAAGGGATCGTTATAGATCTTAGAAACAATCCAGGCGGTCTACTCGATCAAGCAGTGGGACTTTCTGACCTTTTTATCGACAAAGGAGTGATCGTATCGCAAAAAGGACGGATAAAATCAGAAAATAGAGTCTATAAAGCACACAGCATAGGAACGATCAAAGATACTCCCATTGTTGTACTCGTCAATGGTGGAAGCGCAAGTGCCAGTGAAATCGTCAGCGGTGCATTGCAAGACCATCACAGGGCTGTGATCGTTGGAGAAAAAACCTTTGGGAAAGGAAGCGTACAAGTTATCTTGCCGATCGATAAAGATGAGGCGATCAAACTTACTATAGCAAGATACTACCTTCCAAGCGGAAGAACTATTCAGGCAAAAGGTATTACACCTGATATTACGGTTTACCCAGGAAAAGTAGAGAAAAAAGAGGATGAGTTCATGATTAAAGAGGCCGAGCTCAAAGCACACCTCAAAAGTGAACTAGAAAAGATAGAAGGCAAAAAACCTAAAAAAGAGACGAAAAAAGAGCAAAAGAACCTCATTGATGAAACAGCACTATACAATGACGCGCAACTCAAAGAGGCTTATGACATTCTTAAAGCCTTGATTATAGCTAAGGAGCATAAATGAAAAAAACAGAGCTTTTGTATGAAGGTAAAGCAAAAAAGATATGGAAAACGGATGATGAAAATATATTAATAGCCGAATTCAAGGACTCCCTCACCGCCTTTGATGCACAAAAAAAATCCGAAGAAGCTGGAAAAGGTGCACTCAATTGTAAAATAAGCGCCAATCTTTTCAAACTTTTGGAAGAACAAGGCATCAAAACCCACTTTGTAGAATGTATCAGTGAAAATGAGATGGTTATCAAAAAAGCAGAAATGATCATGATCGAAGTGGTTGTGCGCAATATTGCCACTGGATCGTTAACAAAAAGGCTTGGGATTCCTGATGGAACAAAGCTTCCTTTTGCCTTGGTCGAATTTTACTACAAAAATGATGCACTTCATGACCCTTTGATCAATGATGAGCACGCACTCATTTTGGAACTTGTCGATCATGAAAGCGAATTGGAAGAGTTGAAACGCCTGGGTCGAGAGATCAACGTGGTCCTCAAAAGTTTCTTCGATAAAGCAAACCTCAACCTAGTAGATTTTAAAGTAGAATTTGGAAAAGATAGTGAAGGTAACATTATCCTTGCAGACGAGATTAGTCCAGACAGCTGTCGATTCTGGGATAAAACCAGTGGCGAAAAACTGGACAAAGATCTTTTCAGACATGATCTTGGCAATGTAAAAGTGGCATACGAAGAGGTGTTAAAAAGAATTACAAAGGTGATGCAATGAAAGCGATAGTCAATATCTATTTGAAAGAGGGTGTTCTCGATCCTCAAGGGAAAGCTGTTCATCATGCACTGCAGCAGCTCGGTTTTCGAAACGTGGAAGATGTCCGTGTGGGAAAACAGATCGTACTGCAACTCTCAGGTACAATGAGTGAAGAGGAGGCAAAAAAAGAGGTTGAGCAGATGTGTGAAAAACTTCTTGCAAATACTGTTATAGAAGATTACGATATAGAGATAGTACGATGAAAGTAGCCATCATACGTTTTCCAGGGACAAACTGCGAGTTCGATACCGATTATGCTTTTTCACTTATCGGTGCTCAAACCCAAATCGTATGGCATAAACACGACTCCCTTCCTCAAAATACGGACCTTGTAGTATTGCCTGGAGGATTTAGTTACGGCGATTATCTCAGAAGCGGTGCTATCGCAAGATTCAGTCCTATTATGAAAGCGGTCGTTGAATTTGCCAAAAAAGGAGGCTATGTTCTTGGGATTTGTAATGGTTTTCAAATCCTTTTGGAGTCTCACCTTCTGCCAGGTGCAATGAAACGCAATGAAAACCTTCATTTTGTCTCCAAATTTCAATATATTAAAGTTCTCAATAACAACAATGCCTTCTTAAAAAAATTACAAATAGGCGATATCCTCAATATCCCCATCGCTCATGCGGAAGGAAACTATTATGTGGAGCCAGAAAAATTGAAACAGATGTATGAGAATCAACAAGTACTTCTACAATATTGCGATAAAGATGGTGACTATGACAATCCAAACGGTAGTATTGATGCGATTGCCGGGATATGCAATGAAACAAAAAACGTTTTTGGATTAATGCCCCACCCTGAGCGTGCCTGTGAAAAAATCCTGGGGAGTGATGATGGCATAAAAATGATAGAAGGATTTCTCCATTAAACGACTCATACTCTTTTTGGGTCTTCTTTTTTTTCAACTTCACGCCGCTACTTCATTGGCGAAATGGGATAAAGTCCCTGACTCTCTGTTTGTCGGGGAGATCTTCCCAGTTACAATCAAATTTTTTATCCCTGGTTTAACTCCCGAAGATCAGATTCCTATGGTATTCCAAAATGAACTGAATCTACAGATGCGATACAGTGAAGAACCTTTGCAAATAGTTGATGGCTATGCCGTTAAAAAGATCTATTTCAAAGTGACGGGGGTGCCTGCTAAACTCCCAGATGTCATATTCTCTTTTCAAGAGATCCGACAAAGACTGACAGGCCTCCCTCTTCAAGTAAAACAGCTCAATGCACCGGAAAATTTTTGCCATGTCTTAGCAAAGAGGCTTGATATAAAAGAGTTTGATTCTGTCCAGTATGACCGTACATCTAATCTCATTTTGATGCGCATCGTCGGATTGTACGCAAATCTTGAAGATTTTAAACTCCCTTTTGCAAGACTCCAAAAAATCAAAGAGATAAATGAATCGTTTCCAGTCATGGATATTCTTTACTACGCGATATTGCCTTCGCATTTTTCACAGCTTCGATTCCATTATTTCGACCCTGACGCTAGAGAGTTTAAACTGATAAGTATTCCTATCATTGTCAAAGACGAGATTGTCAGTACACAATCAGATATCAATCCTACCGAGGATAAAAGCCGTTTTACCAAAATAGCTCTTCTGGGAATGTTTGGCATACTCTTCTTGCTCTATGGAATATGGAAAAGAGGTATTTTCTGGATACTTTTGGCCGTTGTAATGCTTGGATATATGGGATATTTGTTGATTCCTGCGGAAAAAGTGTGCATTAAAAAAGGGAGTAAGATATATATATTGCCTACGAAACAGAGTACCATTTTCAAGATTAATAATAAAAAAAATAGTTTCTTCAAACTTAATGAAGCAAATGGATATATAAAAATAATGCTTCCAGATAAAAAAATAGGATGGGTCAAAGAAGATGATGTTTGCAAAGATTAGAGGTATATACGCAGCTTTTATAATTGTACTAATGGTTACTTTGAATATTCTTACTTTTATCATTTTCCCAAAAAAACAGTATAAATCGATAAAACGATTCTTTACGAAAGCAATCCTTTTTCTTCTTGGCATAAATGTAGTGACAGAAGGGGAACCAGATCCCGATGCAAAAATGATAATCATGAATCATTCAAGCCTCATCGATATACCGGTAATTGAATCTGTCTATCCATGGGATATGGTCTGGATTGCAAAAAAAGAACTCTTCGACACCCCCTTTTTCGGTCTTCTCTTAAAACTTCCCGGAAATATTCGCCTAGATCGGGAAGATAGAAAATCTTTGATACATCTTCTTAAAGAGTCTAAAGAGAAATCGAAAAAGAAGACGATTGCGATTTTTCCAGAAGGAACTCGTGCCAGAGGAGACAAACTACTCCCCTTCAAACCGGGAGCAAAGATCATAGCGGAAAAACTAAAACTAAAAGTCCAACCTATTGTCATCGTTTGTGCAAGAAAACGTTTCGATAGCAAAACATTAGAACTCAATCCGGGCACCATCAAAGTGATCTACATGCCAAGCTTCTATCCAGATCCGCAAGATGAATGGTTCAAAGAGCTTCGCCATAAAATGCAAGAAACAGTAGACAAAGGAAAATCTCGACTCTGCCCATAAGCATTCTTTAAACTTAATATTATATAATGAAAATAATCCAAATTTTTATCTAAGGGTATTATTGTGCGTTATGCACTTATACTTTTTTTCATTTCCATTTTTTTGTTCGCCCAAGATGAACAGCTCCTGGACCTGGATATAGAAGAGCTAGGGGCAATCGAAATAACCAAAGTATCTACAGCTTCAAAATATACACAATCTATATTAAAAGCTCCCGCAGACATTATCGTTATCAATGAAGAGGAAATTCAAGAAGGCCCTTACCAAACATTGGGTGAGCTTTTACAAAGTATTAATGGTTTTTACTTCAGTAATGATCATGCATATGGATATATGGGTTTCCACGGATATGGAATGTTTGGAGATTGGGGCTCAAAATTCATTATATTGGTTGATGGTTTTCGGTTAAATGATAATATCTTCTCCTCAAGTTTTTTCCAAAACGGAAGTTTACTTGATCTTGACAATATTCAGCGAATAGAAATAATTAGAAATCCTTCTTCATCTTTGTATGGCTCCAATGCTTTTTTAGCTATTGTTAATATCATTACAAAACAAAACGATTCTAGAGTATCATTACTGTATGGGAGCAAAGATGAGAAAAAGGCTCTCTTGTCTTATAGTATAAATAACTTTCAAATATTTAGTTCTGTTTTTGATCGAAAAGGAATAGATACTTATTATTCATATTCCTTACAAAAAAATTTTTATGCGAATGATCGAGAATATGCAAAAAAAATATATTTCAAATATGCTTTAAGCGATACATTAACACTTCATGGTGGTTACGTCAAAAGAAAAAAATATGACCCTACTTTTCCATGGAATGTCATTCCCGGATCCGAACAATATAATATTGATGAAAGAATTATATTTGGATATTCTTATAGAAAAGACTATGATACCATAACACTACAAAATAGATTTTCCTATAATATCTATCAATATGAAGGATCTTTTTTATATGATACAGGTCCATGGATTGATACAGCTAAAAATAGTTGGATCGATTTTGAAACCATAGCAATCCAAAAATTGGATAGATTGAGATTTCTCCTAGGGTTTGATATTGTTTATTCATTAGAAAATAGACAAATAGCCAACAGTAATTCCATTAAAATACTCGATACAAATCACAGAGATCACAAAAAAGCGCTCTTTTCTCAATTCGAGTACTACAACGGACCATCCAATTTTTCATTTGGTATCCGGTATGATCATATAGACAATAGGGGAGAAAAACTCTCACCAAGATGTGCTTATATATTTTCAATCGATGAAATGTCCTCAATTAAATTTCTTTTTTCCACTGCTTTTCGAGTTCCAAATTCATATGAACTGTATTATAGTGATGATCCAAATTTTTCAGGAAAAAGAGATATTAGACCGGAAACTGCATACAATTATGAAATTCTATATCAAACAATACATGATAATTGGAAATTCAGTACTTCTTTATTCTACACTAAAATTGAAGATCTTATCATACAAAAAGATTCGTCACCACTTGAATATACTAATATACCTTATATTACATCACAAGGCTTTGACTGCAATTTTCGAATTAACTACATGAATTTTTCATATGATTTCGGATATACATATACCTATGCCAAAGATTATCTAGGTAGTTGGCTTATAAATGCTCCAAAGCATATGTTCGATTTCAAAACTATTTATCATAAAAACCATTTCAATATTATGTTTTGGATTGATTACCTTTCCAAAATCAAATCATGGCAACGGACACTCAATAATAGAATCATTCCCCATTTCACATTACAACATCAAAATAGAAGATTTAAATTCAAATTATCAATAGATAATATTTTCAATACCCATTATAAAACGCCTGTTGGGAAAGAGCATCTACAAGATTTTAATTCCGATCATGGTAGAACAGTACGTATCAATATAGGATATAAATTTTGAAAAAGATACTTTTCAGTATTCTCTTCACTCTCTTCCTTTTTGCGAAAAGTGCAAATATAGATGATATTAAAGTAGCATACATATATAATTTTTTAAAATATATACAATGGAAGAATGTGTCAACAATTCATTTATGCATTGATCCAAATTTACCATACGCAAAAAAATTGAGAATATTAGAAAAAAGAAGAGTTCAAGAAGGAAAGATTATTTTACACTATCTTCAAGATATAGATGCATGTAACGTCGTAGTCACTAATGATCAGAAACTTGTTCATCAAATTGTAAATAGAGACAACAAAATCCTGCTTATCACTGATGGTGAAAATTTAGGAAAATTAGGAGGTATGATTAATTTAGTACAAATAGGCAAAAACATCCGTTTTGAAGTCAACTTAAACAGTATAAAAAAATCTCGTATAAAAATCAGTTCACGACTATTACGTCTAGCTGTTAGAAAGTATTGAATTATGGGACTCGCTAAAACATTTCAAAAAAATTTTTTAAAAAATGCCATACTATCCATAACAATATCTATAATAGCAATTGCCATTTTTTTATTTAATAGTGCAATAAATGATTTCAGGGAAAAAGTAGAAAATATGACGAAGATCTACGGCGATTATATAAAAGACGCTTTAGTTTTCAAAGATATACAATACATACAAGACAGTTTTCCTTTAATTTTAGGATTTAAGGATGTAAAGAATGTAGTTGTTTACACACATGATGGACAAATTTTATATCCTAGATCTTTTCCTCTTCATCATCAATCTATCAATTCTCCTACATTTGATGATTTTGATCTGTACTTCCCTCTATCCATATATGATGACAACAACAACTATTTAGGTAAAATCATTTTAGTTGCCTCATTCCAACGACAATTGCACAATATTATTATAGAATTAATTACGATTATATTTATAATTGTAACTATTTCTGTAATCGCTTTATATAATATTAGAAAATTTACTAAAAGTAATATAATTATACCTCTTGAAAGACTCAATAAAAAAGTTTTGCACTATTATGAAGAGCGCTTTGATAAAAAAATTAAAAAGAGAATCGATAATGAAATCGGCTCACTTACTAACAATTTTCATGAACTTTTCAAAATGCTCACACAATATGAAGTTAAACTTATAAAAAGAGCAAATTTTGATCTTCTTACAGGATTATACAATCGTTCTTTTCTTGAAACGAAATTACGCGATTTAATTACAAAAAATATTCCGTTTTATCTTCTTTTTATCGATATCGATAATTTCAAAACTATTAATGATACGAAAGGACATAATGTTGGTGATGAAATATTAAAAAATTTCGCAAATCGTATTAGAAATATTTTAAGAAAAGATGATATCTTTGCAAGAGTCGGTGGGGATGAATTTGTTATTATTATCCAAAACATAGATAGTCCCAAAATCATAACAAAAATTGTCGATAAAATTTTTCACAAATTACAGCCCCCTATAGTCCTCTCCCCATCCAAAAATATGTACCATATTTCTATAAGCATTGGTATTGTTGAGTTTCCTAAAGATGGGAAAAGTGTTGAAGATATTCTAAAAAATGCTGATATTGCAATGTATCGTTCAAAAGAACGAGGCAAAAATAGATTCTCTTTTTTCAATAAACAGCTTGCAGATAAAGTTGAATCTAAATTTATATTGGAACATGAACTAAAAATTGCAATACAAAAAGATCAATTCTTAATCTATTATCAACCACAAATTGATGCACGATCTAACAAACTTATTGGAGCAGAAGCACTTATTCGATGGAAACATCCCCAAAAAGGGATACTGACTCCCTATCATTTCATTCCACTTGCAGAAGAGCGTAATTTGATTCAACAAATTGATCAAATAGTCTTTTCTCATGTTGTCCAGGATATTAAAGAGTGGAAAGAGCGCTATGGATTTTCACAAAAAATTGCTATCAATATCTCTGCTAACCATTTTGCACAAAGTAATTTCTATTACAAATTCACAAACCTAATTCAGAAAAATGGTATTGATACATCTTCGATTGAGTTAGAAATTACAGAGACATCCATTATGCAAAACCTAGAAACTACTTTACGAATGCTCAAAAAACTGCATGATCATGGATTTTCCATCTCTATCGATGATTTTGGTACTGGGTACTCCTCACTTTTTTACATCAAAAAATTTCCTGTTGATAAGATTAAAATAGATAAAACATTCATCGATGATATTGTAAAAAATAAAGATGATAGAATTATTGTACATGCAATTGTAGAGATTGCTAAAGGTCTTGGTTATAAAATCATTGCTGAAGGGGTAGAAGATCAAGAACAGTTGGATATATTACTTGATCTTGATTGCCATCTGATTCAAGGATACTATTTTGATAAACCGCTTTGTAAAGACGATTTTGAAAAAAAATGGCTAATCTAGAGCTACTCTGAAATTTCTATAATTTTATCACTGCACCATTTTGCCAGTTCAAGGTCATGTGTAATCAATAAAATACCTACTCGATCCAAAAATTGCAAAAGTGTTTTCATGACTTTGAGTTGTGTGACATTATCTAGTGCACTTGTCGGCTCATCAGCAAGTAACAGTTTTGGCTTCATCAAAATTGCTCTTAAAATGGAACACCGCTGCAACTGTCCACCTGAAATTTCATGAGGATATTTATTTAAAATCTCTTTTTCGATATCCATGCTTTTTGCCAACTCTTCAAGACCTTCCAAAGAAGCCACATCCTTAATTTGTTCCAAAATTGTATATGTTGGATGAAAAGAGCTATAGGGATCTTGAAAAATGGTGGATAGTTTTTGGGCCCGGATAGTACCACTCCATGGTTTTAAAAAACCGCTAATAAGTTCAAAAAGCGTGCTTTTTCCGATTCCACTTGGTCCAACAATAGAGACCAATTCCCCTTTTTGGACACTTATGGAAAAGTTGGAAAAGAGTGGCCTATCTTTGGTATACCCAAAAGTCAGATCCTCAATCTCTAAAACTTTTTCCATGAAGCAATTAGGCTTTTTTGACAAATTCGCTTTTTAACTTCATTGCACCAAAACCTGGGATTTTGCAGTCAATATTGTGATCGCCTTCACAAAGTCTGATATTTTTCACTTTCGTTCCAGCTTTTACGGAACCACTTGCTCCTTTGACCTTCAAATCTTTCATCACTACGACGGTATCGCCATCTTGCAAAATATTGCCATGTGCGTCTTTGACAATGAGCCCCTCCTCTTTGTACTCTTTGTCAAATTCGAATCCACATTCAGGACAGATAAAGAGTTCTCCATCTTCGTAAACATATTCGCTTTCGCATTTTGGACACTTTGGTATGTTCATAACATCTCCTTTAAACTAATTTTTTGTACAAAGTGGTTCCTTGAATATTGATCTGTTTAAAAAGATCCATATCTTTGGGTATCTGTTCCGCATGGCCTAAAAATAGATATCCTCCGGGCTTGAGCATAGAATAGTATGTCGAAAGTATACTCTTTCTTGCCTTTGAACTGAAATAGATAAGCATATTTCTAGAAAATATGATATCGAACACTCCAAGGCGCCTCATAGCGTAATAGTCCATGACATTGATATTGTGAAATTCAACATTGTTTACAAATTCTTTATCGATAAGATACCCATCTTCCATCTTATGAAAATAAGTATCAAGATAGGTTTTTGGAACGGCCATAACACTTCGTGAATTATAAACTCCTTTTTTCGCCATTTGCAAAATGAAAGAGTTGATATCGATTCCTACAAGAGAAAAATCTCTTTTGTGAAAAACGGGTGATTCCTGTTTAATGACCATGGCTATCGTATAAATCTCCTCACCAGAAGAGCATGGTGAAGAGAGAATGTTTATCGTATCGCTAGATGGACGTACTGTATCAAGTTCTGGCAATACATACTTGACCAACACGTCAAATTGGTGTTTTTCTCTAAAAAAATAGCTTTCATTGATCGTAATGATATTGATAAAGTCTTGCAAAATGGCCCTATCTTGAAGTGCATGGAAAAAATCCGAAAAAAGATCGAAATCATTTTCTTTCATAAAATTTTCTATTTTTCTTTTATATACAGTCGTTAGAATATCATCCTCTATGAAAATACCGGTTTTTTCATCGATATAATCGCGGATTTTTTTCAATTCATCCAAGTTCAGCATCTTTGTTCCTGCTTAACAAACGATATTTTTCTAAGAGTTTTTTCTGAAGCGCTTCTGTGTATTTTTTGATTGATTCACATTCCAAATGGTTTACGATAAGCTCTATCTGTTGCAAAGAAGGTTCATAATCCTCAAGCATGTCACTTATATCAAAAGTCTCACAGCAATTGATGATGAATGAAAATGTTTTTTCTTGCAAGTAAGTATTCCTACACTGTAACAACTGCTTTAATAGTTTCCGATCTTCATTACGTTTAAGACACTCTAATCTTGAAAAAAGATATTCTACGAACTTTTCAATTTTTCCGTTTTGTTGATGTCTTAAAAGATTTTTCAAAAGAAAATAGTACTCTTTATGACTTATCATATAGTCGATCGCTGCATAGATATTGTCTTGATGATATTTTTGGAAATTTTCAATATAATCCCTTGCTTCATCAAACTCTTTGAAACGTATGATTTTTTGTGTTTGTACCCCTTTTTTAAAACCCATTATCTTTTCTCTCCAAAACGAAGTATCTCTTTCACTATTTCATGAAAAGGAAGTATCTTTACAACGCCCCCTCTTGCAAAAGCCTCTTTAGGCATACCATATACTATAGAGCTCTTTTCATCCTGGGCGATGGTCAAAGCGCCTGCCTTTTTAAGTTCAACCATTCCTAAAGCACCATCACTCCCGATTCCCGTCAGCAAAACGGCCAATATATGTTTAGGATCAAAAACATCTTTTGCACTCAGGAACATCGCATCGACACTAGGAGTGAAAAGTTCTTCTCTATTTTTATTTTTCAGTTGTATTACAATATTATGCCCATCCTTCCCAAAACACATATGCCGGCCGCTCTTTGCTATGTACATCGTTCCCGGATACAATTTCATACCATCTTCGGCTTCTGTAACATGCACAGCGCTGTGTTCATCAAGTCTTTTTGCATAGGAAGCAGAAAAATGCATAGGGAAGTGTAAAACAACGCATATCGGATAAGGATAAGCCTTAGGCAATACCATTGCAATCTTTTCTATAAATTCTGGACCCCCTGTGGAAGCACCAATCAAGACACATTTTTGCGGCGTCATTGCCGTATCTGGCCCTCGCCATATATTTTGTATTTATATGTTGTCAAGTCATTAATTCCCATGGGACCTCTTGCATGAAGTTTATTGGTAGAAATACCCACTTCAGCACCAAATCCGAACACACCTCCATCGGTAAATCTTGTGGAAGCGTTTACATATACACATGCAGCATCCACTTCATTCATAAATTTTTCAGCCGTGGTATAGTTTTCTGTTACAATCGCTTCGCTATGACCACTTCCATATTTTCTGATATGTTCTATCGCTTCTTCTACACCATCCACAACCTTGATAGAGAGAATATTTTCAAGATATTCCGTATGAAAATCCTCTTCGCTTGCCGTTTCAATATCAGGCAAAACCTCCTTCGTTAATGCACACCCTTTAAGTGTTGTCATATGAGGCTTAAATGCTTCATAGAGTTTCAAAAGAATCTCATCTTTTATCGCATAATCTACCAAAAGTGTCTCCATGGCGTTACATACACCTGGACGTTGTACTTTTGCATTAACCGCAATCGCGACCGCTTTATCAAAATCTGCATCCTTATCGATATAGGTGTGACATAAACCTTTATCATGTTTAACAACCGGTACGGTTGCATTTTCGCTCACATATCGTATGAGACCTTCTCCTCCTCGTGGAATGATAAGATCCACATATTTATCCATCTTGATCAATTTTTCGACGCCTTCTCTGCTATAGTCGGGAAGAAGTGAAACAAGTTCTTTAGGAAGATCGTTTTTTTCAAGAACCGCTTGAATAGTTTCTGCTATCGCCTCATTGGAGTTTTTTGCCTCTTTTCCACCTTTTAAAATAGAGACATTTCCGGATTTGAAGCACAAAGCCGCTGCATCACTGGTAACATTTGGTCTGGATTCGTAGATTATGCCTATGACACCTATTGGTATAGAAACCTTCTCGATGCGAAGTCCATTGTCCAGGACCCACCCATCCAGTACTCTACCGACAGGATCTTTCAACATGGCAATTTCTCTAACAGACTCTGCCATTGAACGAACTCTCTTTTCATCTAAAAAGAGTCTATCGATCAAAGCCGAAGAGAGGTTCATCTCCCTGGCAAGTGCCATATCTTTTTCATTCGCTGCCAATATTTTGTTACTATTTTTTTCAATGTCATCAGCTATTTGCAACAAAACAGATTTTTTCTTTGCTCCATCGATTCGTAGAAGTTCAGATGCTGATGCTTTTGCCTTTTTCAAAAAATGCTCCATATTCCCTCCTTAACCTATAACCTTCTGTAATGTCGCATACTCAGGCAAAGTTTGAGCATACTCCTTGTCAACAGTTCCATCAATTTTGACAATATCTCTTGCAATAAACAGTGCTTTTTCATTTGGTTTTTGTTCTGTTTTAAAATTTTTCAATAATTTGATCATCTCCACGCTAAAATTCCAATTTTCGAACATTAAGATCGCCACTTCTATTGAATCTTCACCTATTCGTTCCTTTTCGATGCCATCTAATATATTGAGTCTTAACGCTTCTTTGATAGGTTGTATGCTGTGTTCCATGGCGTAATTGGAAAGGATAACCTTTGATACGTCGCATAAAAATGCAGTGGTGGAAACTAAAAATTTATCCTTTTTTACCGGTACCAACTCTTTTGCGATACTACTTTTTAAAACGGACATTTTCATAAATTGATCTGGATTTATACCATAAAAATCGAGATTGAATTGCAACATCTGTTCCACAGTGGATGCAAGAGCAAATTCAATGATTTGATCCAGGCCAAATAGAACAACAGCTTGCCTTATATCATGAATCTCTCTTGGAAAACCGTAATAAGGAGAGTTGGCCGTTTTTAAAATATCAGCAACCAGATTGGGATCTTTGTTGATGACTTGTTCAATGTCATGGGCGTTGTACATATCTGAATAGTACAACTCCTGCAATTCATTGACAACATTTGGTATAGGCGGAAGCTGCTCGATTTTTTGTAGTATCTCTTCAATCATCTCCATTCCTTTCCAAAAGGTGAATAATGCTTAACTTCGGATTTTTTCCGTGAATAATCTCATACACTTCACGCGCTATAGGAACATATATCGAGTGTTCTTTTGCTATCTCTATAATCGCCTCAACCGTATATACACCTTCAGCCACTTCACCAAGATCGTTGAGTATCCTTTGGAGATCTTTTCCTAGGGCAAGACCCAAACCGACTCTGTAATTTCTTGAAAGGGTACTACTTGCAGTCAAGAAAAGATCTCCTGCTCCACTCAGTCCCAAAAAGGTTCTCATTCTCGCACCAAAATGGCTTGCAAAACGCTCCATCTCCACCAGACCTCTTGCCAAAAGTGCAGCTCTTGCATTGTTGCCAAGTTTCAAGCCGTCACATATGCCGCTAGCTATCGCAATGACGTTTTTGTACGCACCTGCAATCTCTGCACCGACAACATCATCATCCACATAGGCTTTCATAAAATCAGGAAACATCTGTGCATACGTTTTAGCCAAAATCTCGTTACTTGAACTCACCACTACGGCTGTAGGAAGCCCTTTTTGCACTTCTGCTGCAAAAGAGGGACCGGAAAGAACGGCTAAATGTTCTTGAGGAATAAACTGCTGCAAAATTTCGTTCAAAAATTTCTTCTTTTTTATATCAATTCCCTTTGAAGCAAGAAGGACTTTATGATCCTTTCTTAATGGATGTTTTTCCAGCCATGGTCCGATTACTTGGGCAGGCAAGACAAGAATCAGATACTCTAGACGTAAAATCTCTTCTAAAGAGACGAAATTTTTCAAATCATGATAATGTCTACTAGTAATATAGACATCATTTTTCTTTGAAAGAGCAAAATGTAGAGCACTACCCCATTTGCCAGCTCCTATGATGCCCAATTTCATTCTTTTTTCTCCTCAAGTATTTGTTCAAAATGCTCGATTTTTTCTCGTTTGCCAATGACCACCAGTATATCCTCTGCATCGATTTTGTGATTGATTCCTCTCGTGACAAACGTAAAATGATCTCCAAGCTCTTTATCGACGATACCAATAAGTAAAATATCATACTCTTTTGAAAAATTGATCTCTTTGATGTTGACTCCATCCAAAAAAGAGCCTTTCGGTACAACAATCTCTTTGAATATGATATTTGGATCTTTTAGAAGGATATGATCAAACGCCTCGGCAACTGCGGGTTTTTCAACTAAAAAAAACATTCTGTTTGCTGCTGCCTCCATCGTATCTATCACTCTGTCAGCTCCTGCAAGATGGAGTTTCCGTTCACTCTCTTTCGACTCACAAAGAGCGAAAACTTGGACATGATGAAAAAGCGCTTTGAATGTTATAGTCAAATATATATTCTTTTCTTCCTCATCATACGCACAAAAAATTTTTTCGAATCCATAATCAAAAAGGAGATCTGTCAATTTTTCATCATCATCGATATCAATCAAGAAGAGATTTTCTATATCGTGCATTGAAGCTCTTTTCAATGCCTCTTTACTCTCATCGACAACATACACCTCATATCCCCCGGATAAAAGGCTCTGTGCTATCTGTTCCCCATAACGGCCATATCCAAACAGAAGGATCTTATCTTTCTTTTCAGACATATTTGAGACTACTTTCTATGATGTAGGATTTAAAGCTACTTATACTGATACTGTATCCCATAATAACGATGACATCATTGGCTCGTAAAACAAAATCCTCCTTAGGATTGAAAATAAACTCTGATTTCAAATATTTTATCTTCTTTTCTGGATGGTATCGAACAACACCCAAAATTAAAATTTTAAACCGATTCACCTCGATCTCGCCTATCGTTCTGTTTTCCAAAAAAGAACCCTCCGTAACTTCGATCTGATCACAAAGAGCATTTTTTCGTGCAGTTAAAATATCGTTGATTGCTTGAAGTGCTATTGGCTGTTCAAGTATCAACGAGGAAAAATAACCAGAAGTCAAATAGGGTGAAATAACTTCATCCACACCGGCAAGTTTTAGTTTTTTATAGGAGTTATTATCGACAGTCCTCGAAAGCAAATAGACTTTTTTACTGAAACTTCTGACATTTAATGCGATATAGATGTTGTGCATATCGCTATTTGTCAATAGAAGAACCGCTTTAACCTTATCAAAGTCTATGGTCTTAAAGGCATTTTTCTTCGTTGCATCTTCTGCGATTGCCAATTTTCCTTGTAACAGTAGTGACTCCACCACTTTCTTATCTTGATCGATAATAATAAAAGGGTGTTTTTCAAGTTCAAGCCGTTTGATGAAGAGTTGTGCCATATTTGTATATCCGCATATGATATAAAAATCTGCCAATTTTTTAATTGTATGCCGTACACGATTGTTCCTTACCTGTTCAAGCTGTTCGCTAAAAGCAGAGACGATAATCGATGTAGCAAATGAGATCATCCCAACACCGATCAAAATAATAATCATGGTAATACTTCGCCCCTCATGGGTTACGGGGGTGATATCACCAAAACCCACTGTCGATATCGTCACCAGTGCCCAGTAAAACGCGTCGAACAATGAATTGATATTAGGATTGACTCGATCTTCAAATACATAAAGGCTGATACCAGAAACCAAAATCACAAAAGCCATCAGCATAAAAAGGGTATAAAGCTCTATCTTTTTAGTAGCGATCACCTGGAAAAAATGGGTAAGATTATGGGAGTATCGTAGAAGTTTGAATACCCTAAAAAGTATGAATATTCTTAAGATTCTCACTTCTCTGTAACTTGGTAATATGGCCAAAAGATCAACGATAGCCAATGGAGAGAAGATATATTCAAGTTTCGATGTGATAATCTGTTTCAATACTTTTTTCGTATCAAACTCTTTATCAAGAAAAAGTGACTCTTCGTACTCTTCGAGTATAATTTTATGTATATCGTTATAGACCCATAAACGCAATATATACTCAATCAGGAAAATACCCGTAACGAAATAGACATCGTAATAATATAAAATTTTTGAGATTGGTGAAGTGACTTCATGAATTATAATTATCACACTGCTGATAATCAGAAAGACCATAAACAGATCGAAATATTTTTTATATGTATAATCATCGTTGTTTAGAAGATTCCAAAAAAAGAGTTTTATTTTTTTATATCGCGGAGAGTTGTCTAGCAAAAATGCTAGATCTATGAGGAGCTTGGAGAAACTCAAGAGAGCTTCTTCCTCAGAAGTTCATTGACGAGTTTTGGATCGGCTTTCCCTTTACTCGCTTTCATAACTTGTCCCACAAAGAATCCAAAGAGTTTCTCTTTTCCAGCTTTATATTCGGCAACTTTATCCTCATTATTAGCCAATATTTCATCTATCATGGCTTCAATAGCACCCGTATCGCTTATCTGTTTCAAACCAAGTTTATCGATTGCTTCATCCACGTCGATGCTGTTTTCCATCAAGAAATCAAGCACATCTTTAGCCGCTTTTCCACTGATAGTTTTATCTTCGATTCGCTGAACAAGCTTCGCAAGTTTTTTCGCATCAACCGGAGATGTAGTAATATCCAGTCCAGCTTTATTGAGGCGTGCTGCAAGTTCTACGGTAAGCCATGTCACGGCATTTTTGGCATCAATCCCCTCTTCCATCATAGACTCAAAATATTGTGCAGTCTCCAAAGAAGAAGCGATCAACGCTGCATCATATGGTTTGATACCATACTCTTGAACAAACCTCTCCTCTTTCTCATCTGGAAGTTCTGGAATATTTTTTGTCTCTTCATAAAAACTTTCAGGAATTACAAGTGGCAAAAGATCTGGATCAGGGAAATACCGATAGTCTGCACTCTCTTCTTTTCCTCGCATACTTCGTGTAACACCTTTTTGCGAGTCAAAAAGTCTCGTCTCTTGTACTACTTCTTGATCGTAGACGCCATCTTCCCACGCTTCGATATGTCGCTCTACCTCATACTCGATCGCTCTTTGTATAAATCGGAAGGAGTTGAGGTTTTTTATCTCTACTCGAGTATAGAGTTTCTCATCCCCTTTTGGTCGGATAGAAACATTTGCATCGCACCTGAACGATCCTTCTTGCATATTTGCATCACTGATATCAAGATAACGTACAATTGCGTGTAACTTTTTTAGATACTGCACCGCCTCTTCACTGCTCCTGATATCTGGTTCACTGACTATTTCCAAAAGCGGTGTTCCAGCTCGATTGAGATCCACTTTACTGTGATCCCCTTCATGGATATTTTTCCCAGCATCTTCTTCAAGATGTGCTCTTGTGATACCTATCTTTCTCTTTGTACCATCCTCTTTATCAACAAAAAGATATCCATTTTCAACAATCGGTATTTCGAATTGGCTGATTTGATACCCTTTTGGAAGATCTGGATAGAAGTAGTTTTTTCTGTTGAAAATAGATTTTTTATTAATCGTTGCGTTGATAGCCCATCCAAACATCATCGCTTTTTTTACTGCTTCTTCATTGATTACTGGCAAGGCGCCAGGGAGTGCTAAACATGTAGGACAGGTGTTTTTATTCTGCTCGTCTGCGAAACTCGTCGCACAGGCACAAAACATTTTTGTTTTTGTATTAAGCTGAACATGTACTTCAAGGCCAATAACTACCTCAAACTCCATAAAAATCCTTTGATTTTTTCTTTTGATTGTACTCAAAAGTTGATAAAATGGGCATTAATCAAAGATGATTCCATCTATGTAATACCAGACGCCATCCTCTTTTACAAATCTACTTCTCTCATGTAAGATGAAATCATCTATATATGCTTTGAATTCTACAAAGGCTTCTTGATCATTTTGCACACAATCGAGTATTTCGAGCTTTTTAAATCTATATTCACAAAACGCTTTTATCTCGTCTTCACATATCTGTTTCGATGGATGTTCGGTTTTGAGAATATACCTATAGTTTTTTGTCGCATATGCACTGTATCTACTCTTCATAAGTTCCAGAGCCGAATTTGCACTTTTACCTTTGTGTAAAAGCATACAACACTTTTTATATTTTCTATTACTGCCACATGGACAAGGCTTGTTGGCAAAACTTTTCATGAAAAGTACCTAATCGATGCAAAACCAGCCGCTTTAGCTCTCAACACTCTTCGTATCTCTTTATGACCCACTATACCACCAAGAGCAATGATCTTTTTTGGATACTTTTTACATACTTTTCGAAGCTGCCTGACTCCCTTTGGCTCTCCTTTCCCGGGAGTAGAGAAAATGGGACTGTACGTGACAAAATCGGCTCCAAGTCTTACAGCTTTTTCAATCTCTTCTTCAGAGTGTGTACTCACAATCGTAAAAATTCCTAGCCTTTTAGTCAAAAGAATTTTCTCGAAACTGTCAGAGGGAATATGAATGCCAAGAAATGGATATCTTTTTGCAAGTTTTAGATCGGAATGTACAATAGGAATAGAGCCATATATACTGGCTATTTGTAAAAGTGCGAGTGCTTTTCTTTTTTGAAAATCTGTTTTGTCCCGATATAGCAAAAAAATGGGGGTATGTTTCCGAAATACACTGTGCAGATAAACTTTAAAAGCTATAGAACTTTTTCCATACTGCGATGGATCTGTTATGAGATAGGAAAAAAATCCATCAAGATTCTTTTTCATTCTTTTGGTACTCCAATTTTTGGAGAATATCTAAGGCAATAAGAACCAATTCCAACATAACAATCCAAAAAAGCCAAAAGCAAAAAATGAGCAAAGAAGACATCAGGGCGATGGGAAGGTCTATAGGGTATAAAGAGGTAAAAACAAGAAACAAGGAAAGAGCCATGAGCGCCCAGAAGACACCCATGAGAAAATGTACAGCGGCCCGTAGGAGCTTTTTACTCATCAATTATAGGGACTCTTCGTGAAGCAAGACTGCTCCTGCAAGATATACATATGTCAAAATCATGAAGATAAATGTTTGCAAAAATGCCGAAAATGTCATCAATGCAAATCCTGGCAATGGTACAATCCAAGGTGCGAGCATCAAAAGAACCCATACAAAAAGGTCATCCCCTTTGATATTCCCAAAAAGCCGGAACGACAAAGAGATGATTCGAGAGATGTGAGATACGATTTCTATAGGAAACATAAGTGGTGCCAAAAGCTTCACTGGTCCTGCAAAATGGGCAAAATAGTGGATAACACCGTTTTTTCTGATTCCTTCAAAATTGTAATAGATGAAAACGATAAGAGCAAGCGCAAGTGTAAAGTTGATATTGCCTGAAGGTGGTTCAAATCCAGGAATAATCTCCATTAAGTTCGCAAAAAAGATAAAAAGACCCAAAGTAGCCACAAGAGGCAGATATTTTTTCGCATAACTTTCACCAATTACATCCCGTCCCATTGCTACAACACCTTCCAGGTATGCTTCCATAACATTTTGACAACCTGTGGGAACAACCTGCAATCTCTTTGTAGCAAGTTTTGCTACAATAAGTGTCAAAAGTGCTGCTAGGAACATATGAGAAACAAACAAAAAGGTATGGTTTTCCGAAATCACACCAAAGAACGTAAAGATTCCCTCCATTCTTTCTCCTATTTAAAGTTTTGCTAATTTTACCCAAAACTTCCTTAAGAAACGACTAAATGCTCTTGTCCCAGCCGGTACAATACAAAGTCATATTTCAGTGGATCTTCCGGGTCGAACTTTTTTAACGATTGGGTCAGCAAGTAAGCCGCATAAAGATCTTGTGTTTTTCTATCTAAAAGACCAAGTTTATGTCCAATATGAAAAGTGTGCGTATCAAGAGGTATGATGAGATCACTTGGATCCACTTCGTTCCACAATCCCATATCGAGATGGTCTTTTCGAACCATCCATCGCAAAAACATATGCCACCGTTTATATGCTCCTATCTCTTTCATCTTGTTTGGAGGCGGTATCTTCCCGATTAGAAAACGATATCCCCTGGACCGATAGGAGTTCGCTTCATAAATTCTTCGAATCACTGAAGATATACCATCCATTACATTTTTGTTTTTCTTATAGGCATCCATAAAGATATCCTCAAGAGAATCGATGGAATGCAAAGCAAGAAAAAGATTCGCCACATCTTGTGATGTTTGAAAACGGTAATAGGGAAACTTTTTTTGATCCAATGGGTTTTCGTGCAGTAGCGAAAAATCGAGTCTATCCAAAAAAGAAACGATCTGTTTTGCACTGCCGTATGAGAAAAGGGCGCAAGCAAGTGCTATCTTCTCATTTTTATAGCGAGAAGCTATCAATAACGGGTCAGGTTTTTCATAGGAGAGTTCCTTTGCAGTATCTCGTTTTTTATACTCCTCATCCAGTAACTTTTTCAGGCTCAAAACTTGAAGTTTTCTCCCAGATAAAACTTTCTCACCATCGGATCTTTTGCAACTTCCATTGAGCTGCCACTAGCCAGAATCTCACCATCCTTCAAAACATACGCCCTATCACACACAGAAAGTGTTTCACGTACATTGTGATCGGTAATTAAAATTCCTATACCCGATTTCTTCAGTTCATTGATCACTTTTTGAATATCTGCTACAGCTATAGGATCCACTCCAGCAAAAGGCTCATCAAGAAGTAAAAATTTCGGTTTCATCACCAGTGATCTTGCAATTTCACATCTTCTTCGCTCTCCACCACTTAACGCAATTCCTTTCCTATGACGGATTGGTTCAATGCCAAAGAGTTCCAAGAGATCTTCAACGATTTTTTCCCGCTCTTGAACCGAGTCATATGCGGATTCTGCCGCGATATAAAGATTCTCTTCGACTGTCAAATCTTTAAAAACGCTAGACTCTTGTGGAAGATATCCTATCCCCTTTCTTGCTTTTTCGTGCAGTGGAAGTTTTGTGATATCATCCCCATCCATCTCGACCGTTCCTTTCGTTGGATGAATGAGACCGCATATCATATAAAATGTTGTTGTCTTCCCAGCGCCATTTGGACCTAGCAGTCCCACTACTTCTGAACTCTGTACTTCTAGAGTAACACCTCTAACGATCGGTTTTTTCTTTATCTCTTTGTATAACCCTTGTGCAACTAATCGATGCATCGATACTCTCTTTTCTCTTTTTTTGGAATAATCTCTATTTCCAAATATTCATATCCCAGTTCTTGTAAGAAATTTTTAAGATTCTCATCAGGCCATTCGATAAAATGGTATCCAGGTTTTTCAAGTTCCTCAAATAATCCAAGTTCCATGAATTTTGCAAATCCTGCATTGTACAGATCATAATGGTAAATTGCCTCCCCGTACACCTGTTGGATTGAAAATGTAGGAGAGGTCACACCATTTCGCCCCATTTTCTGGGCGAAAGCTTTTACCAAAGTTGTTTTTCCCGCACCAAGATCGCCATTTAACAAGATGATGTTTTTCCCACTTTTTTGAATGCATTCTATAATAGGTTCCAAATGATTTTCATCCAATTCATAGACCATGAGACAACTCTTTTGATGTTTGAATTATCTGATCCAATTTTTCTTGCGCTCTTTTAGTCTCTATCGCTTCTCTTGCCATCTCTATCCCCTCGGCGATCGATGAAACTTTTCCATCGGCATAGAGTGCTGCTCCAGCATTTAGTAGTACCATATCTCTTTTTGGCCCTAATTCCTCTCCACTCAATATCGCTCGAGTTATTTTGGCATTATGAATGGCATCACCACCGAGAATGGAGTCAAAAGAGGCTCTTTGCAGCCCAAAATCTTCAGGAGCTATTTCATAGTATGTAATATGACCTTCATTCAACTCCGCCACATAGGTTCTTCCACTGATGCTTATCTCATCCATTCCCTCTTCACTAGCTACCACAAGTGCCCTTTTCGCACCAAGCTCTCTCAAAGCCTCTGCCAATTTCGGCACAAACTCTTTATCAAAAACACCCAACAGATACTTTTTCGCTCCTGCGGGATTCGTCAATGGTCCTAAAATATTGAATATCGTTCTATGGGAAATGCTTTTTCGAATGGGCATAATATGTTTCATGACAGGATGGTGATTTTTGGCGAAAATAAAACAAAACCCGCACCTTTGTAGCATTTCTACCTGTTTTTCTGGGGTTAAATCAAGTTCAATTCCGAGAGTTTCAAGCATATCGGCACTTCCGCTTTTACTGGTAACACTTCTGTTGCCATGTTTTGCCACATAACAACCTAGTGATGGTAACAAAAGAGCGACGGTACTGGAAACATTAAAACTCCCACTCTTATCGCCACCTGTTCCTACCACATCGATCAATTTTTCCTGTACATCTTCGGTAATGGGAAGTTTGATAGAATGCTCCCTCATTATTTTTGCCGCTTGTGCTATTTCTTGGGCACTCTCCCCTTTTTCATACAATTTGATCAAAAAATCTTTTGCTTCATTTTCGTTCAATTCGTTATTGAATAGTTTTTCAAACATTATATCTCCTCGACATATTCACTCATTCTTGCTTTTGGTACATTCTTTGTTGTGGGAATTGCCAAAACTTTGTAGCTTTTGTCCCCTTTGAGGTATTTGATGGTAATGATGTCCCCTATTTTGACATCTTTGCTCGCTTTAGCCAACAGACCATTAAGCAGAACGACTTCATTTTTGATCATATCTTGTGCAACGCTTCTTCTTTTTACTATATTGACCGCATTCATAAACTTATCGATTCGCACCCTTCAAACTCCAATAACGCTTTTTTTATTTCAATACCACCATTATAGCCTCCGATTCCTTGTTTTGAAATAACTCTATGACAAGGCACAACGATGGCATAAGGATTGCGTTTCATGATCTGACCTACAGCTTGGGCCGCTTTTGCGTTGCCGCTACGTTTTGCAACCTCCTGATATGATAGACATGCTCCAAAAGGAATATCTTGTACTACTTCTCTCACTATTTTAGAAAAACTGTTTTTGGCTTCAATCAATGGCAGTGTGAACGGGTGGACATTTTTTGCAAAATACCCCTCGAACCACTCTTTCGTTTTTACGACCAATTCGTTCTCTTTCGATGTCTCTTTATGTATCGTAAAATGAATATGAACAATTTCCTTTTTGTTTGCCAAAATCTCTATCGTTCCAATAGGCGAATCGAAATACCCTCTATATAATCCCGAACTTTTTGATAAACGACTCATCAATATCTAAAATTCCTCTTTTTCTTAGATCCTCTATCACCTTTTTATCGCACACCACATCTGGTGGCCACTCTCTATTAAAATTATCGATTTTCGGATCTTTATTGGTCCCGTCTATCATAATAAATGGCTCCAAGATCACATCTCTTTGTGCATCGATATTATTTACGACTCTCCAAACCAACATATACGGATTATCGAGATCATCAAATTCATTTACAATAATTAATACTTTACAATTTTTTTGCAAGGAGCCAAGTTTTTCAAAAAGCTCAAGAACACTTTTCTCTTTTTTATAAGAAGCAACGGCAATTGGATTTTTGGTATCTGTCATATACTGTTTTACATCCAAAAAGTTGCTATCAATGCTTTGCAATTTATCAAGAAGTTCTTCATCATCTATAAGCTCTTCCACTCCCTCTTTTACCTCTTCACCAGTTGCATCAATCCCAAGTTTTCCACCCTCAAACTGCTTTGGACTGGAGTGATCGAGATGATCTACCACTCCCTCACTTATCAATAGCCGATCCGGTGAAATTCGCTCACAGATATATTTGGCAATTGCTTCATAATCTGTCAAATGGGGAGCATCTTTATCCACAAATATTGCATGTTTTACGAAACTCATCTGCCCCACTCCCCAAAAGGCATGCATAAACTGCTTTGCATGTGCTGGATAACGAACATCCATTTTTGCCAAGATGAGGTTGTGAAAGACTCCATTTTCGGGCATATGATAATCGATCAAGTCGCTTGCAGTCGTTTTGAGAAGCGGCAAAAATATCCGCTCGGTTCCCCAGCCCATATATTTATCTTCCAGTGGTGGTTTTCCGACGACAGTAGCTGTGAAGACTGGATTCTTTTTGGCTGTAATTTTTGTCACTTCCATGACTGGAAAGGATTCTGGCAATGTATAGTACCCGGTATGATCTCCAAACGGACCCTCTATAGCGAAACTATTTGGATCTACATATCCTTCAATCACAAAATCCACATCTTTTGGTATCCAGATATCGTTAGTGAGCGACTTTACTAGTTCTGGATTTTCATTACGTATAAATCCGTACAGAAGCAGTTCAAATACCTTTGGTGGCATCGGAGCCTGCCCACACCAAATGTAGAGTGGGTCGCCACCGATAGCAACCGTCACCGGCATCTTTTTCCCAGCTTTTTTATATTCATGAAAAAAATGGGCCCCATCTTTATGAATCTGCCAGTGCATACCAAGGCGCATATCATCATAGACTTGCAAGCGGTACATCCCAACGTTTTGCACATTAGAATGCAAATCTTTTGTATAAACCTGTCCAGTAGTTATAAATTTTCCGCCATCCAAAGGCCACGTTTTTAAAACTGGTAAATCATGCAAAGAATCGATCTCAATCTCTTGACACTCACCTTTTTGAGATACTCTTTTTGGAAAAACGTTTTTAAGTTTAAAAAGCATTGATAAAAGATCAAATTTTTCTCTCCAACTAGATGGTGGCTTCAGATGCAAAAGCTCTTCTATCTCTTTGGCGATTTCATCAGGATGTTTTCCAAGAATTTTTGACGTTAATTCAAAATTGGCAAAAATATTCATCAAAATTGGATAATCATACTTTTTATCCAATTTCCTATCTACCGGATTGGTAAAAAGAATGGGCTTGGAATCAGCTTTTTTTACTTCTATATAGGCAATATGTGGAATTTCAAGATTGACATCAAGCTCTTCTTCGATAATTTTCAGACCACCCTCATTTTTTAAAATATCGATCAAATCCATACAAAAGCCTTTTTGATTGTATTGTAACAAAGCAGAAATATGAAGAAAATAAGAGGTGGCGCAACTGTAAGCCGAGTTCTGTCGTGGATAGCTATTTATCTACGCTTAGTGTCACCACTAAGCTCTAGCGTCGCACTCAAAAATGTGAGGCTTTAACCAGGTGCGACTTGCTGCGGGTTGGGTTTACACTGCCTTCTGTGTTGCCACAGAAGCGGTGAGCTCTTACCTCACCCTTTCACCCTTGCCTGTGCCAAAAGGCCATCGGCGGTCTGCTTTCTGTTGCACTTTCCCTCAGCTTATCCCAAAGGGCTTCGCTGGCCACCGGTTAGGTGGAACCCTGCCTCACTGCAGCTCGGACTTTCCTCTTGGTTTCCCAAGCAGCTATCCGTTGCGCCACACCAATTATATCTTAATTTTATCTTAAAGTAAAGGTGCTATGATACAAAAACAATGCTTCTTAGCTGATATAATAAACTCAAAAAGGAATGATCATGAATAAACTCTTCGTTGCTCTGATGACAATTGTGGTACTTGCCATACAAGTTGTATTAACTTTCAAGATTAATATTGGATGGATTCTTATTTTATCACTGATAGCCATGGGGCTCTTCATCGTCACTAATTATAAATCCTTGGCTTTATCCACTGTTTTCGCCGTCTTTTTATATGGAGGCGTTATTGCAATGTTAGAACATGATCAATATGTTTCTCATTCCATAAAATTGTCGCAAAATATTGTTATCGATCAAAAAAGCGGGATAAAATATGTCATGAGGATGGATGACTGGAAAAAGTATAGAGAAAAGCTCAAAAAAGGACAAAAAGAGCTCCTGTGTCAAAGTTATAAGCTGCTAGATAAAGAACTTCCCGATACTTTTTGTTATTTGAGAGTAGCTAAGAAAGATCTGATAAAAGTAGAAAAAATAAAAAGTTAACATTCGTTAGCCAAATGGCTAACGATTAAGCGTGACAGATATCCTTTGCTTTGAGAGCTTCAGCTTCTGCTACAGTTTTGATTCTGCCCTTCTCTTTGGCTTCTCTTGCATATTGTACACCGAGATTATATGCAGTTTTGTTCAATTCTACAAATTTCGGTGGAACTTTTGCGATCATTGTCTCATATACAAGTTCTTCTGGTAAAACTTTTGTCATCTCTATGGTTACACCCAGTGCAACAACTGACTGAGTAACAACGTTTCCAACCTCTTCTTTTGCGATAGAAATGATCGGGATCGCATACATCTCCCATCTATCGAGGTCCTCTTGGGTAGGTGTTACAAGATTTGGCTCAAATACGATGATTCCACCATCTTTTACACCACTTTTAAACTGATTGTAGCTAACCTGTGCGGTAGAAAGCATATATTCAATCTCACCCTCATTTGCGTACGGATACAAGATCTCTTCATCGTCCAAGATGATATCCACTTTCGTAGGACCACCTCGAACCTGTGAAGTATAAGTTGCGGCTTTTACGCCATATCCACCTGCTTTAATCTTCGCAGCAGCCAAAATCTCACCCGCTAGCAAAACACCTTGACCGCCAACTCCTGTAAATCGTAATTGATGTCTCATAGTCAACTTCCTTTGAGTTTGTTTTGTTATTTCTTTGAATAACTACTATGAGTGTAGCAATTCAAAGGGGCAAAAACCCCAAATTAGAATGGTTTCACTTGGATAGGAATATCCACTTTTTTCTTATTTTGTGCCGCTTCTATGACTAAATCATACGCGTCACAATACTCCATCTGATCAGTTACATGATGCAAGATTCCTGTTGGAAAGTAGTTGATTTTTTCCTCTTCAGGAAGCTTGTCATATTTTGCTTTTGGAAGCGTGATACTATCAATCCACTCTTGATTTTCGATAGCTTCTCCCATTTTATTTTTTCGTCCAAGGTTAACATGACAGTTACTGAATATATCGAAGAAGCTAAATCCTCTGTGCTGGAATCCTTTAATGAAGATTTTTTCAAGTTTCTTCGGATCCGTAACATTTTCTCTCGCGATAAAGGTAGCTCCCGCACCTTTTGCAAGTTCACACGCATCAAATGTAGGATCGATATTACCAAACTGCGTAGTAACTGCCCACATTCCTTTTGGCGTGGTAGGACTTACTTGTGAGTTTGTAAGACCATAGATGAAGTTATTGATCAAAATGAAATTAAGATCGATGTTTCGTCTACAACCATGGATTGTGTGGTTCCCACCGATTGCAAGCCCGTCACCATCACCTGCTACTACAATAACGTGCTTATCAGGATTTGCCAACTTGATCCCAGTCGCATAGGCAACCGTTCGTCCATGTGTAGTATGCACTGTATTACAATTTAGATAAGAGCTAAATCGACCACTACATCCAATTCCAGATACAACACACACATCATCCATATTCCATCCAAGGCTGTCGATTGCTCGAATTACAGCTTTAAGAATAATTCCATCGCCACATCCCCAACACCAAAGTGTTGGCATCTTGTCCGTTCTAAGGTATTCATTGTAATTAAAAGCCATTTTCTCCCCCTTATATACCCATTGCTTTGAGTTTATCGATTATTTCAGCTGGACTGATTGGTCGACCATTCGCTTTATTGAGTGCTACTGGTCGCTTCTTCATAACTCTCTCTACTTCGTCAATGTACTGTCCCATGTTAAGTTCTGGCATCAAGATCTTTTCAGCTGGGAATCTCTCACCAATCTCTCGCATTTTATCTTCTGGACTTGGCCATAGAGTAATCGGTCTAAACATCCCGATTTTAATGCCTTGTTCTCGAAGTCTGTTAATCGCTTCTCGTGCACTTCTACTTACACTTCCATAAGCGATGATAAGCCACTCAGCATCATCAAGCATGTACTCTTCATAGCTATCAAGAAGATCTTTTCTTCTAGAGTCTATTTTTCTATGAAGACGCTCGATCAAGTTTTGACAAATTTCGGCATCTTCTGTTGGGAAACCAGTTGGTCCATGATGAAGACCTGTCAAATGGAATCTATATCCTTGAAACATCGGTGGAATTACTGCCGGTTTATCCTGTGGCACATCAAAAGGCTTGAACTCCTCTTTTGGAATAGACGGATCTGGCTTTGCACGATCAACGATAGAAGCTTGTACCTCTTCCAAATCCGGCAATACCGCTTTTCCATGCATATGTCCCAATGTCTCATCCAAAAGGACAAATACTGGCGTCATAAGTTCTTCTGCTACGTTGAATGCTCGAACCACTTCCGTATAACACTCTTCCAGGCTTCCAGGGCAAAAAGTGATAGATTTATAATCACCATGTGTAGGTGATTTTGCCTGGTTAATGTCACCTTGTTGTACTCGTGTAGGAAGACCGGTCGATGGACCACCTCGCATTACGTTCGTAATGACTAGTGGCGTTTCTGTCATAAATCCCAGACCAATTTGCTCAGCTTTGAGGCTGATACCAGGTCCAGAAGTGTTTGTCATAGATTTAACACCACTCATACTTGCACCAAGTGCAACTGCAATACCTCCGATTTCATCTTCCATCTGGATAAATTTTCCTCCAACTCTTGGAAGCAATACACTCATCTCATGTGCTACTTCACTTGAAGGTGTAATAGGATACCCTCCAAAAAATCTACAGCCTGCATCAATTGCCGCTTTTGCAGCAAGTTCATTACCACTAGAAATTACTTCTCTTGCCATTACCTCTCCTTACGCACAAAGTGCTTTAATATCTTCTTCACGAGCCATATAGTGATTTTTCTTAATTGCTTCAGCTCGCTCTTTTGCTTCTTTTGAAAGTTTTGCGAATTTATACTCTTTTCGGTCAGCAACCATAATCGCAAAATCTGGACATTCAAGTTCACAGTCATTACAACCGATGCAGCTATCTGGATAAACAACCTTTACCATAGCACCAAGAATAGTCTTAGGTTCAGGAACCATTGCCAAAACACCTGCCGGGCAGTATGCAACACAAAGGTCACACGCCTTACAGTTCTTCTCTTCTACCCATACAGGTGTGTTTTCAGGGGCTTTTAACAATCCCATTTCATTCTCCTTTATCTAAAGTAAATTTGCCTACAGCGCAACTAACAAAGCTTTTTGTTTTTAGGCCCAATTTATCCATAGTGGATAACTTCTGGTCATATAAAGGATAACCTAGACCTATTAATATCTCTTTGAATTTCTCTTCATCTTTCTCATTTTGTAATTCAACTGTTACAATTCGAGGCTCTTTTGTCAGATCAACATCTACAAAACTAAAATATGGGGAGAGGGCTTTTTTGATACTATTTGCGCACCCCTCGCACCTGATATTTGCTACGGCAAAACTCTTTCTCATTATTTTCCAAGTACTTTCGCTACAGTTTTTCCAATATCAGCAGGAGATTTCACAACATGCACTCCAGCTGCAGCAAGTGCGTCCATCTTCTCTTGTGCCGTTCCTTGACCACCGCTGATGATAGCTCCGGCATGCCCCATACGTTTGCCTTTAGGAGCAGTCTGTCCAGCTATAAAAGCAACGACCGGCTTTGTAATATTTTCTTTGATAAATTCAGCAGCCTCAATTTCTAAAGTACCACCGATCTCACCAATCATAACGATAGCTTCTGTTTCAGGATCTGCTTCGAACATAGGAAGGAGCTGCTTGTAACTAAGACCAATAATCGGGTCTCCTCCGATACCAACAGCTGTTGTAATACCGTATCCCTCTTTGACAACCTGATTACTTGCTTCATAGGTTAGTGTACCAGATTTACTGATAAGTCCCACAGGTCCTTTTTTAAAGATAAATCCTGGCATAATACCTATCTTACACTCTTCGGCCGTTATGATTCCCGGACAGTTTGGCCCAATTGTTTTCATTCCCTTTTTGGTTGCATACATCTTTGCGTACATCATATCTTTCACTGGAGCACCTTCAGTAATGATAACGGCCAATTCAATACCAGCATCGGCAGCTTCCATAACAGCATCTGCAGTAAATGCAGGTGGAACGAAAATCATACTTACAGTTGCACCAGTTGCATCAACAGCTTCTTTTACTGTATTAAATACAGGTCTATCTAAATGGGTCTGCCCACCTTTACCAGGAGTAACACCACCTACAATCTGCGTTCCGTACTCAATACACTGCTCACTATGAAATGTTCCCTCTTTTCCTGTAAAACCCTGGACTATAACTTTTGTATCTTTGTTTACCAAAATACTCATTACAATTCTCCTTTCGCTGCAGCTACTGCTTTTCTTGCACCATCAGCCAAATCTGTCGCTGGAATAATGTTTTTGATATTCGCGTTTTTCAAAATTTGAGCTGCCTCCTCGGCATTTGTTCCGTCGAGTCGAACAACAACCGGAACATTGACCTCCACTTGCTGCGTTGCTTGCAATATACCATTGGCTATACGGTCACATCGAACGATTCCGCCAAAAATGTTTACAAAGATACTTTTAACATTCTCATCACTTAAAATGAGTTCAAACCCTTTTGCAACTGTATCAGGGTTTGCACCACCCCCTACATCCAAAAAGTTTGCAGGCTCTCCACCCTCATGCTTGATGATATCCATAGTAGCCATCGCAAGTCCTGCTCCATTTACCATACAACCCACATTTCCATCCAAATTCACATAGCTCAGTCCATATTTGGCGGCTTCTACTTCAACTGGATCCTCTTCGCTCAAGTCTCTCATCTCATGGATATCTGGGTGTTTGTATAGAGCATTGTCATCAAATCCCATCTTTGCATCAAGAGCCAAAAATCTGCCGTCACCAGTTTTAATGAGAGGATTGATTTCTATGAGGTTCGCGTCTTTATCCATATAGACTTTATACAGTGCTTCAGCAAATTGGATGAATGGACGAATCTCCTCTTTTGCTAGACCCAATCCAAAAGCTAGTTTTCTACCATGAAAACCCTGGAAACCTATCGTTGGATCTATTGCAACTTTGATGATCTTTTCCGGAGTTTTTGCAGCTACTTCTTCAATCTCCATACCGCCTTCGGTAGAGGCCATCATAACAGGCATCTCACTACTTCTATCGAGAACCATTCCAAGATAGTACTCTTTTTGGATATCCGCGCCCTCTTCAACGTACACTTTTTCGACTTTCTTGCCCTCTGGACCTGTTTGATGAGTCACCAGCGTCATACCAAGCATCTCTTCGGCTATTTTTTCAACTTCATCCAGGCTTCTTGCTAGTTTTACACCACCAGCTTTACCGCGACCACCTGCGTGAATTTGAGCCTTGACAACCCACAAATCGCCACCAAGGCGTTGAGCCACTTCTCGTGCTTCTGGTCCCGTAAAAGCAACTTCCCCTCTTGGAACGGGAACGCCATATTCTCGAAAAATCTCTTTTGCTTGATACTCATGAATATTCATTACATTACTCCTTTCTTATGCTTTTGCCCACTGTTTTCGACCCTCTTCGTAAAGGTCATTTCCGTAGGTATCATTGACTACAACAACAGGAAAATCTTCTACTACAATTCTTCGAACTGCTTCTGGTCCAAGTTCTGGATAGGCTATAACTTCAGCATCTTTTATTCGTTTTGCCAAAAGTGCTCCAGCTCCTCCTACTGCACCAAAATAGACCGCTTTATGTTTTTTGCATGCCTCTTTGACTGCATCGTTTCTTTTGCCTTTTCCTATCATCCCTTTGAGTCCATGCTCTATCAGAATAGGCGCATAACTGTCCATTCTGTAACTTGTAGTAGGACCAGCACTCCCTATCACTTCTCCCGGTTTTGGAGGAGTTGGTCCTACATAGTAGATCACTGCACCGTGTAGATCAAAAGGAAGCTCTTTGCCCTCAAAAATCAAATCAACCAGTCTTTTATGTGCTGCATCTCTTGCAGTGTAGAGGGTTCCTGTAAGATAGACGATGTCTCCGGCTTTTAATTTCTCTACATCTTCATTGCTCAACGGGGTTTTTAGTTTATACTCTGCCATATCTATTTCCTTATATGGTTATATGTGCATGTCGAGAACTGTGGCACTGGATATTGACTGCAACAGGAAGTGAAGCAATGTGACACATACGACCCGGTTTATATGTTTCGATATGTACAGCAAGTGCCGTTTGCGTACCACCCATTCCCATGGCGCCGATTCCGAGCTTATTGAGCTCTTCTAGAATCTCTTTTTCGAAGGCATCTAGTTCTGGATCTGGGTTCGGCGTACCAATATCACGAAAGAGAGCATGTTTACTCATAACGGCTGCATAATCAAAGCTACCACCTATTCCAACACCTACAACGATCGGAGGACATACATTTGGCCCAGCATCACTGACAACTTGCTTGACAAACTCTTTTATTCCCTCTTTCCCCTGCGCTGGAGCAAGGACTCTTGCACGACTTCCATTTTCACTTCCGCCACCTTTTGCAGCAAACTCTATCTCAATTTTGTCTCCTGGAACAATATCGAAATAGATCACAGGCGGTAGGTTGTACCCAATTTTGTCTTTGAGATTGGCTCTCGTGAAACAATCGCATGTAGAGGCTCTGAGATACCCTTCTTCATATCCCTTTTTCGTGCCTTCAAAAATAGCTTCTTTTAAACTGCCACCTTCGACACGGACATCTTCACCAACCTTCACAAAAAAGATGGCAAGCCCTGTATCTTGACAAAGAGGTTTGTTTTCACTCGCTGCAATTTCTGCATTTTCTAGGAGTTGTTCCAATACTGCCTTGCTGACAAGACTCTCCTCTTTTTCCAATGCCTCTTGCAAGGCTTTGTGCATATCTTCACTAAGATGCGTCGTTGAATAGATAATGGTATCTCGTATCGCCTTGACAATATCTTCGTATGCTACTGTGCGCATCACTTCTCTCCAAAATAGTTCTGATTTTCTAACACATCGATCAACTCTTTTACAGAATCGACACTTCGTTGGAACTCTTCTCTTTCACGTGGTGTAAGTTGTAGTTCAATAATCTCTTCAACACCATTGGCACCAAGCGTTACAGGCACTCCATTTGGGATTCCATGGACGCCATATTCACCTTCAAGAAGCGTAGAACATGGATAGATTTTTTTGGAGTCTTGCAAAATAGCTTCGACCATAATAGCCGTTGCTTTTCCTGGGGCAAAATAAGCGCTTGTTCCCATCAGTTTTACGATCTGGGCACCGCCGTTTTTAGTGGCTTCTACCACCTCTTGTAACTCCTGCGGAGTCAACAAATCAGTTATTGGAATGCCTGCGACTGTAGAATATCTTGGAAGAGGAACCATATAATCACCATGTCCTCCGATGACAGTTGCACGAATCTGACCAGCACCAAATCCGAGTTTTTCATAGATAAAGTGTGTCATTCTTGCACCATCCAAAATCCCAGCCATTCCAATAACTCTATTTTTTGGAAAACCACTCTTTTTTAAAGCGACATAGGTCATGGTATCGAGTGGATTTGTAACAACGATAATAATAGAATCTGGAGCATGTTTCACAACATTTTCTACAACTTCACTTACGATATCGGCATTTGCAAAGAGTAGATCGTCTCTGCTCATTCCGGGCTTCCTTGGAAAACCAGCCGTAATAACAACTACTTTACTTCCTTCAATATCGGTATAGTCATTTGCAGCACGAACGATGGAATGGGTTCTCATAGCTGCAGCAGCTTGGTTCATATCAAGCGCTTTCCCTTGAGCTCTATCCTTATCTCTATCCACTAAAATAACTTCATGAGCAAGTCCTTGCATAGCGACTGAATATGCCACAATGCTTCCAACGTTACCACCAGCGCCTACAATAGATACTTTTGAACTTTTTGCCATTCACTCTCCTTTATTTTCAGAGGCCTAAGCCTCTGATATTAGATGTTATCGATAATTTCATTGAAGATTTTGCTAGGTCTCATTGCAGTTTCAGCTTTACAATCATCTGGATGATAGTATCCGCCGATATCAACCGGTTTTCCTTCAGCTGCTTTAATTTCAGCAAGTATTTGCTCTTCGTTCGCTTTTAGTTTTTCAGCTACTGGAGCAAATTTCGCTTCTAGTTCACTCTCCCCACAACTTGCAAGTTCTTCAGCCCAGTAGGTGGCAAGATAGTAGTGGCTTCCTCGGTTATCAAGTTCACCCACTTTTCGTTTCGGCGTTTTGTCGTTGTTAAGATATTTGCCAACTGCTCTGTCAAGTGCTTCTGCAATGATTGTTGTTTTCTCGCTAGCACCTTGTTTCACTGCAAGCTTGAGTGATTCTACAAGTGCCATAAACTCACCAAGGCTATCCCATCGAAGGTGTCCCTCTTTCAAGAACTGCTCAACATGTTTTGGTGCACTACCACCGGCTCCTGTTTCAAAAACACCCCCACCGGCTAGAAGTGGAACGATTGAAAGAGTTCTTGCACTTGTACCAACTTCTATAATCGGGAAGAGATCTGTGAGGTAGTCTCTTAGTACGTTACCCGTTACGCTGATTGTTCCCTCTCCTGCTCTAAATCTTCTAAGCGTGTATCGCATCGCTTTTTCAGGTGCCATAATATGGAATTCCACACCACTCAAATCTTCATCTTTCAATACACTGACTACTTTTTTGATCAAGTTCGCATCATGCGCTCTGTTGCTGTCAAGCCAGAAAACAATCGGGTATCCGCTCTCTTTTGCTCGTCTTACAGCCAATTTGGCCCAGTCAACAATCGCCTCATCTTTTGCACTGTATGCTCTCCAGATATCTCCCTCTTCCACTTCATGACACATTAATGTATTGCCATCTTCATCGATAGTTTTGATGTATCCATCTTCTGGTGGGAAGAAAGTCTTGTCGTGGCTTCCATACTCTTCTGCTTTTTTCGCCATAAGACCAATATTTTGTACAGTTCCTACTTTCGCAGGATCGAACTGACCATTTTTAACGATATCAGCAACGATCTCTTTGTACATTCTTGCATATGTTCTATCTGGAACAGTAATCACAGTATCAGCCGTCTCACCATCTGGTCCCCATCCTTGAAGACCGTTTTTAACAACTGCAGGAATAGAAGCATCGATAATAACATCGTTTGGAGCGTGGAGATTGGTGATGCCTGCATCGCTATCAACCATATACATTCGTGCATTTTTCTTGAGGATCTCTTGGATTTTATCCTTGATATCTTTTTGTACACCTTCAGGAAGTTTGCAAAGTTTATTTTCAAGATCTACAAGTCCGTTGTTTGGATCAAAGCCAATCTCTTCGAGCTCTTTACCATATTCGTCAAAAAGTTCTTTGAAGTAGACTCGAATCGCATCTCCAAAAAGCACTGGATCAGAGATTTTCATCATTGTGGCTTTTACGTGCAGTGAGAAGAGAATGTCTTTCTCTTTTGCATCATTGATAACACACTCATAAAATTCTCGAAGGGTTTTTCTATTCAAAAATGATGCACTAAATACTTCACCTTTTTTCACTTCTACTTCTTTTAAAACTTCCGTTTTGCCATCTTGGCCTTCAAAAACGAGTTTTACCGTCTGATCTTTATCGCTGATGAAAGACTGTTCATTTTGATAGAAGTCATTTTTGTCCATATGTGCAACATAGCTTTTGCTATCAGGACTTACATCTCTCATTTTATGTGGAAATTTTTTGGCATACTCTTTTACCGCTTTGCTAAGACGTCTGTCTGAGTTCCCTTGTCGAAGTACCGGGTTTACAGCAGATCCGAGAAGTTTCGCGAATCGATTTCTGAGTTCTACTTCCTCAGCCGTTTTTGGCTCTTCAGGAAAATCCGGAATATCGTATCCTTGTGCTTGCAACTCTTTAATAGTTGCTACAAGCTGCGGAATGGAAGCAGAAATATTTGGTAGCTTGATAATATTTGCTTCTGGTTTAAGAACTAACTCTCCCATGTAAGCAAGTTCATCAGCTTGCTTTTTATCTTCTGGAAGTCTATCGCTAAATTCAGCGATAACTCTTCCTGCTAGTGAAATATCTCGAAGCTCAATTTCAACACCAGAATCTTTTGTAAAAGCCTTTACAATAGGCAGTAATGAATATGTTGCAAGCGCTGGTGCTTCATCAATTTTTGTCCAAACAATCCTTGCTTTACCCATTTTTTCTCCTCTTTGATTTTATTTAATTACTCTATAATAGTAACAACTTCTTCTTATAAGAATCATCAAATCGCTATAGAAAAAAAAGAAAGGGGGCTATCTGTTTCTTTTCTTCACATTATGTATATACTTCAAATGTTTTTTATAGCTTCTCGAAAAGAGATGCTTACCATTCTTGCCTTTTACAAAATAGAGATAATCTGTTTTAGCCGGTTTGATGGCAGCTTTTATCGCATCTAGTCCCACAATACAAACTGGATAAGGCGGCAATCCTATATATTTGTATGTATTGAATCTCGTTGTATCAGTTGCAATCCTTCGATGTGTTACTTTAATATGGGAATAGATGCCGTAATTGAGTGTACCATCCATTTGTAGCGGCATCTTTTTTTTCAATCTATTGTATATAACAGATGCGACTATAGGCATCTCTTCCTTACTGGCAGCCTCTTTTTGTATGATGGAAGCTATAGTCACCACTTTTTCAAACCACTGTTTTTGATCAAATTTCCCAAAAACCTTCATTGAAATGTTGCGATGCTTTTGCAATCCAAATCGTACGAGATAGTGTACAAGATGTTCTTCATCAATCCCTTTTGGCAGATAGTATGTATCGGCAAAAAGTATACCCTCTGGGTAAGGGGCAACTTTATTATAAACTTTTTGTAACATATTTTCATCATAGCCATATCTATCTGCCAAGATATGAAAAAACCAAATAGTTGTTTCTCCTGGTATCACTTTTACAGGAAAAAGAGCGGCTTTTGATTTTGTAAGTCTATAAAGAAAATCGAGTCTTGAAAGGTGTCTCTTCTGTATATCGATCCACCCTTTTTGTGGATACCCAAAAAAATGTATCACGACAGCATCCAGTTGTGTTACAGGGACAACTGCTTTGTTTAGATATAATATGGAAGATGGTAGATTGCCTGGGGGGATTCGTATTTGAGGACTTTCAATATTTACAGGCCTTGCAAAATAATAAAGAATCGTAATAATGCTTACTAAAACAAGTTCAACGATAACCAAAGTAATTTTAAGCACTCTTTTTGCCACTCTCATCCTTTTGGGAGGTACATACTTTTTTTTAAAAAAAGGGATTTACATTGAGCATCTAGATTTCCATCCGATTCATATCAAGAAATTGTATCTCAAACTGGATAAAAAACTGATTCTCAAAGCCCAAAAGATCCATCTTGAATCCGATAAACGATCAAAAACAGACTTTTCTGTTGAAAGCGCCAAAAAAAATCTGTATCTTATCAATCTTATCCCAAAATATTTCGAATATATCGAACTGGATACACTTATCATCCACAAGCAAAAAATAGAGTTCTATTTTACTCATAATATTTTTACGCTTATTACACCCAAATTTGAACTTGTAACGACATTGAAATATGATAAAAACAAAATCTATGCAAACATCAAGCGCCTTGTTTTTAAAAAGTACAAAACCCTCATTAAAGGACGGGCCGTAACGACAACCAAAGATTTTCTCTTCAAAGGAACATTCAATACACACGATATACTAGGGAATATTCGTCTCTCAAAAATTGGCGATATCGTAAAAATATATCTTGAAAGCCGACCATTTACCAATAGACAGCTACAAAATCTTTTTGTACAAATACCCATCAACGAAGAGATCAAATCCTGGAGTTGTAAAAAGATACGCGCTAAAAAATATCGGCTTCAGTTTTTCGAAGGTAAAATAGATTTAAAAAAAGGATTCGATCCAAATCTTTTTAAAGGTCGAGCAGTCGCCTACGATGGAACCATAGATTTTCAAAAAGGCATTGCTCCAGTAGTTGTTAAACAGATCATACTCGACTATAAAAGCAATAATCTCTATTTTACACTGCGTAAACCCATATTTCAAAAAAGATCTTTGCAAGGCTCAAAAGTCACCATATACCATCTAGGGCAATCTAAAAGCTATATAGATATTCTCATTAAGATAAAAACCAGATTTGACAAAGAAATTAAAAAAGTTCTTGCATCATATGACGTTCATATCCCCATTATTCATAAAAAAGGAATTTTAGACAGCATTGTCAACGTAAAACTCTATTTCCATGACTACTCTACAGATGTACAAGGATCTTTCACAACAAAAAACTCTTTGATTCACATCCAAAACTTTGATCTCTTTTTACAAAAAGCGAATTTTTCTTTGCACAATAAACAGATCACTATTCACCCATCACTCGTTTCTCTACCACCCATTGTGAAAGCTGATGTCCAAGGAAAAATAGATTTACATAAACAATATGCAAAATTAGACCTGCATGATACGAACGTCTCTATCAAGGAAAAGAGTTATATTATTCTAAAGGCTGACAATCTCTCTGAAAAACTTCTTCTAGATCTCAAACACTCCAAGGCACATCTGAAAAGATTCAATACCGATATCTTCTTTAACAAGCGTACTATGGTACGATTGAATGATCTTACGCTCATCAAACCCTACTCGCCTTTCCTTCAAAAATTAGATCCACAAAAAGGATGGGCAAAAGTCACCATCGACAAGCCTATTCGATTTGAAGCAGAATTGGTGAAAAAAAACAATATTATCTATGAAGGCGGGAAAAATATCGATCATTTTTTCATCCGTGGTTTCGCTGGAAATGCCGGATTGAGTTTAGATATCAACAATAAAATATCAATCTCTTTCAAAGACAAAAAAGTGAACGGATCATTCAAGAATCTCGATCTTAAACTCGATACACTGTTTCAAAAGAAAAACAAGATAGACCAGTCACCTTTCAATGACATTCGTGCCTCTTTCAAACTTTTCAACATGAAAATTCTTTACAAAAAAAGAGTTCTTCCCATCGAGTTTGGTCATCTGAATCTTGGGGAGACGATTCATTTTTCAGGCAATTATGGTCCTACTAGATATGTTTTTATGTATCAAAACAATAACGTAAATATTTCTATGAAAAATATGCACGATGAAGTGCTACATAAACTTTTTAAAATGAATTTTCTCTCCAAAGGAGAATATGAGCTTGTATTACATGGACCGGTAGGCAAAATGAGAGGACGCTTTTCCGTTCAAAGGGCATATATCAAAAATCTTCAAGCTTTTAACAATCTTTTCGCGTTTATCAATTCCGTTCCCGCCCTCATCACGTTTCAAAATCCAGGTTTTAATACAAAAGGGCTCTTTATAAAAAATGGCTATGTCGATTTTATCTATTCAAAAGAGCTGTTGTACATCAAGAAACTTCATCTCGTTTCCGATTCCACAACGTTTGACGGAGAGGGTATTATCGATCTCAAGGCAAATAAAATTGGAATGGTTCTACAATTAAAAACATTGAAATCCGTTACAAATATTTTGAATAAAATTCCTGTTGCAGGATACATATTACTAGGAAAAGATGGTAGTGTCTCCACTACGATTAAAATAACAGGGGATCTAGACAATCCAAAAATCAAAACTCAAACTATAAAAGATACACTACATGCGCCTCTCAATATTATCAAAAGGACATTGCTTTTGCCATTCAAACTTTTTGATTAGCTATTCGTTGCGTAAAACATCGATAATATTGATTTTAACGGATTTTTTAGCTGGATAGATCGAAGATATAACGGTGATGATGATTGCACCGGCGATAACAGCACAGAAATCTAAGATACTCAAATCGATCGGAAGCCTAGAAGTCCCATAAACGTCAGCCGGGAGTTGAACGATATCAAAATGGCTCAAAATATAGATCCCCATTAATCCCAGCAGAGCACCAGTAACGATTCCAAAACCACCTATAATAGAGCCGAGTCTAAAAAAGATCGATTCAATCTCTTTTTGTGTGGCACCCAGGGAGAGTTGCAATGCTATCTCTTTTCTTCTGTTCATGACCATCATCAAAAGAGAACTGACAATATTGAGTGACGCTACAAGAATAATGAGCATAAGAACGATAAACAGAGCACGTTTTTCCATGGCAAGGGCGGAAAAGAAGTTGCCATTGAGTTGCCACCATCCTATAACCGAATAGTCATCCCCCAAAAATGCCTCAATTTTTTCCTTGTCCTTTCTTGGTTGAGAAGAGTAAACATGAATACCACTAAAATCGGTCTTTTTCATATGAAGAATTTTTCGTAACGACGCCAGTGTTGTATAGGAATAGGCTTTATCGTATGCAATCAGGCCTGAATGAAAATATCCCTTTACCCTAAAACGCTTAAAAATAGGCGTCACGGAAAAACCGTTTGGTTCACTTTGCGGAAAAATGACAAAGATTTTCTCGTTTGGAGTGAGGTAAAACTCTTTATAAAGCTCTTTACCGACAATTATTTCATATTTTTTGGGTGGTTGCTTGACATAATGCTTGAAAACATCATTTATTTTGCGCTCTTTGTCAAAATCGACTCCAAAAATCACTCCGCCTTCTAAGTTATTGCCCTTTTTATAGATAACTTGGGCAGTTATATAGGGGCTCATCAAGAGATTTGGAAATTTTTTTTGCAAACGTTCAACAACCGTTTTATCGATTCTTGCACTAAATTTGGGAAGGATAGTAAGCGGATAATTCATGGTAAAGAGCTTTTTTTCAAACTCTTTATCCATACCATTCATGATACCCATAGCCACAATAAGAACCATCACTCCTATTGCTATGCCTAAAAAAGCGAGAAGAGCAGAAAGGAAGATAAACGGCTGCTCTTTGTCAAAGCGCAGATATCTGCGGACTACGAAATTGACAAAACGTTTATCCATTTGCTGCAGCTAAAATACCTTTTTTAGGACCACTCTTACCACAGCAGTGCTTATATTTTTTTCCGCTACCACATGGGCAAGGCTCATTTCGTGCCGGCTTTTTCTTTGTGATGACCGGCTCTGTTTTTACCTCCTCACCATGTTGCATGACAGCTTCTTGTGCAATCTGAGCTTCCATCTTAGCAAGTTCTTCCTCGAGTCTTCGTATCTCTTCTTCCTCTTGCTCGTTTCTCAATTCTATGAGATGAAGCGTTTTAATAGCCTCCTTTTTGATTCTGTTGACAAGTTCCATAAAAAGATTGAAGGACTCTTTCTTATATTCCACCAAAGGATCTTTTTGATTGTATCCTCTCAGGCCAATACCCGTTTTTAAGATATCCATCTGATACAGATGCTCTCGCCAGGCATTATCGAGAACTTGCAAATAAAGAATCCTCTCAATTTCTCTTCTTTGCTCCTCTTCAAGCTGTCCCATCTTCTCTTCATACTCTTTTTCGAGACGCTCTATCAAGAAATTTTTGAGTTCGTCATACTCTTTGTCTTTCATTTCTTCGACACCGATTTTCGTTCCAAGTTCTTCTTGAATTACCTTAGATAGTTTTTCGAGATTAAAATCATCTTTAGGTGTTTCAGGAAAAATTTCACTTTGGGACAGAAGCTCTTCAACGACTTCCGCCCTGTTCTCCCTTATCTTGGATGCAATATCATATTCAGGATTCAAAAGCTCTTGGCGAAACTTGTAGATAGTTTTACGCTGTTCATTTGCCACATCATCATATTCCAAAATATGTTTTCGTGACTCAAAGTGCATATTCTCTACCCGTTTTTGCGCCTTTTCCACGGCACGGGTCACCATTTTTGATTCAATATGTTCACCCTCTTCAATCCCCAGACGGTTCATGATATTTTTGATTCGATCGCCTCCAAAGATGCGAAGAAGGTTATCTTCAAGACTCAGGAAAAACTGGCTGGCACCCGGATCTCCTTGTCGTCCAGCACGACCTCGAAGCTGATTATCGATTCGCCTACTTTCATGGCGTTCTGTTCCTAAGATAAAAAGACCGCCAAGTTCTCTCACTTCATCATCGATTTTGATATCCACCCCTCGTCCGGCCATGTTGGTAGCAACGGTTACAGCACCTTTTCGACCCGCCTGAGCAATTATTTCTGCCTCTTTCTCATGATGTTTTGCGTTAAGCACCGCATGGGGGATCTTCTCTTTTTTTAGTAGCTTATGTAAAAGCTCATTTTTCTCAATTGAAGTTGTACCAACAAGAACAGGCTGCCCCTTTTGGTGCAGCTCTTTTATCTTTTTAACGACCGCATCAAACTTCTCTTTCTCTGTTTTGAAAATGAGATCATCAAGATCTTTTCGAATCACTGGCCTATTGGTAGGAATGGAGATAACTTCAAGACCATAAATTTCAGAGAACTCCGTCGCTTCGGTTTGTGCGGTTCCTGTCATACCGGCAAGCTTTTTATAGAGGCGAAAATAGTTTTGGAATGTGATATCGGCCAGAGTTTGACTCTCTTCTTGAATGGGCACACCCTCTTTCGCCTCAAGAGCTTGGTGCAACCCTTCGCTAAATCTTCTTCCTTCACTCAGCCTTCCCGTGAACTCATCTACGATAATTACTTCGCCATCTCGTACTACATAATCCACATCTTTTTGAAAAAGATAGTTGGCTTTCAGAGCTTGATCGAGATGATGCGCCAAAATTGCGTTTTCGAGACTGTAAAGATTTTCCACACCAAACAATTCTTCAGCCTTTGCGATACCCTCTTGCGTTAAAAGAATCACTCTATCTTTTTCATCAACGGTAAAATGTTTATCTTTTTCAAGCTGCTTGGCGATCTGATCAGCTTTGACGTAATTATCAAGTTTTCTATTGGTTGGACCTGAAATGATAAGAGGAGTTCTTGCTTCGTCGATCAAAATGGAGTCCACTTCATCTACTATCGCAAAGTTGTGTCCTCTTTGAACAATCTCGTCGAGCGAGTATTTCATATTGTCCCGCAGATAGTCGAATCCAAATTCATTGTTGGTTCCATAGGTGATATCACACTGATACTGCTTTTTTCTCTCTTGATCGTCTTGAATCTCTGAAGTGATACATCCTGTGGAATAGCCCAAAAATTCATAGAGCTTTCCCATTTCCGTTGCATCGCGTTTCGCCAAATAGTCATTGACGGTGACAACGTGGACTCCCTCATCTGTCATCGCATTGAGGGCAACGGCAAGGGTTGCAACAAGGGTTTTTCCCTCTCCCGTTTTCATTTCGGCAATTTTTCCCTCATGCAACACCATTCCACCGATAAGCTGCACGTCATAATGGCGCATACCAAGGACTCTTTTGCTCGCTTCTCTTGTAATGGCAAAAGAGTCCTCTAACGCTTCATCCATACTCATTTGGCCAGATTTTACCTTCTGCCTAAGTTCATTGAAAGCTTTTTTGAGTTCTTCGTCCGTTAATTTTTCATATTTTGGTTCAAGTGCATTGATTTTGGCAACTCTTTTTTGGTATCGTTTAATCTCACGATCGTTTTTTGTACCAAAAATCTTATTTACAACACCTTTGATCATCGATGCGTTCCTTTTTAAAATCGTTGTGTCATTTTATCACAAATTAATAAACCTGAAGGAATAGTATGAAAAAACTGCTCATTATTTTCATTTCAGCAATCTCTATTTTGGCAGATATAAAAATTGAGGCTCTTCAAAGTCACTTTATTCAACAAATTACAAATGATCAAAACAAAACAATCACCTATACAGGTGAAGTTGTTTACAAAGCGCCAAACCATCTTTATTGGAAATATGTTTCACCTATTCGAAAAGAGATATATATCAACGGAAAAAAAGCAGTTATTATAGAGCCGGAAATCGAACAGGTTGTCATAAAACGACTTGATGACACACTCTCACTCGATACAATTTTACATAACGCCAAAAAGATTTCAAAAGATAGATTTGAAGCGAATTATGAGAATAAAAAATTTACTATTTTGCTAAAAAATTCCAAACTCTACACAATAGAATATAAAGATGAACTTGGAAATAATGTCACTCTCAAATTCATCAATCCAAAGCAAAATGTACAGATCGATCCATCATTGTTCGAGTATCACATCGACCCCGAATATGATGTCATTTATGAGTAGTTTTTGCCGCGCAAAGGCGGCAAAGAATTAGAGGTATTTGTGAATCATCTCTTCAAGCATATCTTGATCGAGTTCGTTAAAGTTGAGATATCTGTAGACATTCTCCTCTTTACCAGCAAGTTTTTTGGTAACGATATCTAAGTACTCCTCTTTTGTAGGAATTCGACCAAGCATTGCTGTTACGGCTGCAAGCTCTGCACTTCCAAGGTAAACTTTTGCATCTTTACCCATTCTGTTATCGAAATTTCTCGTACTGGTACTAAATACAGTCGCTCCATCTCGAACTCGTGCCTGGTTCCCCATACACAAACTACATCCTGGAAGCTCGGTTCTTGCTCCTGCCGTACCAAAAATAGAGTAGTATCCTTCTTCAATAAGCTCCTCTTCATCCATTTTTGTCGGAGGTGCAATCCAAAGTCTTGTTGGCACTTGCCCTTCGCCTTTTAAAATCTCTCCGAGTGCTCGATAGTGACCGATGTTCGTCATACAACTTCCGACAAATACTTCATCGATTTTGTGTGGTCTGTTTGGATCTGCAAGCACTTCAGAAATTGTTGCAACATCATCCGGATCGTTTGGACACGCTACGATCGGCTCAGTAATTTCATTGAGGTCGATTTCGATCACTGCAGCGTACTCTGCATTTTTATCCGCTTTCATAAGAGTTGGGTTTTTCAACCACTCTTCCATCTTTTTCTTACGTCTTTCAAGTGTTTTTGCATCTTGATATCCCGCGTCAATCATTTTTTCGATCAATGTAATATTGGATTTGATATATTCGATCACCGGCTCTTCATCAAGCTGCACTGTACATGCTGCCGCACTTCGCTCAGCACTCGCATCACTGAGTTCAAATGCCTGTTCAACTTTTAAGAAAGGAAGACCTTCAATTTCAAGAATTCGTCCAGCAAAGATGTTTTTCTTACCCTTTTTCTCGACAGTCAATAGTCCTTGTTTAATCGCATAGTATGGGATAGCGTTTACTAAATCTCTTAGAGTAATTCCAGGTTGCAACTCCCCTTTGAATCGAACAAGAACAGATTCTGGCATATTCAGTGGCATTGTTCCAGTAACTGCCGCAAATGCCACAAGACCTGATCCAGCTGGAAAACTGATACCTATAGGAAATCTTGTATGAGAGTCTCCACCTGTTCCTACAGTGTCAGGAAGTACCATTCTGTTAAGCCATGAGTGAATAACCCCGTCACCTGGCTTCAAGCTCACACCACCTCGACTTGTAATAAACTCAGGAAGCGTGTGTTGTAGCTCAATATCTGCCGGTTTTGGATAGGCAGCTGTATGACAGAAACTTTGCAACACAAAATCGGCTCCAAAACTAAGAGCCGCAAGTTCTTTGATCTCATCTCGTGTCATTGCACCGGTGGTATCTTGGCTTCCTACTGTCAATGTTTCAGGCTCTACATACATTCCAGGTCGAACGCCTTCCATTCCACAGGCTTTTCCTACCATCTTTTGTGCTAATGTATAGCCAACGCCCTCTTTGCCTTCTGGTTGTTCAGGTCTTGTGAAAAAGTCCTCTTCTGGCATTCCAAGCGCCGCTCTTGCTTTTCGTGTGAGGCCTCTACCGATAATCATCGGGATTCGTCCACCTGCTCTATACTCATCTGGTAGCGTGTTCGGCTTGAGTTTAAATTCACTTACAACCTCGCCGTTTTTAAGGATTTTTCCTTCATATGGACGAATCTCTATCACATCGCCTGTTTCGAGATTATCTACTGGAGCTTCGATAGGTAGTGCACCAGAATCTTCTGCAGTGTTGAAGAATATAGGAGCGATGATTCCACCAATGATGATACCGCCTGTTCGTTTGTTCGGAACGTGTGGAATATCTTCACCAATCCACCATTGTACAGAGTTGATACCAGACTTTCGGCTAGAACCGGTTCCTACAACATCACCTACGAACGCTACAGGAAGCCCTTTTTCTTTTAGTTTTTTGATAGTCTCTTGTGCATCTGGCATCTTCGCTTTGAGCATTGAAAGCGCATGCAACGGAATATCACTTCGGCTCCAAGCCTCACTTGCAGGAGAGAGGTCATCAGTGTTTGTTTCGCCAGGTACTTTGAATACAACCGCTTTTATGGATTCTGGAAGTGGATCTCTACTGAAAAACCACTCTGCATTTGCCCAAGACTCAAGAACCTCTTTTGCATATTTGTTCGTTTTTGCTTTTTCAACCACATCATTGAACGCATTGTAAACAAGAAGCGTCTTTTTGAGTGCATCGGCAGCCGCTTGTGCAACTTCTGGATCTTCGTGATCAAGCGCTTCTACAAGTGGGCCAACATTGTATCCACCGAGCATAGTTCCTAAAATTTCAACTGCATGTTTAGGACTGATAGCTGCTGTTTTTGCATGGCCCTGAACAATATCTCGCAAAAACGCCGCTTTTACATATGCTGCTTCATCAACACCAGGAGGAACACGGTTGAGTAAGAGATCCATCAAAAACTCTTCTTCAACAATAGGAACTTGTTTTAAAAGCTTTATCACTTCATTGACTTGCTCCGCCGTCAAAGGCTTTGGAGGAATCCCAAGTTTTGCCCGCTCTTCAGCCGCTTTCTTGTATTCTTCTATAAATCCCATTTGTACTCCTTATCGTAAATTATAATTGTGTCTAAATTGATCAATTCTTTTTTGGAACTGATTAAGGATATGTTCAAGTCTTTTAAGATTTACCTCTTTTTCGTGAATTAGTCGAGATTTCTCCTCTTCAAGTTCCATCTCTTCGTCAAGAAGTTTCATCTCTTTATTTGTTAGTTCTTCATATTTCTCTTTGAGTTCACTGATTACTGCTTTATGTTGATCAAGCTCTTTCATGAGCCTTGCACGATCTCGTTCAAGCATTTCAATTTCTCGCTCTGTCTCAGCTTTCAGCGTTGCTTGTTGGATACGCTTTAGATGATTGAGAATGTCATGCATTCTATGTTCATGTTCTCTTAGTTCCCGTGAAACTTGAAGGATTTCAGATTCGATTCTTGCCAACTTCTCTTTCACTTCCTTGAGCTTCGAATCAACCTCTTGAATCTCTTCTTTATCCCTCTCAACGAGCTTTTCGAAATGCTCAACCTTCTGAGCCATTTTCTTCAAGAACTCTTCCATTGTTCCTCCTTATAATTGTAATAATATTGTATCAAACATCTATCAATACAAACTCAATGTGTTACGTATTGTATCACATGCTAATCTTATGTGTTTAGTTTAGTAACACTAAATCAAAATCTCTCTATTCCCTTTGGCATTTGGCGGAGAGAGGACACCCATATTTTCCAGCTGTTCTACGATTCTTGCAGCTCTGTTGTATCCTATTTGTAACCTTCTTTGAAGATAACTGATGGAAGTTTTTCTCTCACTTAATACAATTTTTTTTGCCTCTTCAAAAAGTTCATCGAGGTCGTCTGAACCTACTTTTCCCTCACTTGAATCACTACTTCCAAGATTTTCGGCCAAAAATTTCTCATCATATTCTGGCTCTTGCTGCTCTTTTAAATATTGGACGATGGTTTCAATCTCTTGCTCACTGATCCATGGCGCATGCAGCCGAATAAGGCCAGCCGATCCCGGTGGTGTGAAAAGCATATCACCACGTCCAAGGAGCGATTCTGCTCCGATGCTATCAAGAATGACTTTACTATCTATTTTTTGTCCTACGCGAAAACTGATTCTTGCCGGGAGATTCGCTTTAATAAGCCCAGTAACCACATCTACGCTGGGTCTTTGGGTCGCGACAATCAGGTGAATTCCACTCGCCCGTGCCATTTGTGCAAGTCTTGCAATGGAATATTCCACATCTTTTCCACTTGTCATCATTAAATCAGCCAACTCATCGATTATTACAACTATATATGGAAGTTCAGAAATCCCCTCTTTTTTTGCCTTTTTGTTAAAACTCTCAATATTTTTTGTTTTATACTGGCTCATAAGCTGATAGCGTCTTTCCATCTCGCCAACCATATTGCTTAAAGCAACGACCGCCTGTTTCGAACTGGTGATGACAGGAGTCAATAGATGGGGAATATCGTTATAGATACTAAACTCAAGCATTTTGGGGTCAATCATCATCAGTTTGAGTCTATCTGGCGCATTTCTATAGAGTAAACTGATCACCATCGCATTGATGCCGACACTTTTCCCGCTTCCCGTAGTACCAGCAATCAGTAGATGCGGCAGTTTTTTGAGATCTGTTATGAATGGTTTTCCGACGATATCTTTACCCAAAGCAAGAGTCAAAGGAGAAGTGGCCTTTTTAAATAGGTCGCTCTGTATGATCTCTCGAAGATAGATTGTCTGAAACTCTTTATTTGGAATTTCTATCCCTACTACGTCTTTTCCAGGAATTGGCGCTTGGATGCGTATGGTTTGCGCTTTCAGAGCCATTGCGAGATCATCTGCAAGATTTAAAATTTTTGAAACTTTGATATGCGGTGCAGGCTTGAATTCAAAGGTTGTCACCAATGGACCTGTATACGTTCGAACGACATCCCCTTCAATTTTAAATTTTTTAAGTTTTTCTATGAGTTCTTTGACTTTCTTGTCAATTTCGGCTTCATTGATCTCATTTTTTGTTTTTGGCGCTTTTTGCAGAAAGTCGATTGAAGGAAGACGAAAACCTTTCGGTTTTTCAACACCGTTGCCAAGTTCAATATCTTCTAGTAGTTTTTTATTCTCCTCTAGCTCCTGCACAATCTTAACATTGCAATCTGTTGTGTTCTCTTTATTCTCTTCTTTTTTGACAATCTTACTCTTTTGTTTAGGTTCTTTGGATTGTGTCTCATTATGAGCTTTTTCTTCCTTTTTCTCTTCAGATCTTTTTTGACTTTTCGTCACTTTTTTCTTCTCAATTTTCTCTTTTGCTGTTTCTTCAACTTTATCCCTCTGCAATTTTTCAGTGATAAAACCTTCAAAAGAGTCTTTGAACAAAGCAATATAAGCGATAGCAAGGAATATAATCAATAAAAGCCACACGCCAACGCTACCGATATAAGGAGTGAGGGTGTCTATGATTGCGCGTCCAAATGCACCCTTATATGCCATTGGCAACAAAAGAGCTTGCAATATCACCAACGAAAAGAAGAGAATGAAAGAGCCCATGATTATGTAAGAAACGTTTTTCCTATCAAAAGTTTTTTGCCTGTAGATACTCCACAATGGCAATAGCAGCGCAAAAGGGTAAACATAAGAGAGAAGTCCGAAATAGTATCTATTATATTTCCCAAATGTAGAACCCAGTTTGCCTACAAAATGAAAATCATTGAAAACAGTAGAAATACCTAAATAGACAAATAATACAGCAACAACAAGAAAGAGAATCTGCTTCACACATATCCTTTATTTTCTATATTAACGGATTATGAAATTATAATCGAAACAGAAAAAATATCATAACTTAAATCGTTCAATTAAACGTTTTGCCGTGAAATGTAACAAGTATCATAAAAATTGATTCATTTTCCTTGAAATTTTTAAAAAATATTTGTAGAATTGTAGTGTAATGAAAAATTATACTAAAGGAAGAGCGATGAAAAAAGCGGAATTCGTTCAGATCGTAGCTGAAAAAGCTGGCCTTTCCAAAAAAGATACGCAAAAAGTGATCGACGCAGCATTGGAAGTCATTACTGATGCTTTGAAAAATGGTGACGAAGTAGCATTTATCGGTTTTGGCACATTTACTACGGCACAAAGAGCTGCTAGAGAAGCTAAAGTTCCTGGTACTGATAGAGTTGTAAAAGTTCCAGCAACAAGAGTTGTAAAATTTAAAGTTGGTAAAAAACTCAAAGAAGCAGTAGCTGGATAATAAAACTTGGGGAGTGTCCCCAAGTTTAAATTTAATGTAAGATTTATTTCGCTATTATTTCAGTCCAAATGGTTGCCGGGGTGGTGAAACTGGTAGACACGCGAGACTCAAAATCTCGTGGGCATTTGCCCGTGTGGGTTCGAGTCCCACCCCCGGCACCATTGCGGGAGTAGCTCAGAGGCTAGAGCACCTCCTTGCCAAGGAGGGGGTCGCGGGTTCGAATCCCGTCTCCCGCTCCATTAACAATTCCTCTCATTGCAACATCAAGCAGTTCTCAATATGAAATATACATCTGCAAAGAAGCAGTAGAAGAGAATCCCCTATCGACCCTCTTCCAAAACGATTTCAATATCGAGTATATCTTGATCACCTACTTTGTCTTTGGTGATATTGACATCTTTGATTTGGCTATATTTTTTGACAACTTCCATAATCTCTTGCTTCATCTGATCAAGGTGGGGATAGATATTGCTGTCGCGATCCAGAGCTATCGCTACACTAAGGCGGTCTTTTGCTTTTTGAGCACTCTTTTTTTTCTTGAAAAAATCGAACAAACTCATGAGAAAATCTTTTTCAATGATTTCAAAAGACCGCCTTTTTTAGGAGTTTCTACATCTTCAAACGCTACTTCCTCCCCACATAGCCTTCTGCTTATCCTATCAAAGGCTCTACCTGCTTCACTTTCGCTGTTCAAAATGACAGGATGTCCTGTATTGGAAGCTTCTATAATATATTGGTCCTCTGGTACTTTTCCTATTAAATCGATCTCCAAAATATCTAAAATGTCTTCACTAGATAACATTTCACCCTTTTGAACGAGTTCTGGATTGATCCTATTGATCACAAGATATTTTGGTACCTCTTTTCCTTCCTGTGCCTTCTTGCTTTTCGCGTCCACTATACCAATTGCTCTGTCTGAATCCCGTATAGAAGAGACTTCTGGATTAACAACAACAATTACCGCATCGGCAAAATGGACAGCATGCTCAAAACCACTCTCAATCCCAGCCGGTGCATCAATGAAGATATAGTCGAACTCTTTTTTCAGCTCTTCAAGCAGTTTTTGAACTTTCTCTTTGGAAAGTACCGTCTTGTCTTTTGTTTGGGAAGCTGCCAAAAAAGAGAGGTTTTTGCTTTTTTTAAAAGGGATTAATGCTTGATTCAATTTCACATCTTCATCCATTACATGGGTGATATCATACACCACCCTATTTTCCAGCCCTAAAATCATATCAAGGTTTCTTTGGCCGATATCGAAGTCAACCACCACTGTTTTCTTCCCCTGAAGTGCTGTCCCAATAGCCAAATTTGCAGATGTCGTAGTTTTTCCAACACCACCTTTTCCGCTAATAACAGAAAATATTATGCCCATTTCATTCCTTTATTTTTTCTATTACTATACCCTCTTCATCGAGGCTTACTTTATATAGATGCCCATCGATAAAATTGTCCAATACATGATTGTGGAAAATGATTTTTGATTTTGGACCCTTTTTGAAAAGCATAAAATTGCCACTGCACTCTGCGGTCCCATCCATACTATCTAGTGCTATAAAATTACCGGATGTCTTGATCAATGCACCATCATTGACTCTTTTCAGACACAAAACAGTATTTCGTGTCACGATCTCTTCACCACTTCTCACTACACGGTCGCATACATCGACGCCGATTGGAAGCTCTTGCTTCTTTACCCGCTTAAGCCTATGCAAATCGAGATTTTTGACGTACTGTACTCTATTCATATCGAGAAAATTTTCGATCTTTCTCGTCACATCTCCTTTGAGATGGAGCAGGTAGTCTTTTAATAGAGGAATTTTCGGTTTTATAAACTGCAAAAACTCCTCTTCGTTCTTTATCTCTATCTCCATAACAGATACGTTGTACTGGTTAATTTGCAATAGTGCCTCCCAATAAACAATGTTGTATAATTATATGAAAAAATATTGAAAAAGTGATAAATTGAAAGTAGCCGTAGCAGTAAGCGGAGCCAGCGGGGCTCAACTGGGAATAAAAACGTATAAACTCCTTCCAGATTCCATAGAAAAATATCTCATATGTACTCAAAACGCAAAAACGGTTTTAGAAAAAGAGAGTGAGTATACTATACTGGATGACAATGCCATTTGGGAGGGGCCAGCGAGTGGCAGTTTTGGGCTGGATGCTTTGATTGTTGCTCCATGTTCCATGAATACATTGGCAAAGATAGCCGTGGGGATAGCTGACAACCTTACAACAAGGGCAGCAAGTGTTATGATCAAAGAACAAAAAAAACTCCTATTGGCCCCAAGAGAGTTGCCACTTAGCCCGATTGCACTGGAAAATATGCTCAAGCTCTCCAGATTAAATGTTATAATTGCACCGCCTATCATGGCATATTACAGCAATCAGCAAACACTTGATTCGATGGAGAATTTCATCATCGGAAAGTGGTTCGATCTATTAGGAATCGAACATAATCTTTATAAAAGATGGAGCAATGCGTAAAGTCATCTATCCCGGTACTTTTGACCCTATCACAAATGGACATCTGGATATCATAAAAAGAGCAAGCACTATTTTTGACCACGTCATAGTAGCCGTAGCTCGCTCGCAAGAGAAAAAACCGATGTTCGATATAACGACTAGGGTGAAAATGGCTCATATTGCCACATCCGATATGCCGAATGTCACTATCAAAGAGTTTGATACACTCTTGGTCAATTTTTGTAAGCAAGAAGATGCCTTTATTATCATACGAGGTCTTAGGGCTGTGAGTGATTTTGAATATGAACTACAAATGGGATATGCCAATCGATCTTTGGATAAAGATATCGAAACACTCTATCTCATGCCGAGCTTGCAAAATGCGTTCATCAGTTCAAGCGTGGTACGGACGATTCTCAAATACAAAGGAAACGTCTCACATCTGGTACCACAATCTATTATTCCTTATCTGGAGAGCCGTTAAGTGTATATTCTTATTGAAGGAATCGACCGTGCCGGAAAAAGTACTCAGATAGAAAAACTCAAAACTCTTTTCCCTGATGCCCTGTTTACAAAAGAGCCAGGTTGTACACCTCTTGGAAATAAGATTCGAGATATGGTTCTTCATACGCAAAACCCATCCTCTTTGGCGGAACTCTTTCTTTTTTTGGCTGACAGAGCCGAACATATTGAAAAAGTGATACTGCCCAATCTAAAAAAAACTATAATCAGTGATAGAGGATACATTTCAGGGATTGCGTACGCTGCGATTAAAACAGAATTGGATCTGCCTACACTGCGAAACCTCAATGCAATTGCAATGAAAAATGTCTATCCTGATAAAATCGTTTTTTTGGAGCTGAGTGAAAACGAGCTTCGCAAAAGGATGGATGCATTACCGCTGGATTCCATTGAACAAAGAGGAATAGAGTACCTTATGCAAGTCCAATCGATTATGAAAAAGGTCATCCAAAGCGAACCGATACCTTCTCTTATCCTCGATGCCTCTTTGGATGAAGAGGTTATTTTTCAAACAATTTTAACTTTTATAAAGGAATGACATGGCGATAAAAGCGTTACGTGGAATGAAAGATATCTTACCGCCACTCAGTGAAAAATACTTGAACTTTTTACAAACCGCTTCACACTATGCACATAACTACGGTTTTTCCTACATCGAGACTCCCTTATTGGAAGAGACTGCTCTTTTTAAAAGGAGTGTCGGAGAGTCGAGCGATATCGTTGGCAAAGAGATGTATCAGTTCATTGATAAAGGGGGCAATGACATAGTACTTCGTCCAGAAGGAACCGCTGGCGTCGTTCGTAGTTTCATCGAACACAAACTGGACCGTCAAGGTGGGACGCATCGATTTTTTTACTACGGTTCTATGTTCCGATACGAACGCCCTCAAAAGGGACGATTTCGTCAGTTTCATCAGTTCGGAGTTGAGAGTTTTGGAGAGCCTAGTGTGTATGAAGATGCAGCCATTATTACTTTGGCAAAAGCTATTTTGGACCACTTCGAAATCGATTATACCCTCAAAATAAATTCACTTGGTTGTCCGGTATGTCTCAAACCCTATCGAGAAGAACTCATAAAATTTTTAGAAGATCAGGAACATATATGTGACGATTGTAAACGAAGACGCAAACTCAACCCTATCCGTGTTCTTGATTGTAAAAACGAACAGTGCCAACAAATCTATGAAAATGCTCCTAAGCTTATAAACAACTTGTGTGAGGAGTGCAACCAAGAGTTTCAAACCCTCAAGAATCTTTTGGATAACGAAGGTATAATCTACGAAGTAGATGAAAACCTGGTCAGGGGACTCGACTACTATACGAGAACTGCCTTTGAGTTTGTTAGCAATGCTCTTGGGGCCCAAAATGCCGTGGCAGGTGGAGGTCGGTACGACAACCTTGTGGAAATGCTCGGCGGAAAACCTACACCCGCAGTCGGTTTTGCCATAGGAATTGAGAGAATTTTAGATCTTATCAAAGACAAACCAGTCCAAAGAGAAGGGTACTTTATCGGTGTTATGCTCCCTGAAGCGCTCAATATCGCATTTGACATTGCAACTAAGCTTCGTCAAAGCAATCGGGTCATTATGGAATACAAACCAAAAAGCCTCAAAGCACTGCTCAAAGGTGCAGATAGAAATAATGCAAAGTATGCCCTGATAATTGGGGAAGATGAGTACAATGAAGGTCTTGTCTGGATCAAAGACCTTGAACGAAAAGAGGAAAAGAGAGTCGATATACAAAACTTTATGGAGCGTTAATGAAAAATTATGGCATCCACCTATGGTCCAATGGAGATTTTATCATCGAAGATGGTGTCGTCAAAGTCAATTATGCAAACAGACCCTCTTTGTATGAGATTACAAAACAGATCAGGGATACCGGTATCCGAGGCCCCGTTCTTCTTCGTTTTCCTCACTTAATCAAAAAACAGATCGACAATCTTTTCAAAGAGTTTCAAAAATCGATCGACCAATTCAACTACAAAGGTAATTTCAACGCCGTTTTTCCTTTGAAAGTCAATCAGTTTCCAAATTTTGTCTCTTCTTTGGTAGAAATAGCAAAAGAGTACAACTATGGGTTGGAAGCTGGAAGCAAAGCGGAACTCATCATCGCAATGGCGTACAACAATAAAAATGCGCCTATTACCGTCAATGGCTTCAAAGACAAAGGGATGATCACTCTGGGTTTTTTGGCTGCAAAGATGGGGTATGATACAACGCTTACAATCGAGGGGCTTGGTGAACTGGAAAACATTATCGAAGCGGCAAAAGAGTATAAAGACCCGATTCCAAATATCGGTCTTCGTATCCGTTTGCACAGTTCAGGCATCGGCATTTGGGCCAAAAGCGGAGGTATCAACTCAAAGTTTGGTCTTACTGCAACGGAGCTTTTAGAAGCGATGGAGCTTTTAAAGAGAAACGATCTTTTGGAAAAGTTTACCATGATTCATTTTCATATCGGCAGCCAGATTGGCGAGATCAATCCTGTCAAAAAAGCTTTGCGAGAAGCGGGAAACATCTATGCTGAACTCAAAAAGATGGGGGCCATGAATCTCAGAAACATCAACCTTGGCGGAGGTCTTGCTGTTGAATACTCCCAGCACGAAAATGTCCATCAAAGAAACTATACCTTGACAGAGTTTACCAACGACGTCGTTTTCCTTCTCAAAGAGATAGCCCAGCAAAAAGGTGTTGAAGAGCCAAACATCTTCACCGAATCTGGCCGATTCATTGCAGCGAGTCATGCTGTACTCATCGCACCGGTTCTTGAGCTCTTTAGCCAAGAATATACAGAAAAAGGGCTACGACTCAAAGAGAAAAACCCGCCTTTGGTACAAGAACTTTATGACCTGTATACCTCCATCAATCCGTCCAATGCTATCGAATATTTTCACGACAGCCTCGATCATATGGAATCGCTCCTGACACTATTTGATCTTGGCTATATCGATTTGCAAGATAGAAGCAATACTGAAATCCTGGTGCATCTCATCATCAAAAAGGCGATAGAGCTGACAAAAGACAAAGATCGCTATGAACTCAAACGAATACAGGACAGGGTCCAAGAGCGATATCTGCTCAATTTCTCCCTATTCCAGTCCCTACCAGACTTTTGGGGTTTGGGACAGCGCTTTCCGGTTATGCCTTTGAATAAACTTGACCAAACCCCTACACGAAGTGCATCACTGTGGGATATCACCTGCGATAGTGACGGAGAAATCGATTTCAATGTGGACTACCCTCTTTTCTTGCATGATGTGGATCTCTCCCAAGAGGAGTACTTTTTGGCCTTTTTCCTTGTTGGTGCCTACCAAGAGATTTTAGGTATGAAACATAATCTTTTCACCCATCCTACAGAAGTAACCGTTCGTTTTGATCATAATGGGTATAGTTTAGAAAATATGGTAGAAGCCCAAAGCATTCTCGATATCCTGTATGACCTAGACTACGACATCAACGAAATCCAATCCAATCTCAAACAGCTTATAGCACAAAGTAATTGTGAGAATAAAGAGAAACTGCTAGAGATTTTGAGTATTCTTTTGCATGAAAACAATTATCTGAAAATTTCTCAAAAAAAGGAAAGCGATGCGTAAACTCTCTCTCTTTGAACAGATCAAAGAGGATTTTTCTATCGTATGGGAGCGAGACCCCGCGATCCATTCCAAGTTTGAACTCTTTACAAACTATCCGGGCGTTTGGAGTATCTTTTGGTATCGCATCGCACATCGACTCTATAAAAATGGTTGGAAACTCTTTGCCCGCATGATCATGGGTATCAACCAAATTTTTACAGGAATCGATATCCACCCCGCAGCAAAAATCGGCAGACGGGTCTTTATCGACCACGGTATAGGAGTGGTCATAGGAGAAACCACAGAGATTGGGAACGATGTTCTTATCTACCAGCAAGTCACATTAGGGGGCGTAAGCCTCAGTCACGGTAAACGCCACCCAACCATTGAAGATGGTGTCGTTATAGGTGCCGGGGCAAAAGTCTTAGGTAACATAACCATAGGAAAAAACGCCAAAATAGGAGCCAACTCCGTAGTTGTCAAGGATGTTCCGGCTGAATCCACCGCCGTTGGAATCCCGGCACGTGTGGTCAGCAAAGGACTCGATAAAGGAAAGCTATCGCACAACAAACTCCCAGATATTGACAAGGAGCTCTTTGAGTACCTTTTGAAACGTTTTGCACTTTTGGAACACGCCTACATGAGTGGTGATAAGAATCTGCTCAAAAAAGAGGAAGAATTGGATACAATATACCAAGAATTTTTGAAATCTATGAAGCTAAAGGATTAAAATGTTATCCCATAGAATCAATCAACTTTCAGAATCTCTCACTATGGCCATAACAGCCTTGGCAAAGGAACTCAAGGCAAGTGGAAAAGATGTTTTGAGCTTCTCGGCGGGAGAACCCGATTTTGACACTCCAAAGGCAATCAAAGATGCGGCAATCAAAGCCATCGAAGAGGGTTTTACCAAGTATACTGCCGTAGACGGCATTCCTGAGCTCAAAGCCGCTATCGTTGATAAACTCAAAAGGGACAATGATCTTACCTATAAACCAGAACACATCATCGTAAGTAACGGTGCGAAGCAGAGCCTTTTCAATCTCACTCAGGCTCTTATCGACGAAGGCGACGAAGTCATCATTCCTTCACCCTATTGGGTAACGTATCCAGAACTTGTCAAATATGCCGGAGGGAAACCTGTGATCATCGAAACTGATGAAAATACAGGTTTTAAAATAACCCCGGAACAGCTCAAAGAAGCAATTACATCCAAAACCAAGCTTCTCATACTAACGACTCCATCCAATCCAACCGGAGCGGTCTACTCAAAAGAGGAACTAGAAGCCCTTGCAAAAGTACTTGAAGGAACGAATGTTTATGTCGCAAGTGACGAAATGTATGAAAAGCTCGTATACGATAATCTTGTATTTACAAGTGCGGCATCAATTAGTGAAGATATGCACAAAAGAACGATAACGATCAATGGCCTCAGTAAGTCAGCAGCAATGACTGGCTGGAGATTTGGCTACCTCGCTTCGAGCAATACGGAGCTTGTCAGAGCGATGAAAAAACTGCAAAGCCAAAGCACATCCAATATCTGCTCCATTACACAAAAAGCAGCAATTCCCGGACTTGATGGAACGATTGATGAAGATATAGAGATGATGCGAAGAGCGTTTGAGCAAAGGAGAGACGAAGCGGTACAACTCCTCAATGAAATAGAAGGCATATCCGTGTTAAAACCGCAGGGTGCCTTTTATCTTTTTGTCAACCACAGTGCAATAGAACAAGATAGTATGAAATTTGCCAAAGAGCTTCTTGAAAAAGAGGGAGTCGCTGTAGTACCTGGTATTGGCTTTGGAAGCGAAGGATATTTTCGATTCAGCTTCGCAACTGATATCGATACAATTCGGGAAGGAATCAAACGCATTAGACGTTTCATCTCTAACTATTAAAGGGCTCTGGCCCTTGTAAAGGCCAACCATGTATGTAGAGCATTTTTTCAAGCTCCCCTCCCAAACAAAAGAACTTCTGCAAAACACTCCTTACCGATTTGGATTTGGATTGCTCAGTGAAGTTACGTTTTATAGAAGCTACAGCCGACTCAAAGAAGATGGCACCAATGAACATTGGCCTGATACGGTCATACGTGTAACGGAAGGCATCTTTTCTATCCGTAAAAATCATGCACTCAATTACCATCTTCCATGGGATGAAGAGCAAGCCCAGATATTTGCCAAAGAGTTTGCCTTGAGTATGCTTCAGCTCAGATGGCTTCCTCCAGGACGAGGCTTATGGATGATGGGTACTCGCTATATGTATGAAAGAGGTAGTGCAGGACTTTACAATTGTGCCGCCGTCGATACAAGCAATCTGGCACATGCAGCAGAATGGGCCATGGATATGTTGATGGTAGGAGCCGGAGTTGGATTCAATACAGCATGGAGTGGCAAAGCGACCAAACCCGATAAAAAACATCCCAAAATCTATGTAATAGATGACAGCAAAGAGGGATGGGTCAAGTCGGTCCGATTGTTGATACAGAGCTATACCGATAATGGTCCGTTTTACAGATTTGATTATTCCAAGATCCGTCCTGCCGGATCTCCTTTGAAAACTTTTGGAGGGATTGCACCAGGTCCCGAACCTCTGAAAAGGCTACATAAAAAGATAGAACAGATTCTTGATGATTATCTGGATAAAAAAATTGACAAAACCAGATGTGTTGTCGATCTGTTTAACAATATCGGTCTTTGCGTCGTTTCTGGAAATATAAGGCGATCTGCCGAAATAGCTATCGGTAGACCGGGGGATAAAACTTTTTTACATCTCAAAGATTATGAAAAATTTCCGGAGAGAAAAGAGTATGGTTGGATTTCCAATAACTCTGTGGTCATTGAAAATCTTGATGATTTCCACTATATCGATGCAATAACGTCATTGATCGCAAGCAATGGTGAACCAGGCGTTTTGCATCTTGAAAATATGCAAAAATATGGACGGTTTGGAGAGATCGTACCAGATAGAGCATGGCTGAGCAACCCCTGTGGCGAGATAGCTTTGGAAAGCTATGAGCTATGTAATTTGAGCGAAATCTTCATCTCCAAATGTTCAAATGAAGAGGATTTTCAAAAACTCATTGAATATGCGACATTTTATGCTTCAACAGTCAATCTTTTACCAACCCATAGACCAGAAACAAATGAGATCATAGCAAGAAACAGAAGAATAGGCGTAAGCGTTTCCGGAGTAGCGGATGCCATCGAAAAATTTGGACTGGAAACTATCATCAAATGGTTACGCAAAGGATATGAAAAGGTACGCACAGTGAATGAAAGATTGGCAAAAGAAGCTGGCATCCCAGTATCGCTGAAAGTTACATGCGTAAAACCGTCAGGTACAATCAGTATACTGGCTGGAACAAGTCCTGGAATGCACTATCCTCTCGCCACATATGCTCTTAGACGTATTAGAATCGGTAAAACATCAAAACTGGCAAAACTTTTGATAGATTCTGGACTTTCGTTTGAAGAGGATATTTATGATAAGAACTCATACGTTTTTGCATTTCCTATCCATTACGACAATCCTCGATCGATAAAAGAAGTAGATATCTATGAACAGATGCTGGTACTCACTATGCTACAAAGAGAATGGGCGGACAATATGGTCTCGAATACCATTCAATTCGATCCAACCCGATATGACGCAAAAGATCTCAGTCAAATTGTCAAACATTTTTTGCCGATGATCAAGTCATTAACGCTTTTGCCGGAAAAAGAAACTATATATCCGCAAATGCCCTTTGAATCAATAAAAAAAGAAGAATTTGAAAAGAGAGTGACACAGTTACCTAAAGTTGAGTGGAATACATTGAGCGGACATCATGCTGACTCTGAGCGCTTTTGCAGCACCCAGAGTTGTCAAATCGATTAATCCCCGCCTATACTTTCGTCGTGATCAAGTGGTTTTGCCGATTCATCTGGAATGTAGTCTTTTCCGAATTCTTTTTTCGCTAATTCCAGAGCTTCAATCAGATCGTCGATATTTTCATAAGGGATATGAACTTTCCACTCTGGATTAAGAGCATTCCCTTTGAGCGAGATTCCAATACTCACAACCGGTTCACTCTCTGGACCATAAGGTTCAGTAATGTGTGCAACACTTACAATACCCTCTTTTGTTCCGTAAAGATTAAACAGTTTGATTTCACTATGCGTTTTTGCCATTTGCAGCCTCCTTCTTGCTATTTAGAAAGATTATAACATAGGAGGAAAAAGTTATTTGCTACTTTTATTGCTAAAGTTTTCCTTTTTTGACAAGTCTGGCCAGAAGAGCTTGCAATTTGAGCCATTCTTTATGGAGCATCAAAGGAAATCCGGCGTAGGTCTGTCCACCCGGTATGGATTTCGTCACTCCCCCACGAGCGGCAATGACTGCAAAATCACCAATTTCGAGATGCCCGGCCGTTGCACTTTGACCTCCCATCACAACGTTTCTACCAAGCTTGGAAGAGCCGGATATGCCAACTTGCGAAGCCATGAGAACGTTTTCACCGATTTCACAATTGTGGGCTATTTGGATAAGGTTATCCAGTTTCGTTCCAGATTTGATAACAGTACTATCAAAAACGGCTCGATCAATCGTACAGTTTGCGCCAATCTCCACATCATCTTCGATGATGACATTGCCATTTTGATAGATTTTTACATGTTTGCCCTCTTTTGTATGGGCAAATCCGTATCCGTCACTCCCTATGACGGTTCCTGCATGGATAATGCAGTTGTTTCCTATTACACAGTCTCGATACACCGTTACATTTGGATATAAAATCGTATTGGAACCTATAGTAACGTTATCACCTATGACAACGCCCGGCATCAATGTAACATTGTCACCGATAACACTGTCGTATCCAATGGACACATTTTGGGCTATTTGACAGTTTTCCCCAATTTTTGGAGGTTTACCGCTTGTTTGCATGGGTGGTTTGGCAAAAAGTCTTGAAACGAAAGCAAGAGCCAGGTAGGGCTCATCACTTAAAAGAGCACTAACGCCAGTCGGCAGGTAAGAGAGGTGCTCTTTTTTTAGAATAATGGCTCCGGCTTTCGTTTTTTGAAGTTCATGAATATATTTTTTATTTTCCAAGAAAGAGAGTTCATCCTCTCGTGCTTTATCCAAAGATTGGAGTCTCGTTATCGTTTTATTTTCTCCGACCAACTCAAAGCCGAATCGATCGGCTATGGATTGAAGATCAATTTTAGCGTTCAATAGCAACAACCCCGCTTCGTACAATCTCTTTAGGATTAAAGCGTTTCAAAGCCGATACAAAATTTGCTATTCTGCTTGGCTCATCTGCAGCCATGATGATGGCACTATCTTGACCGATATTGACGATGTTTCCATTGTAAGCTCTACATAAAGCTTCCACATCAGCAAGACGCTCTTCGAGTGGAATTTTTGCCATTACCATCTCTTTTTCAATCAAATCGCTATGTTCGATGACTTTGTATACAGGAATCAATTTATGCAACTGTTTGATAATCTGTTCGATTACTCTCAGACTCCCACTGGTTACGATGGTCAATCGAGAATATTTGCTCCCTGGTATGGGTGCAACGGTAAGTGATTCGATATTGTACCCTCTGGCTGCAAAGAGTCCGGTTATTCTCGTCAATACGCCATGCTCGTTCAAAACGATAACTGATATTACTCTTCTTTCAATCATGATCAATCCTTATATTCCAAAAGCATATTGTAAAGACTTCCACCAGCAGGAACCATTGGAAGAACGTTTTCATATCGGTCGATGACAACATCAATAAGAGCGACGACGCCTTTGCTGATCGCATCATCCAAAGCTTTATCAAACTCCTCTTTCGTCTTCACTCGATATCCAACACCGCCAAAGCTCTCAGCAAGTCTTACGAAATCTGGCTGCATCGACAGATCCGTTTCGGCATAGCGTTTATCGTAAAAAAATGTTTGCCATTGGCGCACCATGCCAAGATAGTTGTTGTTTAAAATGATATTGATGACGGGAAGTCGATACTCTACGGCAGTCATGAGCTCTTGAATATTCATCAAAATCGATCCATCTCCACTGATATTGATACTGATCTCATCAGGCACTCCCCGTTTTACTCCCATGGCCGCAGGAAATCCAAACCCCATCGTTCCAAGGCCCCCGCTTGTAATAAACTCTCTTGGTCTTGTAAACGGATAGTACTGCGCAGCCCACATCTGATGCTGACCAACATCAGTGGAGATTCTCGCTTTGCCTTTGAGCTTCTCTCCAACTCTTTGGATGACCCACTCTGGCTTCAACACTTCATCACTATCTTCATAGGTAAGTGGATGGAGCTCGTTATATCGGTTTAGGATCTCTCGCCATGCCTCATACCTGCTTGGATCCACTTTCTCCTTCGCTTGTGGCACAAGCTCTTGTAAAACCGCTTTGAGATCCCCTACGATAGGATAATCCACATGCACAAGTTTTCCGATACTGCTAGGATCGATATCGACATGGATGATTTTCGCATATTTTGCAAATTCAGAAAGCTTTCCTGTCACCCTGTCATCAAATCTCGGTCCAAGAGCTATGAGCAGATCAGCCTCACTCATCGCCATGTTGGCTGCATAGGTGCCATGCATGCCGACCATCCCTAAAAGCATAGGGTCATCATATCGAAGAGTCCCTCGTGCCATCAATGTCTCAACTGCTGGAATCTGAGTGGCAGCTACTAGATCTCGCACAAGCTCAGCGCTATTTGAATGGATGATCCCTCCACCAAGATAGAAGACCGGCTTTTTGGCATTCGCTATCGCCTCGACCGCTTTCTTTATCTGCCTAGCATTCCCCTTAATCGTAGGTTTGTATGTTTCTAATTTCACCTCTTTTGGATAATTAAATTCCGCTACCTGCGCAGTCACATCTTTTGGTATATCCACATGTACTGGCCCTGGTCGACCGGATCGGGCGATATAGAATGCCTCAGCTAAAATCTCTGGCAACTCTTCGGCACTTTTGACAAGGAAGTTATGTTTCGTACAAGGTCTGCTGATACCTACTGCATCAATTTCTTGAAAAGCATCCGTTCCTATCATGCTAAGGGGTACCTGACCACTTACCACGACCATTGGGATAGAGTCCATATAAGCTGTCGCCAAACCCGTTACAGCATTGGTAAATCCCGGTCCACTCGTCACAAAAGCAACCCCGACTTTCCCGGTCGCTCTTGCGTACCCATCTGCCGCATGAACTGCAGCCTGTTCATGCCTTGTAAGAATATGTTGAAAATATCTGTGTTTGTAAATTTCGTCATACACATTCATTATGGCGCCGCCAGGGTAGCCAAAAACTACTTCGACTCCCTCTTCTCGCATTGCTTCTACAACCATCTGAGCGCCGGTCATCTTCGCCATTGTATCTCCTAAGCTCATATTTTTTGTTATTGTATCCAATTATCGTTTCATTTCACAAAGCCAAAGGGCCACGCCTTCGCGAACCCCTTCGTCACTTACGATCATAGACCGCAATCCAACTTGTTTCATAATCTCTTCCAATATCACAAGCCCTGCAATGATCGCATCTTCCCTCCCAGTTCCAACCAGTTTTGCTCGCTCTTTTGGAGGGAGCTTGATCAAACGCTTATAGGCCTCTTCGATATCTTTGATTTCTATGGCACTTCCACTTATCTTCTCGGCATCGAATGTCTCGTAATTCATTCCCGCTTTCAATGCTGCGACAGTCGTTGGCGTGCCGCCGGTGCCTACAAAGATCTTTGGCTTCCCAAAATGCTCGAATACATCGTGCAAAAAGAGTTTGACTTCTTGCATCTTTTTTTTGATACCAAAAAGAATCTCCTCTTTGGTGTGATATTTTTGTATTGTAGTCAAAATCCCTATACCAAAGCTTTCAAAAATGAGATCCCTTTTGTTTTTTAAAATGATTTCAGTGGAACCGCCTCCAATATCGACCATTAAAAATTTCTGGGAAGGGATTTTTCGAAGCTGCAACCCGTACTCTACCCCTTTGACACTGTAGAGCGATTCTTGGGAAGCATCGATAATTTCTACCTCGATACCTGTTTGAACAAAAATCTTTTTACAAACCTCTTGTGCATTTTTCGCTTTTCGGAATGCTGCAGTTGCCACTGCTTTATAACTATCATTTCCAATTGTTTCTTTAATTTCTAGAAGAGCCTCTATGATTCTTCGCTGTGCAGCTTCAGAGATAAGACCTGTTGATTCCAACTCTTCCGCTGTACGAACAACCCTTTCAAAAGAATCTATTTTCCTTAATGTAGCACAATCTATCTGGATCATTCGTAAAGAGTTGGAGCCTATATCAATTCCAACGGCCATTATCGCTCCTCATAAAAACGGTATCCATGCTCAGTAAGTAGTGAACGAATCTCTTCTTGATGCTCTTTTCCTTTTGTTTCCAAGCCTATGGAGACATTCGCATCACCAAAAGCGAGCTTTGCAGAGGTCCTGTCATACCCGATCTGAACAATATTTGCATTGGCTTTTGCCAGTAATTCAGTGAGCTTCATCAAAGATCCAGGTTTATCAACGAGCGTAACAATGAGCTTCATTTTTCTATAGGATTTGATCAAACCTTTTTCTATAATGACATTGAGCATCGTTACATCAATATTGCCTCCACTCAAAAGCACCGCAACATTTGCACCTTCCGGTAAATCCACCTTGTCGTACAACAGTGCAGCCACTCCCACAGCTCCGGCACCCTCGACAAGAAGTTTCTGTTTTTCCAAGAGCAGTAAAATAGCATCGGCTATCTCTTCATCGTCTACTTCGACGACATCGTCGACTGTTTCCAAAATGATATCGAGGGTCATTTTTGATGTGTCTCGGACCGCAATGCCGTCTGCTATCGTTTTTACCTCCGTAGAATCGACAGGCTTTCCAAGCTGGTAGGAAGTTCGCATTGCTGGAGCTCCAGCAGCTGTGACACCGATAATCTGAATGGAAGGATTGATCTGTTTAACCGCACTTGCAATACCCGCAATCAAGCCACCTCCGCCTATGGGCACAACAATAGCATCGAGCTTGTGGGCCTCCTCTAAAATCTCCAATGCAATCGTCCCCTGCCCGGCCATCACTTCATAATCGGCAAATGGATGGACAAAGATCTTTTCTTTTTGTTTTGCATATTCTACTGCAAAAAGATATGCCTCGTCATAATTGGAACCTCGTAAAATAACTTGGGCACCATAGGCCTTGACACCATTCACTTTTGTTAGGGGAGTGTTTTCCGGCATAACAATTGTTGCTGGAATATTGAAGTAGTTCGCACTAAAGGCAACGCCTTGCGCATGGTTGCCTGCACTTGCCGCCACTACACCTATCTCTTTATTCTCTAATGAGGCAATTTTATTGAATGCACCTCTGAGTTTGAAAGCTCCCGTAACCTGTAGATTCTCTTTTTTCAGATAGACATTTTTTCCACTTCGCTTGCTCAGTATCGGAGCGTATGCATACGGAGTACGGCTGATGACAGGCTCTATCCGTTTTCTTGCCTCTTCTATTTTTTTAAGTTCAATCATCGCTTATCCAAAAATTGCTCTATGATCGACCATGGTACATCTGTTTTGTACCACTTTCAACCCAGCCTCTTTCGCCTTCTGGGCTGCTTCATTGTTCACTATCCCCTTTTGCAGCCATACCACTTTCACATCACCTCTTTGAAGTGCTGCATCGACGATAGGAGTAACTGCGGCTGGTTTTCTAAAAACATCGATCATATCGATTGCAAAAGGAACATCTTGTAAAGAACGATATACCTTCTCTCCAAGAATCGTCTCCTCTTTCGGATAGATAGGAACGATTTTGTATCCAACACTTTGAAGATATTTTGCCACTTTGTGACTATCTTTTTCGGGATTTGGTGAGAGTCCGACAATCGCTATAGTTCGGACCTCTTCAAAAATCTGTTTTATCTCTTGAGTATTGGAATTGATGGAAGGAAATTCACAATCCATGGCGATCCTTTCGGTAAAGTTGCCCGATTTTACCAAACTTTACCTTAGGATCGAATAGGATCAGTAGTAATTACATGCCCATAAAGGATAAAAGATTGTATGTCAAAAAGGCCATTATCCAAGCCAAAACATTTGGGTAGATAGTATAAAACGTTCTCCATGCCCATTGGGGCACTTCAGCATAAAATGTACTCATGGCCGCTACACAAGGGCTGTACATCATAATAATTACAATCAATGCGACAGCGGCTTTGAAATCGATGTTTTCTCTCAGTTTTTGGATGAAGGTCGTATTGTTTTCATCTGCTTCACCTACCGCATAGAGTGTCGCGAGTGTCGAAACCACAACCTCTTTGGCTGCCAAACCACTAATTGTCGCAACACTGAGTCTCCAATCAAATCCAAGTGGTGCGAATATAGGTTCAATCGCCTTGCCAAACTGTCCTAGATAGCTATTTTCCAAACTCTTTGAAGCGAGTTCGTTCTGCAATGTAGCCTTTTCTTGTTCACTTTGTGCTTGTTCGATCTTCTGTTCATAGGTCTGTACCAAATGCTGATCTACTGGATAACTGCTTAAAAACCAGATGATCATTGCAGTTCCGGCAATAAAAGTTCCCGCTTTTTTCACAAAAAGTTTCGTTTTGATCCAAAGCTCCATTGCCAAAGCTTTCAGTGATGGGAATCTATAAGGAGGCATCTCCATAACGAAAGGTTCAGGCTCTCCTTTAAACAGGAGTGTACGTAAAATCTTTGCAACAATGAGACCAAAAATTGCACCTAAAATGTAGATGGTAAAAAGCACATTTCCAGCACTGTGGGTCGGGAAAAATGCAGCGATGAAAAGCACATAAACAGGCAATCTTGCACTACAATTCATAAATCCAATGATAAGCATCGTTATGAGTCTATCTTTTGGATTTTTTAATGTCCTAGCTGCCATATAAGCTGGAACACTACATCCAAAACCACTGACTAGCGGTATAAAAGCTTTCCCTTGCAATCCAAACTTTTTCAAAAATCCATCAAGCAAAAAGGCAGCCCTTGACATGTAACCTGTCTGTTCAAGCAGATTGATCCCTAAAAACAGAATCAAGATATTTGGCAAAAACATAATAATCGCACCAACTGCTGGAATAACACCGTCGGTAATAACGGAATTGAGATCCCCCGGCGGTAAAATTCCCTTGAGCCAGTCTGCAAAATTGGTCACTGTTTGATCAATGTAGTCGATCGGTATGGAGCCGATCTCAAAGGTGAGCTGAAAAAGTGCCCACATGAAAAAGAGAAATATTGGCAATCCAAAAACGGGATGGATCAAGAGTTTGTCGATTTTATCTGTAAGCGTCTCTTTTTGCGGAAACTGCATTACCTGCATGACAATACTTTTTGCCAAAGAGTTCCTTTCCTGAGCAAAAAGGTCGCGTACATCATCTACATCAAACTCTATTTCCAACCGCCTCATCGACTCACCAAGCGCTTCATGCAGTTCTAAAAAAATAGGAAGATCATGAATGATCTTGTAAATATCTTCATCTTTTTCCAAGAGTCTGATCGTATAAAATCTCGCTAAATCCGGGGTTTGACAATGAGGAGATTTGAGCAATATTTTAGAGAGTTTTTCAATCTCTTCTTCAATTTTTTCATTGTAATAGATCTTGCAATCGCATCGATTGGATTCAAAAACTTCTATGATCTTTTGCGAAATAGATTCAACACCTCTTTTTTGTTTGGCACTGGTCAGAATGACTGGTATGCCAAGAAGTTTGGAAAGTTTATCCGCATCGATAGAGCCACCCTTCTCTTCAACCTCATCGATCATATTGACAACAAGGATAGTTTTTTTACGCATATCCAGAAGCTGCAGCGTAAAAACAAGGTTTCTTTGCAACACGTTTGCATCGACAACATTGACAATCACATCATATGATTCGTTTAAAAGATATTTTTTCGTAACATGCTCTTCTGGAGTGTAGGCATGCAATGAATAGATTCCCGGCAGATCGACGATATCAATCTCGTAATCATCTTTTTTGATCAAAACCTCTTTCTTTTCCACCGTCACGCCTGCAAAATTTCCTACATGCAATCTGGCATTGGATATGGCATTGATTATAGAAGATTTACCAACGTTAGGTTGACCAACCATAATTGCGCGTATTTTATTCATTTTCCACCTCTATAGCTTTTGCTTCTTCGTCTCTCAAAGCTACTCTTGTACCTTCAACTTCTACTTCCCATGTCTGTTTTTTCAGTGTATGGTCAAGAAGTTTTATACGATTGCCCTTTGTGATACCCATGGCAAAGAGACGTCCTCGTATAGGCTCCTGTGCCGTTACTTTTTTGATAATGCCTTCTTGAGATATTTTCATATCAGTCAATTTCATTTTAAAAACCTTTCCGTATGCGTAATCGAAATATTGTATTGTTATCTGTATCGTTTATGAAAGCAGCCACTGCTTCACACTCGATTTCATAAGGCAGCTGCCAGATACAATATATGTCGTTTTCCTCAATATCATCAATATTGTCTTCAAAATTTGCATGCATAATCCCTATATCTACATTTTCCGTTGTATAAGAGATGCCTGTCATATAACTATCAGGATGTGCCCCTGTCAATGCATCGATCGTCATAAATTCCATCGACGTAAAAAATGGCCCTCCTCCAAAACTCCACATTGAAGCAGTTGTTCCCAACTCTTTATTATAGGCACCATGTAAAGTCCACTCCTTCCAACCCACATCAACAAGGAACCCAAGAGTAGAAGAATCAATCGGACCGACCAAAGCATCTGCACTATCCCAGGCTCTATCCCATTGTATAGCAAGATGGTATTGTATTTTATCTATGGCAAACTCCGTTCCTATTTCACTATAGACGATAGACGCTATATCTTGCATATGATATGTCCATATATCCGCATAATATGTATCAGTTGATAGCGAAAAGCCAATAAAAGCCATATCTTTATCGTTTGCAAGGCCTATAACCTGAGAAAGTGGCTCGAAATTTTCGATTTTTCCTCCATTTTCCCAACCAGCCATTTTCGTAATATAGCCAGCTTGAATTTTGAATGCATCCTTTTTCCACTCTCCTTTGAAACCTTCAAAATAGTTTGGCACCATGCGTATGTCATCACTATCCATATGGGGTGTATCCAGTGAAAATCTTCCATAACAAAGAGAAAAGTTTCGGTATCTATAGTTGATATAAGCTTGCGAGAGAAATGTGAACTGCTTTTGTGAAGAGCCGAAAAATTCACTATTTGGATTATTACCGTTCAAACCCAAATCTTGCAATGTATAAACGGCCAACCCCGCACGAAATCCGTTGTAATATTTCGTATCCAAGTGAAGATGGCCGCCAATCGCAAAAGTCGGATCAAATCCCGTAGCGTCTATATAGCCTGCACGAACCTCTCCATTGATATGATCAAAAGGAGAGTGCTCACCCAATTTCTCTCTCAGTGAGACATCTGCATACAAAGAAGCGATAAACAAGATAGACGCAAAAAACTTTTTCATTCGGTCGTCCTTTATCTATTTGAACAATGCAATGATAAAAGAACGGACCTTAAACTACACTTAATTTTGATAATCATTTTCATGATTACCGAATGGTGGCTGAATAGCTTACACCACTCTATTTTCCATCTCTTTGTAAAAATCCATCAGTTTTTTACGAACATCCGCAATCATTGCAGGTGTCGCTTTTGGAGACTCCAGCCATATTGCTTGGAAATTCTCTTTGGAAGTTGTATAGACACACTCGTTCAAAAAAGCGCTGTACTCTTCTATCGTTTTACAGTAGCGTTCCTCGTTGGTCTCGGTATTGAGACAACGTATCATCCATCCTCCCATCCCATCAGGTACAATCTCCGCTTCCACAATCAAAACATCTTCTGGGTTCACATTTTCCATCACTTTTCCTTTAATTTTGCTATTTGTTGACCAAACCGTACATACTCTCCCGATTGTACCAAAAGCTCACTTCTTTCTTTTTGAAAAAAGAGCAAAACGGTTGAGCCCATTTTAAAATAGCCAAGCAGCTCCCCTTTTTTTAGCCACAGGTCTTCATACTCAAATATCTGTATCTCCCTTGGTTTGTTTGTTTCGACTCTTTTTTCAAAGGTGAGAGTCATCTTGCCAACATTCAAAGCGCCCACCAAAACAATAAAGATTTGTATATCGCTTCTTGTATAGCACTCCAAAACAACACGCTCATTTTCAATAAAAAGATCGATTTTTTTTCGAAGATATCGAAGATTGACAGGGTACAGTTTCCCCGGTATGTGCACAACTCTTTTTATCTGTAAATCATAAGGCATATGGTATCTATGATAATCCCGTGGTGAAAGATAGAGATTGATATAGTTGCCATCCAATATTTTTGTGGTATCGCACTCCTGCAAAAGCTCTTTGACACTATAACTCATACCTTTTATTTGTAACGCTTTGTCTTTTTCGAGCCTACCACATTCGGTAATGAGTGAATCCGTAGGAGAGATAACACCATTTTGGATGGATCTTTTATTTTCAAGTTTTCTCGTAAATAGAGCATTGAGACTTTCATACGACTCTGGAGACCGGAACTCCCTCATATCAAGGCGAAGAAAACGCACATAGGCACGATTGATATATTTTTGGATGACCGGGTGGAATTTGTGGCTGGCAAATTTACCAAAACCCCGTGATACAATGTTCGTAACGACCCTCTTTTTCAATGTGGCCCTTTTTATTTGGAATTTTAACAAAATTCGTATATACTTTGGCAAAATTTACCTACGTAAGGAGTAGTATGATACGCTTTGCTCCAAGCCCTACAGGAGATATGCATATAGGCAATCTTCGTGTTGCCATTTTTAACTATATCGAAGCGAAAAAACGCAATGAACGATTTTTGATACGTATCGAAGATACCGATATCGAAAGAAATATCGAAGGAAAAGATCAAGAGATTTTGCAAATACTTGATACTTTCGGACTTCAGTACGACGATGTGGTTTATCAAAGCAAAAACTTCTCTTTTCATCAAAATTTTGCATATAAACTGCTCAACGAGGGCAAAGCCTTTGCCTGCTTTTGTACTCCACAAGAGCTTGAAAAAGAGAGAGAGCAGGCAAAAAAGGAAAAAAGAGCCTATAGATACAGTGGAAAATGCGAAAATATCACATTGGATGAAGCGAGTCAAAGAGGTGAACCATTTGTTGTGCGTATCAAAAAACCTACCGGTACGATAGAGTTCGATGATATTATCAAAGGGCATTTGGCTTTCGAACCAAATGAAGTGGATAGCTTTGTCATTTTACGAGCAGATGCAAGACCTACATACAATTTTGCTTGCGCTGTAGACGATATGCTGTATGATATCACCCTCGTCATCCGAGGTGAAGATCATGTAAGCAATACGCCAAAGCAGATCCATATACGAAATCTGCTTGGATACGATAAAAAAATAGAATACGCCCATCTGCCCATCATCCTCAATGAAGAGGGAAAGAAGATGAGCAAACGAGACAAAGCATCCAGTGTCAAATGGCTTTTGGAAGAGGGATTTTTACCTGAAGCGATTGCAAACTACCTCATTTTACTCGGGAACAAAACACCAAAAGAGATCTTTACGTTGGATGAAGCGATTGCATGGTTCGATCTGAAAAATATCTCAAAAGCACCGGCGAAATTTGATATCGAGAAACTCCGATTTATCAACAGAGCACATCTCCAGATGATGAGTGAAGAAGAGCTTGAAAAAGCGCTTGGAGTTGATGAGGGTCTTGGAGCTTTGGCGAAAATCTATCTAGAAGAGGCTAGCACATTAAAAGAGCTCAACACTAAAATCGATTTGGTTTTACACGGAAAAAGAGAAAACGAAACATTCCGGGAGGAGATCGAAACATTGCGAAACCTCCTAAAATCCATGGAACTACCTGAAAGTTTTGACGAATTCAAAAAAGAGCTTATGCAAAAGAGTGGCCTCAAAGGGAAGAAGTTTTTCAAACCTTTGCGTATACTCCTTACAGGCTCGGAGCATGGTCCGGAGCTTTCCGAACTCTATCCGGCAATAAAAAACCGTATAAAAGAGGTGATACAATGATCGTAATAGGAACACTGTTACAGGCTTTGGCTCAAATATTGCATATGGTGATCAACATCTATATCTGGGTTGTTATCATTGCTGCACTCATCAGCTGGGTTCGTCCCGATCCATACAACCCAATCGTACAGACACTCTATAGACTCACCGAACCAGTCTATGCATGGATCAGACGGTATATCCCTACTGTCATAGGTGGTATCGATCTGGCTCCGCTTATCGTTATCATAGCACTACAGTTTATCGATCTCTTTTTCGTACGACTGCTTATGCAGATTTCTATGAGGCTTGGGGCTTGAAAAAGCTTCTCTTTTTCTTGCCTTGTTTGCTTTTTTCCAAGGAGATCACACTAGACTATCTCGTTTCCAAGCCCCGATCCATTCCGAAAGATTACTATATCTGGCGCTTTCTTGATCAAAATGTAACTGCCTTGGATGCGCAAAAAGCTTTGGAGCAAGCCAGTTTTGTCAATAGAAAGATCTTTTTCCGGTATGCAAAAAAGATCAAGAATCCTCACATTGAACGAATTGCACAGTGTCTAGCCATGGATGCAAAAAAGCTTTGTAAACAAGAATCCTCCTGTATTGCAGCCTCTATCTCACCCTATAAATTTTTGCAACTACCCAGCGATGAACAAAGAGAGCTTTACAAAAAATTGAAAAAGTTTCCCAAAATAGAAAAAGAGTATCGATTTTTACTCTCAAAACACCCTGTAGCCCTTTCAATGAAAGAACCAAGAAAATATCTTTGGCTGTTCAATCGTTGCGGTTCACGCTACAGAAAAGAGCATTTCAATTTCTGGCTTCCAAAAATTTTTTTACAAAAGCTCTCCTTGGAAAAAGAATTTTCAACATTTATTCGTTTGGCTCTTACAGATGATCTTAAAAATATCGAACTCTCCCTATTAAAACTTTCCCCAAAATATCTCAACGCTTCTGACAGTTTCAAAGTAGCGCTCATCGCACTCAAATATCATCGGAACTCTTTTGCAATTCCTTACCTGCAAAAGGCTCTGAATATGGCCTACTATCAATCTCATAAGGATAGAGCGGCCTATTGGCTCTATAGGATCACAAAAAAAAGAACCTACCTGGATCATCTACTCAACTCCTGGGATCTGAATATCTATACTATTCTTACATATGAGACAACTCACAAGTTGTACAGAGATTTTTGTACCGTCAAAAAATTCGGAACGACATGCGACATAAATACAAGCGATCCTTTTGTCGGATTGCAAGTAGACAAAAGATTAAAAGAAGGCAATCTCACAAAATTGAAAAAGATGTTTCAATGCGACAATACCGATTTCATATATGCAAATATTATCGAAAAGGAGAGGCACTATAAAATCCATCCTTTCGTGATGCCCTATGAAGATCTTTTGCAAAACACAGACACAAATACGAAAGCACTGCTCTATGCTCTCGCAAAACAAGAAAGCAAATTCTATCCAGGAAGCGTCTCCAGGTCTTTTGCTTTGGGGCCGTTGCAGTTTATGCCTTTTTTGGCGAAGGCAACAGCCAAAAAACTGCAGATAAAAAATTTCGACCTTGATATGATGTTTGATGAAAAAGTTGCCGTGCCTTTCGCACTTGACCATATTCGCTACTTGCAAAGATGGCTCGAGAGGAATCCATTACTCATTGCATATGCTTACAATGGAGGATATGGATACACAAAAAGAAAGATATTTCCACTTTTTCGAAAATATGACGCAATGCTGGCAATGGAACTAGTGAGTTATGAAGAGACCAAAGAGTATGGGAAAAAAGTATTAGCGAACTACTACGTCTATCGATATTTGCTGCACAAACCGACTACTGTTCTATCGGCTTTAAAAAAAGCAGCACTTTTTGTCCGTAATCATCAAAAGAGATAGTAAATTTCAGTTGGCTCTGTTTCTGTTTTGGGAAACGAACCAAATAATACCTATACCACTGCTGAGTGAAAGGCATCTGTTTTACTAAAATATCCTCTTTTTTCAATTCTCGTATCTGTACAGGGGGTTTCCCGTTAAGGGTTATCTTGACTCCCGGATGGTGTAGTCCAGCTTTCTCAGCCTCTTCAAAATCGTTGTCTATGAATGTACGGACAAAGAAATATTCTCCATCTCCTTTTTTCTCCAAAGGATTGAGATATGTTGCGATAAAAAGAGCTTTCTCTTCCAATGAAATATCAAAAGTCGTTTTTTTCGTATATCGTAATGCTTCGGTATATTGTGTATCTTTTGAGATGATAGAAGGCAGTGTATTACCACAGCCAATAAATGATAGCATAACTACAAATCCAAAAATCAGCTTTTTGATTTTCATGAAAACCTCTTTTTTCTTTCAATTATATCTTAGCTTAACTTTTCATTGGATAAAATATCAACAAAAAAAGGTAGTGTATTGAGGGTAGCAGTCGCCTTTACAGGTCCTTCCAATAGCGGTAAAACAACCATAATAGAAAAAGTGGCACAAAAGCTGATCAATACATATAAAGTGGCCATTGTCAAAAACGATCCAAAGGACAAAGCGCAGTTCGATACAGAAGGTAAAGATAGCTACCGTTTTTTTCAAACTGGTGCAGAGGTCGTGGTAACATCTCCAACGAGAACAACCTACTTTTCCCACAGACGAAAAAGTATCGATGAAATCATAGATATGATTCATGACTTCGATATTTTACTTGTGGAAGGACTCAAATATCTCCCCCTTCCTAGAATAGGTGTTTTTCGGGGAGAGCTCGATCCATCCTATTTCGGCTTTATTAAAGCGGTTGCAATAGACCATACCATTGACAAATCCCAAGTCCCTGAACATTTGGATATTTTGGATCTCAATGATACAGATCAGATCATACAGTGGATTTTTAAAAACGCACAAGAGGTATAGTATGACAGAAATCATCGAAGCGATAAAAGAGAGTGCAAAACGGATCGCCAAAACGATCCAAACAACAGACTTCGGATATAGTGACAGTGCAAACGAGTCCGGTGACCAACAGCTCAAACTGGATGTCCAAAGCGATCTTATCATTGAAGAGGAGCTGAGCAAGACAAGTTCGGTTCGGGTACTTGCAAGTGAAGAAAAAAGCGAACCTATAACTATCAATGAACGCGGAAAATATCTCGTAGGGTACGACCCCCTCGACGGCAGCAGTCTTGTGGATGTCAACCTGAGTGTAGGATCAATTTTTGGAATCTATGAAAACGATTTTCATGGAAACAGTTTGAAAGCAGCCGTATACGTTGTATATGGTCCAAGGGTGGAGATGGTTATATCCACAATCAAAGCGGAACGATTTATTTTGCAAAACGGGAAATTTCTTTTCATGGAAGAGCTACAACTTGGTGAAAAAGGAAAGCTGAATGCTCCAGGTGGCACCCAACAATACTGGTATCCACATCACAAAGCACTTGTAGAAGATCTCTTTTCCCAAGGATATCGCCTCCGATATTCAGGAGGAATGGTTCCAGACCTGCATCAGATTTTAGTGAAAAAAGGAGGGCTTTTTAGCTATCCTGGAACAAAGGACAAACCGCGAGGGAAACTGAGAAAAGTATTTGAAGTGTTCCCTTTCGCACATGTTTATGAAAAGGCTGGCGGTGAAGCGATCAATGATGAGGGAAATCGCCTGCTAGACCTCAAAGCTGAAGAGATCCATGATACGACCCCCTGCTTTTTCGGTTCGCTATATGAAATCAATAAAGTAAGAGAATTTTATGGAAAATAGAGAGTTAGACCGATACGAATTGGCTTTACAAGAAGCTATGAAAGAGCTCAAAAAGTGCCATAAGGAAAAAAAACTCTCAAGCTGTCTCGCATGTAAAGAGATTATCGGTTGCACTATACGCAACAGATATGTCCAGGCGGTCTATGAAAGTATGAATAAAGGAAAAGGCGGAGGATTTGAATTTTAAGGAGAGTCAATGAAAAAACGCTATATTACTACACCGATCTATTATGTCAATGATGTGCCGCATATCGGCCATGCCTATACGACGATCATTGCAGATAGCGCGGCAAGATATTTTCGTCTCAACGGATATGACACCTTTTTTCTCACGGGAACCGACGAACATGGACAAAAGATAGAAGAAGCCGCAAAAAAAAGGGGGAAGACACCACAAGAGTATGCCGATGAAATCAGCGCCAAATTCAAAGCGTTGTGGGATGAGTTTGAAATCAGTTACGATAAATTTATACGAACGACAAACCCAGAACATATCATAGGTGTCCAAAAAGCTTTTGAAAAGATGTATGAAAAAGGTGATATCTACAAAGGTGAATACGAGGGGCACTACTGTATCAGCTGTGAAGCGTTCTTTCCCGAATCACAGCTTATCGATGAAGAGTTTTGTCCCGATTGCGGGAAGCAAACGAGCATCGTCAAAGAAGAGAGCTACTTTTTCAAACTCTCTAAATATCAAGATAAGCTGTTGGAACTCTATCGAACCAACGATGCTTTTGTCCTCCCTAAAAACAAGAAGAACGAAGTGATCCGCTTTGTTGAAAGTGGCTTGCAGGATCTCTCCATCACCCGTACCAGTTTTGACTGGGGAATTAAACTCCCAAAATCGATCAACGATCCAAAACATGTCATGTATGTATGGCTTGATGCACTCTTGAATTATATTACAGCCCTGGGATACGGGAGCGATGAGAAACTGATGTACTACTGGCCAGCAGATTTCCATCTTGTCGGAAAAGATATTCTTCGCTTTCATGCGGTGTATTGGCCAGCCTTTTTAATGAGTCTTGATCTACCGCAACCACATCACATCGCAACTCATGGGTGGTGGACGAGAAATGGCGAAAAAATGAGCAAGTCCAAAGGCAACGTCATCGACCCTAAAAAAGTGGCCGATGCCTATGGGCTTGAGAATTTTCGATATTTTTTACTTCGTGAAGTCCCCTTTGGACAAGATGGAGATTTTAGCCAAAAAGCGTTGATTGACAGAATCAATAACGATCTAGGAAACGATCTTGGCAATCTCCTTAATCGAATCATCGGAATGAGTGGAAAATATTTCGATTTCACTGTTGACAGTAAAGATGTCCAGAAGTTCCACCAAAAAGAGTTGCAAGAGATCCAATCCATCATAGCGAACCTGGATTCGCTTGTCGATGAGATGAAATGGAATAGATATCTTGAAGAGATCTGGAAGATGCTCCATATTGCCAATAAAGCGATCGATACCTATGCTCCATGGGCTAAAATGAAAGAGGGCAAAGCAGATGAAGCGATGGCGCTCGTTGCACTTGTCAGCAATATCCTTGCAAAAGTGGCGCTTCTTTTGCATCCAGTTATGCCAAAAACGACTCAAAAGATTGCCGAAGCACTTGGTTTTACAATTGATCAATCGAGCTTTGACACATTTATCCATCAATCCAATCTTCTTGATACATTCACTATCCAAAAAATCCCTCCTCTCTTTCCAAAGATCGAAGAGCCTTTGATGAAAGAGGAGAAAAAAGAAAAAGCTCCTCAAAAGAGTGAGGAATATATCACAATAGAGGACTTTTTCAAAGTTTCCATCAAAGTAGGTACTATCATTGAAGCTGAAGATCTACCAAAAAGCAAAAAGCTTCTTAAACTCCTCGTCGATCTTGGTGAAGAGAGACCAAGACAGATTATTGCAGGTATCAAAGAGTACTATACTCCTCAAGAGTTGGTAGGGAAACAGGTATGTGTAGTAGCCAATCTCAAACCGGCAAAACTTATGGGTCACATAAGCGAAGGAATGATATTGGCCGCAAAAGATGAAAGTGGTTTGACTCTTGTAGCACCAAACGCTCCCAAAAAAGAGGGAACACCTGTGAAATGAGGCTGCAAAGCATCCTCAGCCTCACTGGTGGAAAACTTCTCAATTCGCCTTCCATAGCGAAGTTCTACTCGATATCTACCTCTTTGGAAGAGTTAAAAAGAGGTGATCTTTTTGTAGCCTTTTCAAAGAAAGATGTTGATGATGCGATTCAAAAAGGAGCATACGGCATTTTACACGAAGGGCCTATACAAATAAGCGATAGTGAAACGGCTTGGATACGAGTAGATAATTTGGATGACACTATGATCAAACTTGTTCGCTTTTTCATGATACAAAAAAGCGTTGATCTCTTATCCTGTGACGAGATATCCTTTGAACTTGCAAATATCATCATCCAAGACAAAGATGCAATCATCACCAAAAATTTTCGTACACTTTTACGAGATATTCAAAACGAAAAAGTCAAAATTGTACTACTTCCCGAAAATTTAGCCAAAAAACTTGCTTTGGATATGATCAAAATCGCAAAGAATGAAGACTTCAAAATTGTTCAGGAGTATCTTTTTGAGACCAGTTTTATTTTTGAAAACAGATTTTATGAAAGAGTTCGGATCTCTCCGTTTTTTCAAAAAGAGTTGGAGTTCATCCTCTCTGTGGCAGCAGAGTACCTTCTCAATGTCGACTTTTCAAAAACTGAGCAATTTCAAAGATGCAGACCCTATTTTGTTAATCACACATTCCAAGAGGTGGAGTTTGGAAAAAGTGAACGTGTTATAGTACATGAAACTTCTTGTACTGTCGCATCGGCTTTTTGGGATTATCTACAAAAAAAAGCTCCATGGAGTACAAAACTGTTCCTTTGCCAAAAAAACATTGAACCATGCAAACATGTCAATTCATTTGATGAAGCAAAAAAGATTTTGTATAATTGCTTCTATCATATCGCACTTGTTCAAGCCGAAGAATTCGAAATCGACAGACTACATCGCAGTCCTCGAGCTGCAACACTTTTTTAAGGAGTATTTGATTGCAAAGTGACAGTTCATCGGAATTTTGGGATTTTGTGGAGGATTATTGGGATATTGCATTTGGAATCCTCTTTGGTATTCTTGCCTACTTCTTACATATACATCATCATGACGTTCTTTCCGCTTTTGTATCCGCTCTTTCCATCGTTGCGCTCTCCGTTACCGTTAGCGAGGTCGCTGAGATTTTAGCGGAACGGCTAGGAGAACCCTACGGCAGTTTTGTTCTCACATTTAGTGCGGTTGCCGTGGAGATCATCCTTCTTTTCATGATACTCACTGCCGACAATAGCACAAGAGCACTCGAAACTGTCAAAAGTGGGATCATCTCAGCCGTAATCGTGGATATGAACGTTTTACTTGGGCTTGCCGTTTTTATCGGGGGACTCGCTTTTGCAGAGCAAGAACACAATGAAGACACTTCCAGTACATATACGACGATTCTGTTCATCTCTTCCATCGCACTTTTAGTCCCTAGCCTTTTGGTCTACACGCCACATGGGGAACAGAAACTTCTCAAAGCAAGTATCATCATTTCAATAATGCTTTTTACCTACTACATCATCATTTACGTGTTTCAGACTAAGACCCATTCGCACTTTTTCAAATCTACCGCAAGAAGCAGAATTTTACGTCTGAAAAAAAGGAAAAAGATCCAGGAAAACGAAGAGCATGAAGATGATTATATCTTCGAAAAACTTCCCAACTGGGCAAATCTCATTGTGATTTTTTCCTTAATATTCGCCGTAGGTATAATGGCTGAGATCTTTGCCCACGACTCTTCCCACGTTTTTCAAAGTTTGGGGATCAATGCAGGACTTGCCGGTCTCATCATAGCTATCATCAGTGTTTCTCCGGAACTCATTACCGCTATCAAAGCAGCAAAAAACGATCAGATACAAAGAGTTGTCAATATCGCCATGGGTGCATCTACTGTATCCATTCTATTGACGGTACCGATACTGATGGGTCTAGCCTATATCAAAGGTATCCCTTTTACCCTCAACTTCAACGCATTGCAAATCGGCGCTTTGCTGTTGACGGTTATACTGGCTTGGAAAACGACGGACAACGGTGAAACGAACTACATAGAAGGCGTTTCCCATCTCATGTTTTTTGCCTGTTTTGCAGTGATTGCAGCTATGTATTAAAAGGATACGTATGAAAAGAAGATCATTCCTTCTTGCTGGGGCAGTGACAACCGCTGCAATGATGAGCGGATGCAAACGTGAAGAGGTAAAAGAGTTTGCTATTGCAAAAAAAAGGAAGATAACAATAAAACTCGCAACAAGCTGGCCTGCACATTTTCCCATTATGGGTGAAGGTGTAGAGGAGTTTGCAAAAAGAGTCGAACAGGCCAGTGATGGTGAAGTCCAGATTAAAGTCTTTGCCAAAAATCTTTTAGTTCCCGCTTTACAAGTATTTGATGCATGCAGTGCCGGGCAGATTGAGGCTTTCCATTCTGGTCCCTACTACTGGAAGGGTAAAAACAGCGCCTTCAGTCTTTTTGGCGGTTTTCCCTTCGGATTTACCTCTACGGAGATGAATGCATGGATGAATTACGGAAACGGTTTACATCTGTGGCGGGAACTCTATGCAAAATACAATCTCTACCCACTTCTTGGCGGCAATACCGATGTACAGATGGGAGGATGGTTTCGAAAAGAGATTCATACCCTCAAAGATCTTAAAGGTCTTAAAATGCGTATTCCTGGACTTGGTGGAGAAGTGATGGCAAAACTCGGTATCAATCCTATATTATTGCCCGCCGGAGAAATCTTCACAGCCCTCGATCGTGGTACCATCGATGCAACAGAATGGGTAGGTCCAGCGCTTGACATGAAAATGGGCTTTTATAAAGTCGCAAAATATTACTACAGCGGTTTTCATGAGCCTGGCAGTGTACTTGAACTCACATTTAACAAAAAATTTTGGGAATCTTTACCAAAGGATATCCATCATCTCATCGATTCACTTGCGCAAGAACTCAATGCGAAAATGATTTACAGATTTCAGCATGAAAATGCTAAAGCTCTTACAAAACTCAAATCTCTTGGTGTGGAATTGAAGAGTTGGCCACAAGAGATTGTCGATGCTGCCAAAAAAGCGCTGATGCTGGTCATACATGAACAGTCACAAAAAAGTGAAGATTTCCAAAGGGTATGGAAGGATATAGAACCGTACTGGATGCAAAATAGAGATTGGACAAGTTTGGGACTCAAACGATACCTGGAAATGAGAGATGGATAAAAAAATTGGCTTTTGGGAAGCCTACTCCATCGGCGTAGGGGGTATGATCGGCGGTGGAATATTCGCCGTTCTCGGGCTCACGATCCTTTTGGCAAAAGGTGCTGCGCCAATCTCTTTTTTATTTGCCGGAATCATTGCTCTCATAACCTCATACTCCTATGCTAAACTCTCCATCAAATTCCCTAGCGAGGGAGGAACGGTCGAGTTCCTTGTTCAAGGATTTGGCAATACTCTTTTTAGTGCCTATCTTAACACCTTGCTCCTTGCAAGCTATATCATTATGTTAGCACTCTACTCCTATGCTTTCGGGAGTTACGCAAATGCTCTCTTTTTTGGACACGAAATAGCACTCTATAAAAAACTGTTTATCGTTTTCGTTATCGCTCTGTTTACTTTTTTAAACTTCCTTGGTGCCTATGTGAGCGGAAAGACAGAAGACGTAATGGTTTTTTTAAAAGTTGGCATTTTGCTTTTTTTCAGTGTTTTTGGTTTTTTTAGCGGTGATTTTTCCAAACTTTCGCCTGAACATTACGAGAGTATTTTCAAAATTTTAACCGGTGGATTGATCATCTTTTTGGCCTATGAAGGATTTGAACTTATCGCTAATACAGCTGCCGATATTGAAGAGCCGGAAAAAAATCTGCCAAAAGCCTTCTATGCTTCTGTTATTACCACCATCTTTATCTACATTCTTGTGGCTACCGTAGCAGTCGCAAACCTTACCTATGAAGAAGTCCAAAAATATAGCGATTTTGCCCTTGCGGTAGCGGCAAAACCTTTTTTGGGAGAACTCGGTTTTGTCCTTATCGGTATTGCAGCGCTTCTTTCTACCTCTTCAGCTATCAATGCGACACTTTACGGCGGTGCAAGAGTGAGCTACCTGATAGCCAAAACAGGAGGCCTGCCTAAGGAACTGACAAAAAAAGTATGGAAAAATGGTAGTGAAGGGCTTCTAATATTAGCACTTCTTTCCATTGTTTTTGCAACCTTTTTCAACCTTGAAAACATCTCGATAGCAGGAAGTCTTGGGTTTTTGATCATTTTTGCATGTGTCAATTATGTCAATTTCAAACTATACCGCGAAACGAACTCAAACCGCTGGATAAGTTTTCTCGGTTTTCTTTTAAGCATAGTTTCCATATCTGTTTTGATAGGATACAACTATCAACACAATCCGGACAATCTCAAATCCTCTACTCTTGTCTTGATAGCCACATTCCTCTTTGAACTCATTTATAGATCATTGACGAAAGTGCGGTTACAAACGTTCATTGATCCCAAATTGGAAAAAAGAGTTGCATTTTTGCGATCGCATATGAACTATCTTTTGCCTATTTTTAAGCAAATGAAACATACATTTCAAGATTTGCATATATACAAACTTCCCGAAGGTACCTCTCAAATCAACCTTCTCTTTGTGAGCAATGGTGATCATAATGCAATAAAAAAAGAGTTTTACAAAAAACTAAATAACGAGTTAAAACACAACAGTGAAAAATTTGTTCACATCCGCATGCAAAACAATAAAGAGAAAATTCCACAAGATGCAGTAAGAATCATGTAGATTTGTATGGAATTTTATCTTTGGCACCGGCTTTTTCAAATCCTTTCAGCCGAAGTCGACAGCTGTCACACTCTCCGCACGCTTCATCTTCACTTTCATAACAGCTCCATGTTTTCTCCAAAGGAACCCCAAGAGAAAGACCGAGTTGCACAATATCCTCTTTTCTCAGATGAATAAGAGGCGTTTTGATCTTTATATCGGTTTCGGGCTTCGTTCCAGCATTAATGGCAGATTCCATTTTTTGGATAAAATCCTCACGACAATCTGGATATCCGCTACTATCCTCTTCAACAACGCCTATATAAATAGAATCAGCCCCTTCTTTCTCAGCGATGGCGGCAGCAACACTCAAAAAAATTCCATTCCTAAAAGGGACATAGGTAACAGGGATACCAGGTTCAATCCCCTGCTTTGGAATAGCTATATTGGTATCTATCAAAGCCGAAGCTCCTATTTGCTCAAAGAAGGGAAGATCTATCTCATATGTTTTAGCATTGAGTTCGCCGGCAATAGCTCGAAAAGCTTCCAGCTCCTTTTGCTCTGTTCTCTGTCCATAATTGAAATGAACAGCGATGATCTCATACCCGTCTTTTTTTGCCATATACGCCGTGATGCTACTATCCATTCCTCCACTCAGTATCACAACCGCTTTCATTACGCCTCTTTTCGAAAAATTTTTAAATGTTTATATCCTATTTTTTTCAAGTTTGCAATATCTTTATCTATATGGTCTGCTTTTCCAACAATGAGATAGCCTCCAGTGAGCAATCGTTCACTCAAAATCTGTAAAGCCTCAAGTTTTTTCTTTTGATCAAAATAGATAAAAAGATTTCGACACAAAATAAAATCATATTTTGAAGATTCTCTTTCCAAATTGAAAAGGTTTTTTACAGAAAAGGAAATATACTTCTTTATCTGTTCATCAATACAGAATCGGTTCCCCTTTTGCCGGAAATACTTTTTAAAAAGCTTTTCGGGCATATATCGAAATTTCGTATGAAGATAACAGCCTTCGTTTGCCTCTTGAATGGCTTGGGCACTTATATCGGATGCATCGATAAAAAATTCTGCTTTCCCGTGTTCCAACAGATAGATAGCAAGTGAATAGGGCTCTTCACCCATTGCACACGGTATAGAAAATATTTTATTTTGTTTTGCACACAGTTCTTTCTCGATAAATTCAAAATGTTCTATTTCCCTATAGAAATAGCTCATAGATACAGTGAGTAGATCGATGAGCTTCTGTAGCACATCAGAATCGTTCTTAACATCATGAATAAATGAACTGCACTCATCATATCCTAGCAAACGGATCGCACGTTCTATTTTCTCATTTACGATATCTATTTTTGAATCGAACCGGATACCTGTTACTTTATAAAAATATCTTTTTATTTCCTCGTAACAATCCATGTCAGGTTTTAAACTCACCTAATATCTGTGTCAAATCTTCGATCTGTTTATAAAGATGTTCCGTTGCGGTAGCAATCTCTTCTACGCTTCTTGCATTTGATGAAGATATATTGTTAATTTTTTTAATCTCATCGATAATGTTTTCTATTTCCTGAACGATTGCCTTCATTTTTTCGGAAGATTGGTTTGATTTTACCACACTTGCTTCCATGGCATCCGTAACCTCTTCCACACTATTTTCAACTTCTACTGATGTTTGAGCCAATCTACTTACATCTTCAACATTTTTGGCAATTTTATCCGAAATGCCTCTAATGACATCGATAAGATTTCCTATTGTGCCATGAATCTCTTCCACATATTTTCGTGATTTTTCTGCTAAATTTCGAACTTCGTCTGCAACAACCGCGAAACCTTTACCCTGTTCTCCAGCCCTTGCTGCTTCTATAGCCGCATTGAGTGCAAGAAGGTTGGTTTGACTCGCAATATCTTCAATCAAATTCAATACCTCTTTGGCTTCATCTGTCGCATTAACCAAAGCGTGCAGTTCTGCAACAACCTTTTTCTCATTTTCTGCACTGTTTTTCAATGTATCCAAAAGGTTTTCTATACTTTCTTTAGCATCTTCAAGCTTTTTATTGGCATTTTGCAGTTCTTCTTGAGAATTTTCGAGATTTTCGACAGATTCCGCAAGAGGCTTTTGGATACTGCTTGCTTTTCCAGTAGTATTGGCAACAATTTGCGCCTCATCTTCTACCCGTTTTCCTATCTCCATAACAGTAGAGTTTAGTTCGGCGGCAATCGAAGCATTTTCTTGAGTTGCTTTTTTTGCCCTATCTATCGCCTCTTTGGATGCACGAATGAGTTCATTGACACTTTGAACGATAACCCCTATTTCATCTTCGCTCTCTATTTCAATAAGTTGCGTCATATCTTTCGTTTTTGCCGCATATTGCAGTCTCGATGTAATTGTTCGTATCTCTTTCATAATATTTCTGCTAATGAGAAGTCCAAAAATCATTTGGAATGTTACAACCAATACAGAAAAGAGTGCAGAATACACTACTACAGATTTTGCATGTGCAATGAGATATTGGATACTGTTTATCAAATCTTTTTGTAAAACTTTTTCAAACTGTTTCATCAAATTGATCTTTTTTGTCATCATAGAAAACCAATAGGTAGGATCGACTCCAAATCCCCCCTCTTTCGCCTTGTTCATTGCCAATTCTTCAAGATTGTTCACTTCTTTTACGGCTGAGTTTTCCATGAGCTGATGAAATGTGTGCAAAAGATTTGTATCTACTGTTACGGAAAATGTTTTCAAAAAAGCGTGCTGTTCACTAATAAGCCTCAAAAATTTTTCATACAATGCATCTGTAAAATAGTTTTTCGCAAATACAGCAGATAGAACAGCTCGCTCAATACCCATACGCTCTTTTGCATACAAAAAGTTCACATAGGAAATAAGTTTTTTTGCAATCGTCGCATCATCCGATTTTTTTGCAAGCATGGCAATAGTGTCTAACAAAGTCCCATTGAGAGTTGTATAAAATGCAATCGCTTTTTGTAGAGGTATTTGCAACTTGTCTACCTTAGCCCGTATTGTAGAGAGTTTTTTTAGCATTGCAGAGGCTTTTTGTAGATTCTTTTGAATGTCATTCTGTTTTGAAAGTTCTGCTTGCATGGATGCTAGTTTTCGAAGGAGTACTTGTTTTCTTTCATCAGTCAATTTTCGCTGTTTTGGAAGCATTTTCATAAATTTCGTACCATTTGATCCAATATAACCGGCAGTCATACCCCGCTCTTTTTGCAGTTCATGCACGAGGTTACTTATATTGATCGCCAACACCACATCTCTTGAAAGCAGTCTGTTTTGTGTCAACTTTTCATAATCTTTCACAATCAAATTGGATGCAAATAAGACAACGGCGATTATGGACGTAATAATTAAAATAATGATCTTTGTTTTGATTGTAAATTTGTTCAGAAAACCCATATTGTCCTCTTTCTTAAACATTTTGGTATGGTAATTATTCTATAATAGTTAAAGTTAATTACATGTTAAAGGATACAAAATTATGCAAAACCGGCTTATAGAGATTTTCAATGAAACAGATTTTGATCAGTTCGATATCGAACTGATGGAATCTATTACTTCACAACTGACAGACAGACCGGTTGAATTGATGATTGTCGATGATGAACGGATGCGAACGTTGAACAAAACATATAGAGATATAGATAAAACAACGGATGTACTCAGCTTTCCTATGCAAGAGATTCCCAATGCGCCGCTTGGATCTATTGTTATCAATGCGGACAAAGTTTTGCACACAGCAAAGGAACTTGGACACTCTGCAAAAGATGAATTTGCTCTTTTATATATCCACGGACTACTCCATCTGCTTGGTTATGATCATGAATCCGACAACGGAGAGATGCGTGCAATGGAAGAAAAACTGATCATTGAGTATAATCTTCCCAAAAGTTTAATTATTAGAACGTACGAATAAAGGAGTCTCTTTGGATTATCTTATCTTCATCCTCTCCATGGCTGCCTTGATCAAGGGGGCCGATTTTATCATCAAAGAATCTGAAAAGATTGCCCTGCATTTTGACATCTCGGAATTTGTCATTGGTGCCACACTCGTCGCTTTAGGTACAAGTCTTCCCGAAATGGCTGCAAGCATAGCGGCCAGTTACAATCATAAAAGCGATCTTGCTATCTCAAATGTCATAGGAAGCGTTATTATCAATATTACTCTCGTTTTAGGTATCGTTTTTCTTTTTTCAAAAAAAGTAACACCGAAACGGGACATATTCCAAAAAGATAGCGCCTGGGCGCTTTTCCCGCTTTTGATGTTCTTAATGGTCTCTTTTGACGGCACGATCACATTTGTCGAAGGAGTTTTTTTCCTTATATTGATGGGAGGTTATCTCCTCTTCTTGTCTCGTGAACCCTCTTTGGTGGTAGAAGAGATAGACGAAGATATTGTCAAAGAGAAATTTGCCTGGATACCTACACTGATTCTACTTCTCGTTGGATTTGTCATGGTTGTATATGGCGCAGATTTTGCAGTGGAAAGCGCAAGTCATATCGCAAGGTCACTAGGTGTTTCAGAGTGGCTTATAGGGCTGTTTTTAATCGCTTTTGGAACGAGCTTACCCGAACTGGTTGTAAGCATTGTGGCAGCCATGAACGATAAAGCCGATATGAGTATCGGAAATATAATAGGATCGAATGTAGCAAACTTTAGCGTGGTTCTTGGAAGTGCTGCACTGGTAAATCCACTTCATGTCAATATGCATACCTACGCTTTTGATATTCTCACTGCCATCATCGCCTCTGTCATGCTCATTTTCATTACCGCTACGAGACTGTACAACAAATCTGCCGGTATAGTTCTTTTAGCTACACTCGGAGTATTTATCGTCGCCCATCTGCCTTGAGATAACCAAGCTCTATCAACTTATCATAAATTTTCGAAACGATCGGACCTGCAGCGGAACCTCCGTGTCCGCCATGTTCCACAAGTACTGTCACGACAATTTTTGGATGTTTGTACGGTGCATAAGTCGTCAACCAGGCATGGGATCTGGAATAGTATTTGAGTTCTTCCTCTTTCATCCTCTTTTTTTCATCCTGAGGAATGGAAACGATTTGAGCTGTACCCGTTTTACCTGCGACAGTCACCTTGGTTTTCAATGCATGATATGCCGTTCCGTGTGGGGCATTGCATACTTCATACATTCCTCTTTGTACATATGGCAAAAGCCTTTTTTGCCTTTTTGTCAATACATCTTTGCTTTTTGGTTTCGTCAAGTGATCAAGAAATTTTTTTCCAAGATAGGGTGTGGGTAGTTTGGATGTAGCCAGTAAAGCGGTATATCTGGCAATCTGCATAGGAGTAACGAGATCGTAACCTTGTCCAATCGCAGAGACAACGGTCTCTCCCATGTACCAAGGCAGATGATATTTTCTCTTTTTCCAATCTTTATCGGGAATGACTCCGATAAATTCATTGGGCAAATCGATCCCAGTCTTTTTTGAAAATCCCATATTTCTTAAATCTTTTGCTATCTTGTTGATTCCAACTCTCAAACTTCCTTCATAAAAGTATACATCGCAGCTTTCCCGTATGGCATCTATCAGGCGAACTTCCCCATGTCCCTTCAATTTCCAGCATCGAAACTGTCTTTTGCCAAGTTCAATAGCACCGCTACAATAAAAGGGTGTATAGGGTGAAATTTTTCCCGTATCCAAAAACGAAAGGGCCACACCCATCTTGATTGTTGAACCGGGAGGATATAAACCGTTTATCAATTTGTTCGTAAAGGGGTGATTGAGATCTGTTATGAGATCGCGCCAAGCCTTCTTGCTGATACCATTGACAAAAAGATTGAGATCATATTCTGGATAGCTCCCTGCTGCCAGTATCTCTCCATCCGTGGTCATAACCACCACTGCACCAGCTTTGCCTTTAAAAATCTTTTGAATATATTTTTGTAAACGAATATCGATACTGAGATAGAGATTCCTATTTTGAACCGGCTTTTTCTCCTCTAAAACCGCAATCTCTTCGTTGAATGCAGTCACTTTAAGCTTTTTGTATCCAAGTTCACCTTCAAGGTAGTCATTGTAGTACCGTTCAATGCCACTTTTTCCGATGATACCGGTCATTTTCGCAACACGATCTTTTTTTGCTTCCATTGTATTGGTTCTTGAAACATATCCAACGATATGGGAGGCCACACTTTTTAATGGATAGTATCGCTGAAACGAGGGTTTGATCAAAATATGTTCATAAAAGGACAGTTTTGTAAAAAAAGGAAGCATTCTTTGATACTCAATGAAAGGAACGACGGTAATAGGATCATGATTGTACGCAGAATTATATCTTTGGTATCTTTTCTCCATCTTTTTTGGATCGATATCAGGAAAAAAATGGGCAATATTTTGCATCAGTTTTGCTCTTTCGACTCTGCTCAAATGCGGATCGAGAAGGATTTTAAAACCTATTTTATTGATAGCAAGAGGAATGCCGTTACGGTCATATATTTCACCGCGAATTGGCAAAATCCACTCCGTTTTAATCATATTCTGTTTTGCCAAAGTTTCATAATAGCTATTCGATTTGATGGCTAGATAGTAGACACGAATCAACAAAAGAATAATGACAGAAAAAAAGAGCAAAAGAACGATTTTAATCCTCATACAAAACCACCAGTATCAAATCCACGAGATAGTAGTAGACGATTATATTTGGAAACATGGCATCATACAGATGCAAAGGTGTATGCATAAAATGGAGCATAAGAAATATTGCTCCATATAAAAGAGAGGTTGCCAAAACTTTTTGACAAATGTGACACAAAATGAATTTCGAAATAAAATGCAATATGAAATAGATGGTAAAAAAGATCACAAAAAGGCTCAGAACAGGCAAAGCGTGATCTATTTCAAAAATATAGATATATATGGCCCATAACCATCGTTCCAAACTCTTTTTGGAACTATATATTTTCCAAAACGCTAACGCAAGAAAAGGAGGAAGGTAGACATAGATTGTCGTAAAAGGTTCATATAAAAGGAGAAATAAAAATGAAACGCCAAGATGTATCAACCAAGATCGATCATCATTGCCACTTCGTTGCATATAGGAAAATGTTTGCATTTTATACAATCTTGCCATATTTTATGTTCTGGAACATCCTCTTTGTTAATTTCATAAAAACCCTTCTTTTGAAAAAACTCTTTATTGTACGTGAGCGCAAGAATTTTTCTAACCCTTAAACTCTCTCCCTCTTGAATCGCTTTTTCGACCAGCGTTTTTCCAATGCCCTTGCCTTGATACTCCTGTGCAACCACTAAGCTCCTGATCTCTGCTAAAGTTTTACTATGAATATGTAAAGCAACGTATCCTACTATCTGGTTTTCATACTGAGCAATAATATACGATCGGATATTCGTAGCTATCTCATCATCGCTTCTTGGAAGAATAATCCCCTCTTTCACATAGGGTGCCACGAGATCCTGCATCTGATCGATATCTAAAAGGGTTGGTTTACAGTAGCGAATCTTTTCCAAAAACATGCTCCAAAATCTTGTGTTTCAGCTCCTCGATTCCTCTTTTTGTCATATTTGAAATCAGCAGTGCATTGGGATATCGCTTTTTCAAGGCAGCTAACTCTTTTTGCTTCAATTTATCTGCTTTTGTAAAAACTTCAATGACAATTTGATCTTTCTTTTTGATACTTTGTAAAAATGATCTCGTTTGCTCGTCGATCATCATGTATGGATGTCTCGCATCAATTAAATGCACAAAAACTCGAATTGCATCCCTGTTGGCCAGAAACTGTGTAAGATGTTTTTGCCACTCGTTTTTCAAAGTTTTACTCGCTTTTGCATAACCATATCCTGGAAGATCCACAAAACGAAGAGGAAATCGTTTATCGCCTATTTTGTATTCTACATCAAAAAAGTTGATCAACTTCGTTTTCCCTGGAGTGGCAGAACTTTTCGCAAGATTTTTTCTATCTGTAAGAGCGTTCAGTAAAGAACTTTTCCCTACATTGCTTCTTCCAAGAAATGCCACCTCACTCATACTGGCAGGTGGGGCCTGCTTGATTGTTGGCGCAGAAGTTACAAATTTGGAAGCAACGGGACGAATCATTTTTCCTCGATATTCAGTATCATCTTCACAGGTCTCTTTTTCGTTCCTGCCACATTTACTTTTGATGCAATAAGATCAAGATATATTTTGTCACCATACACCTCTTTTTTATCTGGATATGTCACTATATGCACATCCTCAAAGAGTTGATACACTTTTTTATTCGGAAAGTAGACCAGTTTGTTACACTTCCCTTTATATTCTTTATTTTTTTGATCAAAAAGGTCAAATCGTACATTGCCTGTTGCGATGAATTTTATAGGTTTTTTCTGTTTATTGAAATAGACAAAAAGTTTGTCGGCCCATAAGCGATTCGTCCCTCTTTTAACGAACACATTCCCAAAAAATTTAGAAATAAGCTCTTTTTCGCTTGCTTCAAACTTTTGTGAAGTTATCTCTATCTCTTGAGCGAACAGTATAAAAGATATGGACAGTAAAAATATTATTTTTTTCATTCTTCACTCTTTATGATTGCTTTCACTTTTTTTGACCAAATTCTACCAAGTTTTTTATTAACTTTGAGCTCTTTACCAAAAATCGTATATCTATCCGACTCTATTACAAACGGTGAATCAATGCTCAAAATCTCACTGCTTATATCATAATGTGCTTTTGAGCTCTTCAAAGTGTACTCTTTTCCCAGATAAACGATTTTATCAAAAAGGTCGATACTGTTTTTATCTTGATGAAATATACCCTTTTGAGCTGTTATTTTCTCACCATTTCGATATGCTATGGGCTGTATGACCTCTATCTCTTTTGACCTTTTAACTCCTTTTTTACCTTGTAGGACAAATGAACTGCCGTCAATTGCAAAAGAACGATATAAAAAATCGTAAAAAACTACACTCTCTTGAACACTCGGACGTACTTCATATTTGAAAGGTTTAAAGAAAATGAACCAGACAAGAAGATAGCATACGATAAGACCTAAAAAGAGAAAGTATCGCAATCACTCCCCTATCCAGAACGAAAGATACTCTTCATATAATCCGTCTTGCCGAAGAAGATACTCGATCATTTCCCGCACAGCTCCTTTGCCACCGCCTTTGGCAAGAACAATATCCACATGCTTTTTGATAAAATCGACCGCATCTGCAGGTGCAAAAGAGAGCCCAACATGTTTTAGCAATCTATAGTCATTCAGATCATCCCCTATTGCAGCGACATTCTCAAGAGGGATAGAAAGTTTTTGGCACAGTTCAAAAAGTTTCTCTTCTTTACGCTTTACTCTCTGATATAGGTACTCTATACCCAGTTCCTTTGCTCTGTATTCAACTATTTTCGATGTTCTTCCTGTAATAATTGCGACTTTTTTCCCCAATCTCAACCATTGGACGATTGCAAAACCATCTTTAATGTTAAAGCTTTTCGCTTCATCTAAAGAATTCGTATACGTAATCGAGCCATCTGTCATACAACCATCTACATCGAGTACCAAAAGCTCAATCATAAAACGCCTTTTGTACTTGGCATTCCCGCTCTTTTGTCTTCTGCAAGAGCACGTCTTAGAGCAACAGCTAATGCTTTGAAAGATGCTTCGGCAAGATGGTGTCTATTTTTGCCTCTTTTTTGAATGATATGGGCAGTGATCCTAGCATTGAAAACAAAAGCTCGGAAAAACTCTTCAATGAGTTCCGCATCAAACTGGCCAATTGTACCGTCAATATCCACCTCATAAACCAAAAAAGGTCTGTTGGAAAGATCTATTGCACACTCTACCGCACTCTCATCCATAACGATCACCGCATCGCCAAAACGCTCTTTGTTGTGAACCGGAAATACTGACTGGTAGAAAGCTTGCCCCAAAACGATTCCCACATCTTCCACGCTGTGGTGGAAATCGACGTGGATATCCCCTTTGCAAACGACTTTAACATCAAAACGTGCATGTTTTGCAAAGGATTCGAGCATATGATCAAAAAAACCGATACCGGTATCAATATCTGATTTTCCTTTTCCATCAACATTCAATTCAACGACGATATCTGTCTCTTTTGTTTGTCTCTCTATTTTAATCATTGCTGTTCCTTATGATGAATGCTCCAGGATACAATCCTTGCGCAATGAAATCCCGGGCCTCTTTTTCGCTACGAAAGCCTGTAAGCCATACACGGTATAAAGGCAAGCCATTCACATAGAATTTTTTGATAACCGCTTTGTATCTGCCTTGTACCAACATATTGCGATTCCTTGTGATTTTTGCCCCTTGGTATCGCCTAAATGATCCAATCTGTACAGCAAAATTGCTTAAAACGACACTTCGTTTGGGTACACCTGGCAGGTTTTCCACCTTTCCACCAAATCCAAGAACTTCAAGTTCAACTGGAGCCGTTCCAGTTTTGACCATACCTATTTTTTTCGCCGCACTGTAGGAAAGATCGATGATTCTATTGCCAACAAATGGCCCTCTATCGTTGATGCGTACCACCGTACTCTTCCCGTTATTGAGATTTGTCACTCGTACCATTGTATTCATAGGAAGGGTTTTATGGGCCGCTGTATAATCATACATGTTGTAAGTCTCGCCATTACTCGTTTTTTTTCCATGAAAATTTGGGCCATACCAACTTGCAATTCCTCTATATTTCGTCCCTACTTCTACAACGGTAGGATAGTACCGCACACCATTGACGACATAGGGACGCATTGTAGCTCTATGGACTGCAGGAGAGTCGTTGATTTCTCCGTAACTTCCTTGATGCATCGAATAGGATAGAGTGGAAACACTCGCACCGCATCCTGCAAAAACAAGTGCGATGAGGAAAAAAACGACATATTTAATTGTAGATAACAAGTGCCTCTCCTATGCGAAGTCTGCTATCTCTTTTTTTATTCCACTGCTTTATTTTATGCGCAGTTACACCAAATTTTTTTGCAATGAACGTCAGCGTATCGCCCTTTTTGACTCTGTACACTCTTTTTTTGATGATTTTCTTTGGAATAGGCACTATCAGTTTTTGTCCGATACGAATCATACTTCGGTTTAAATTGTTAAAGCGCTTCAACATCGATACTTTCACCCCATATTTTCTTGCAATTTTATAGAGCGATTCCCCTTTTTTCACGCGATGTGTAAGAAATCCCTCAGCAAAATTGGAAGGTTTGTAAAAACGCTTGAAATCGTTATATTTCATTCGTGGGATGTAAATAGTGTATTTTTGAACATCGGGTGGTGTAAAGGCTCTTTTAAGATGAGGGTTGAGCTCTTTAAGGTAGTTGTAATTGAGTCGTATGGAATCGCTGATATATCCAAGAAGTTCTGCACCTTTTACTTGTACGGGAATCACATCATACTCTTCGCCTCGAAGCAAAATATAGGCCAAATCTGCATTGAGCTGATATCTCGCATCGTTTGCCATTAAGGCCAACATGACTATTTTGTAGATATAGCGCCTGCTCTCTTTTGGAAGATAGCGCTTTTTCGGATCGATCAAAGTTACAATATCATCCGTCCCGGCCTTTTTTATCGCTTTTAAAACCCGACCTTCACCACAATTGTATGCCAATGCAGCAAGATACCATTTTCCAAATATCGTATGGAGATGTTTGAGATATTTGATGGCCGCATTCGTGGATTTGTAAGGATCTTTTCTCTCATCAACAAACTCATCGACTCTGAGTCCAAATTTTTTAGCTGTTGCAGGCATAAACTGCCATAACCCTATCGCTTTCTTTCTCGATTTTGCATGGATGGCAAAACCTGATTCTGCCAGAGCCATAAATAAAAATACATCTGGAATATTCTGGGCATTGATGATCTTTATGAGATCTGGTACAAAATAGGTTTCTGTTCTTGAAACATCAAAAAAATGGGATTTGCGATACCGTTTGAACTCCTGTTGGATTGTGTGAAAATTTCTCGTATAGATAAATTTTTGAGGTATATCGAGGCTTTTTAGTACGTGATTGTAAATGGTTGTATTTCTATTGAAACTCAAAGAAGCAAAGCTGAAATTGACAACAAAAAAAAGTATGAAAAAAAAACGCATTCTTCTCCCTTTTGCGCTATTATACTATATGAAAAAGTTTTTTTGCATTATGTGTCGTTATCTCTTCTATCTCTTTAGGTTGTGCGTTAAGAATCTGCGCTATCTTTTGTACAACGTACTGCAAATATGCAGGCTCATTTCTCTTTCCACGATAAGGTTCTGGCGTTAAATAGGGAGCATCTGTCTCTAGTACAATTCTGTTTAGAGGAATTTCAGGCAAAATCTGTACCAATTTTTTTGCATTTTTAAAAGTCACAACTCCACCGATTCCATAATAGAATCGATCACTGAGTTCCAACAGAATCGGACTTGCATTATAGCAGTGAAGCACACCTCCTCGAGGACCGCTTTTTCGTTCCAAAATCTCTTTTGCGTCACTGCTCGCTTCACGGATATGGACAATCAAAGGAAGATCGAGTTCATTCGCTATCTCAATCTGTTTTTCAAAAATCTCTTTTTGCCGATTTTTTATAACCTCTTTTTCTTCTACATCTTTTGGAAGTCTGTAGTAATCAAGACCACACTCACCAATCGCAACACACTTCTCATGTTTTGCATAGGTTGTAAACAAAGACTCATCAAAATAGTCTATATCATATGGATGAACACCAACTGCAAAAAAGACCTCATCATATTTTTGAGCCAGTTCCACTGCTCTTGGCAAATCTTTGGGATCGGCTCCTGGAATGATGAAACGTTTCACTCCCGCTTCTTTCGCTCTTTGTATCACTTCATCTACATCTTCTTGGAACATCTTATGGTCCAGATGGGTATGTGTATCGATAATCAACGACTCTCCTTTCGCATCTTTTTTGCAAACTCTATCGCTTCTGGCGTTATCTTCTCTCCGCTGATGATTCTTGCTATCTCTTGGATACGTTCATTTTCATTGAGTTCTTTCACACTGCTTTTATCACTTTTTGTCACTAAAAAGTGCTTATCGGCCAGGCTGGCCAATTGGGCTTGGTGACTGATAGCAAAAATCTGATAATCTTTGGAAAGTTTTTTTAAAATTTTTGCTACGGCCATAGACTCCTCGCCACTTACATTGGCATCGATCTCATCTAAAACCAAAACACCACTTTTGGATTTCACATCACTCCAAGCCGCCATAAAAGCAAGTCTGAGCCTGTTATACTCCCCAGAACTTATCTTTTCAAAAGGTACAGATTCAAGCGTGACCTCGACTTTATCTATCCCAGTTTTATCCAACTCTTTTTCAAAAAACCGTATAGAAACATTGGAAAGCTTTAAAGGTTTAAGATATGCATTGATCTTTTCTGTAAATCTTTTTGCGGCATCTTTTCTCATCTTCGAAATTTTTTGAGCTAGTTGCATACACGATTGATCCAGCTGTACAATCTTTTGCTCCAGATGCTCCTTTTCAAACTCCAGGTTCATTATCTTTTCGAGCTCTTTCTGTTTCTCTTTGCGAACATTCAACGCTTCTTCAATGCTCCCATATCGTCTTTTCAGTGAGGAAAGCGCTTCAATGCGTTCCAAAATAGATTCGATATCAAGCTCGTCCAACTCTTCAAGATGTTCCAGAGCTGTAGCGAAGATCTCTTTGAGCCAATTCATCGCTTCGTCAAACAATTGGCTCTCTTCATCCAACAGCTCCAAAGCCTCGTTTACATATCCTTCGTATTCAAAAATGAGCTGCGCTTTTTGAATGGCTTCCGTAATTTTCTCTTTTTTGGAAAGTTCCTTTTTGATCTCCATCAGTCGCTCATACTCGCCGGGTTCTGGAGCGACAGAATCTATTTTTTGTATCTCGTACTCTAAAAACTCTTTGAGCTCTTCACGTTTTTTCTCATTCTCTTCAATCAAAGAGAGCTCCGTTTTCAAATCAAACAACTCTTTTACCTGCTGCGCAAGCGATTGTTTCAAAGACAAAAAGTCTGGCTCTTGAACATAATCATCTATCATCTGCAAGACATGAGCACTAGAGAAGAAATTGGAATCCTTCGGATTGAGATAGGCTATATAATGTTGGAAAATATGCTGTAGGCTTTTTTTCGATATCGTTTGATCATTGAGAAAAAAACGAATCTTCTCCTTCTTTATTCCTCGTATGATGATATTCTCATCAGGATCGATATCCAGAGCTTCACTCTCTAACTCCGTATCCAAAACCGCCTCTGCAACTTTTGCTTCCAAAGGAGCAAGTCCAAAAAGAGAAAGCAAGGCTTTGATTATAAGACTTTTTCCCGCCCCACTGGGACCCGTGAAGACCATCAGACCTTGAGAAAACTCCAGCGTCTCCTCTTCAAAGGTAAGATAGTTTTTAATGTATAAACGCTCTATCACCTATATGCCCCAACCCAATTTTTCTCTCAAGACATTGAAGTAGTTTCTCTCCACCCGATGTATCAACTTCGCCCCTACAGGCGCTTTTCGGACCAATACAATATCTTCGGGCGTAAACTCATACATATCTTGACCATCTATCACCAAAAGTGCCGATTTGCTTTTTGTAGTCACTTTGATCTCAAAATCACTTGGCAAGACAAGAGGTCTTTGGGTGAGTGAATGAGGACATATCGGAGTGAAAACGATTGCTTCCGTAAACGGATACACGACTGGTCCTCCCGCAGAGAGATTATACGCAGTCGATCCGGTAGGAGTAGAAATGATCAAACCATCTCCATAGTAGCTATTGAGCAGTACATCGTTACTCACCGCATCGATATAGATCATTTTCGAAACGGCAGGCCTCGTGACTACAACGTCATTGAAAGCGACAATTTTTTCCCGTTTTCCCAATATCGATATCTCTATCATCATCCGCTCATCGATTCTGTATTCACCTTTTTTGAGTTTTTTGACAAAATCCTCCACTTGATCTGGTCGAATGTCCGTTAAAAAACCCAAAGTACCAACATTGACTCCAAGTACAGGCTTGTGGTGTGCATAACTCCTTCTTGCTACCGAAATAAGTGTCCCATCACCTCCAAGGGAAAGGAGCATATCACACTTTTTACACAGCTCATCAAAGCTATGCCCATCTTTTTCACCGATGATCTGAGCACTTGCTTTATCGATTTCCACACGAATATGCTCTTTTTCAAAAATCTTTTTAATCTTTTTATAAACACCCTTCAGATCGGATCCGCCTGGTTTTATCACTACACCTACGCAATCGAGTTTCATATTCTCTCACTTCCATCATTACATTTTCTATATGTATTTTAACATAAGAGGTTTTTTTGTATAATTGCCCCAAAATTGTTCAAAGGAAGAGGGTTGAGAACCGACTATTGCGCAGAATTGAATGAAAAAGATATAGGCAAAGAGGTGGTACTTTGTGGCTGGGCCAACAGCTACAGAGATCATGGTGGGGTCATCTTCATTGACCTTAGAGACAAAACGGGTCTTGTACAGCTCGTCTGTGACCCGGCAGACAGTAAAGAGGCACATAAAATCGCCACACGTGTACGGGACGAGTATGTGTTGATTGCAAAAGGAAAAGTTCGCCTCAGAGGCGAAGGCCTTGAAAACCCGAAACTGAAAACCGGAAAAATAGAAGTCGTTGTCGATGAGCTTGTAATAGAAAACGAGAGTGAACCACTGCCATTTTTGATTGGCGACAACACCGTGAATGAAGAGATTAGGCTCAAATACCGGTATCTCGATCTTCGGACAAAAGAGGCTTTCAACACCTTTGAGCTTCGAAGCAAAGTCGCTATTGCGGCCAGAAACTTTTTGGATAAAAACGGCTTCTTGGAAGTAGAAACGCCTATTTTGACTAAATCGACTCCGGAAGGTGCAAGGGACTATCTTGTTCCAAGCAGACTCTATCCTGGGGAATTTTATGCCTTGCCTCAATCACCGCAGCTTTTCAAGCAGCTTTTGATGGTTGCAGGATTTGATCGCTACTTTCAGATTGCAAAATGTTTCCGGGATGAAGACCTCAGAGCCGATAGACAACCCGAATTCACCCAGATAGATGTTGAGATGAGTTTCTGCACAGAAGATGAAGTTATCGAAGTTGCAGAAGGACTTATCAAATCGATTTTCGAAGCTGCGGGCGTAGAAGTAAAAACTCCAATTAGACGAATGCCATACAAAGAAGCCATGGAAAAGTATGGTAGCGATAAACCGGATTTACGGTTTGGTCTTGAACTTGTCGATGTTATCGACATTTTTGAAAACACTGAACTCAAAGTTTTTCGAGATATCGCCCAGTACAAAAAGCTCAACCGAATCAAAGCACTTCCTGTCAAAGGCGGAGCAGATGCGTTAACGCGAAAAGATATCGATGCATTGACCAGCTTCGTAGCAAAATTTGGCGCAAAGGGCCTTGCTTGGGTCAAAGTGAAAGAAGATGGCGACTTGCAAGGTCCTATCGTAAAATTTTTAAGCGATGAAGAGAAAAAAGCGCTAGTCGATCGATGTGCAGTAGAAACTGGCGATCTTATATTCTTTGGTGCAGGCCCCAAAAAGATCGTTCTTGACTATATGGGAAGATTGAGAAACGAAGTGGCAAAAAAACTTGGACTCATTGACCATGACAGATTTGAATTTGTCTGGATTGTCGATTTTCCAATGTTTGAGATTGAAGAGGGAGAGGTGAAGATAAAAGCCCTGCACCACCCTTTCACCATGCCAAAAAATATCGATACCGAAGACTACGAAGCCATGACAAGCCAGGCATACGATATCGTACTCAATGGTGTAGAGCTTGGCGGAGGAAGTATCCGTATCCACAAGCCGGAAATCCAAAAGAAAATTTTTGAAATTTTGGGAATCGGCGATGAAGAGGCAAAAGAGAAGTTCGGATTCTTACTCGATGCACTCAAATTTGGAGCGCCTCCTCACGGAGGATTTGCACTTGGATTTGACAGACTCGTGATGCTTTTGACAAAACGGGACAATATCCGTGACGTGATCGCTTTTCCAAAAACACAAAAAGCGCAGTGCCTGTTGACCCAGGCACCAAGTAAAGTTGATCCGGAACAACTCAAAGAGCTCCATATTAGAATAAGAGAACCGAAAAAGTATGAAGCTCAGTGAGGCCAGACAAGGAAGTCAGGTACGAGTTTTGGGTTTTGAGAAAGATTGTGACGAGTTCAAATGCAAACTCGAATCGATGGGCCTTAGACGAGGAGATGTAGTATACGTCCAGAATAAAAGTTTTTTTGGCCCTATTCAAATAGAAGTCAACGGGACAAAAATCGCTTTATGCCGTGGACAGGCAGACAAAATCAGAGTCGAATATATCTAAAGGAGACGATAGTATGAAAAAACTGTTTTTAATCATAGGTGCACCGGGAAGTGGAAAAACGACAGATGCCGAAATCATTGCGAAAAAGCATAGTGATTTGATTGCCCACTACTCTACAGGCGATCTTTTACGAGAAGAGGTTAAAAAAGGAACACCACTTGGAGCAACAATTGCCAGTTTTATAGACAATGGACAGTTGGTTCCTCTTGAAATCGTCATGGATACCATCAAAAACGCTATCTTAAACAGCGATAAAGAGGTTATTATCATCGACGGTTTTCCAAGAAGTGTCGAGCAGATGGAAGCTTTGGACAAGATGCTTCAAGAAAATCCTTCTATCAAACTAGAAGCTGTCATCGAAGTGGTTGTAAGCGAAGAGACAGCCCGTGAACGAGTACTCGGTCGAGCAAGAGGTGCCGATGACAATGTAGAGGTTTTCAACAACCGAATGAAACTCTATCTTGAACCACTCAATCAGATAGAAGAGTTCTATGAAAAAAAAGGGCTACTGAAAAAAATAGATGGTGAACGAACCATTGAAGAGATCGTAGCAGATATGGAAAGTTTCATCTTGCAAAAAATCGATGAAAACGCCTAATTTCTATGCCATTATCATAGGTACGGAAATACTGAACGGTCGAAGAGTAGATAAACACTTCCCGTTTTTGAGAGATGAACTGCTCAAACGCGGCTTCACTCTCAAAGCATCCTCTATCATAGAAGACGATCCCGCTTTAATGGAATCATTCTATAGACTCATTAAAAGCGATCCAAATAGCGTTCTTTTTAGTTTTGGTGGCATAGGAGCCACCCCCGATGATCATACAAGAATGGTAGCAGCAAAAGTTTTTGGAGATGGAAAGCTGTATGAACATCCAGAGGCAAAAAGGCGCATAATTGATCAATTCAAAGAGGCTGCCTATCCTTATCGTATCAATATGGCGATGCTTCCAAAAGGGGCAAAGCTTTTGGACAACCCTGTCAACAATGTGCCAGGGTTTTATATTGAAAATAGATTCTTCTTTGTTCCTGGTTTCCCCGAAATGGCCCATCCTATGGTCCGACAGGCACTCGATCTATTTTTTCCAAAAAATAGAGAAAAATTCCGATACTCCATCTGTATTGATGCTAGCGAAAACGATCTTTTAGATATCATGCAAAAAATTCCGAAAGAGATCGAGTTTTCATCACTGCCTTCTATGAACAATGGACAATATATGGATGTACTCTCCATCGCTTCTTATGACAAGAAAATGGCAAAGGAGTGGTTTGATTACATTATCCATGAAGTTGAAAAAAGGGGATTTTCCTACAAGGTAGATAATTGCAGATAGTTCATGTCTTTGTAACCATCGATCTTCCATTCGTCCAATCTCTCAAAGGGCGGCGCAAAATTCTGCATTCAATCAAAGATAAGCTTAAAAACAAAAATATGTGCGTTGCCGACATCAGCGGAGAATATGCTAAAGAGGGCCACCTAGAGTTACTCTTTTTTGCAAGCAGTGCGCAAGATGCCAATGAAAAAATAGAAAATCTGGAAAAGATGTTGGAAACCCATTTCCCCGACCTAGAAATATCCCTTCAATATGAACTAATCTAATTTACAACTATTTTTCAATATAATACGCAAAACCATCAAGAGGAGAGCATATGAATCTAGAAAAAATTGGACATGGGGAGTCTCCAGATAAAGTGCACGCACTCATCGAGATTCCTTACGGATCAAACATAAAGTATGAACTGGACAAAGAGAGTGGCGCTATATGGGTAGATCGTGTCATGTACAGTGCGATGTTTTATCCTGCAAATTACGGTTTTGTACCAAATACGCTCGCTGCAGATGGAGATCCTGCCGATATTATGGTATTGTGCGATTACCCTGTCGTACCAGGTAGTGTCATTAAATGTAGGCTCATTGGTGTTCTTGTCATGGAAGATGAGAGCGGCATGGATGAAAAATTACTGGCCGTACCTGTTTCAAAAGTTGACCCTACATATGATCATATTACAACTATAGAGGATTTACCGAAACACACGCTCGATAAGATCAAGAACTTTTTCGAAACATATAAAATTCTTGAGCCGAACAAATGGGTAAAAGTGAAAGAGTATAAAGGGAAAGAGGAAGCTGAAAAGATTTTGGAAGAGGCCATACAGAACTATAAATAGGCCCTCTCCCCTTCATACCCTACTATTTCAACTGATTTACTTGACATTTTTGCCTCTCTGCATTATAATGGCAGTACAATTTATCAGGAGAGGTTTATGCACTTCAATTCTTGCCCCATTTCATCAGAAAGAGTCGATGTAGTACAACTTCGCATCAGTGGACTTTTTTTCATTCTTTTTACGCTTTTGTATCTGTTGTCACAAAATATTCTCTTTTTTCTTCCCGTGGTATTTGAGATGATCTTGAGACTTTTTGATAAAAGATTGGCTCCTTTCCTGTATACTGCCAAATTGATACAAAACCTCTTTGCGATACGACCGAAGTTAGAGGATGGAGCTTCTAAAAATTTTGCATTGAAACTGGGACTTGTTATTGCAATATGTATCATAGTGAGTGCTACGATTCCTGTCGTTTCATATACGTTTGCCTCCATTTTACTTTTATGTATAATGCTTGAAGCACTTTTTGGATTTTGTGTAGGATGTGTTGTGTATCAACAAATACAAAAATGGAGTAATTGATGGCACTTGTTTCAGCAAAAGGATCCTATGCGATTGCAGCGATTTTTGTCCTATATGAACATTACAACGAAAACAAGCCACTGAAGACAGAATTGATAGCCAAACTTGGCTCTATCCCCAAAAATTTTTTGGAACAGATCCTGTTGGATCTGAAAAAAAGTGGTATCGTCAAATCAATTCGTGGAGCGAAAGGCGGATATATTTTAGCCAAACCTCCCAAAGAGATTCTTTTAATCGATATAATCAATAGCGTAGAACCAGAGTGCTGTACCGGTATATGTAGAACCCAAAACCCTGTATTAGAAGCGTTGTGGAGCGATTTTAACAAAACGATTCAGAATTTTCTTTCCAGGCCGATCACTATCTTTGACGAATACAGACTCAAAGCCAGATCACATATAGATTACTGTATTTAATCATTTCTCAATGTTTTTAAGATAGCTTTCCACCCCTTCTACAACGCCTTTCGCAATCAATTTCTGATAGATAGGGTTACTCAAGCGCATTGCTTCTGTTGGATTGGTGATATATCCTACTTCAATCAAGATTGATGGCATTTGAGCACCAACAAGGACCCAAAAAGGACCGGGACGCACACCGCCATCTTTTACTTTGTATCTTTTTCTTAGATGATACAAGATGTTTTTTTGTATATCGATAGCCAGCTTATTTGAAAGTATTGTTTTTTCCCGATTTAAAAAATCGAGATAGACGTTTTTACTGTAATAGTTCATACCCTGCATATCCACTCTGTTTTCCAAAGCCGCTATCCTCTTTGCTCTTGAGCTTCTTGCGGGGGAGAGATAAAATGTTTCCAATCCATGCATCGTCAGATACCTACTTCGTTTTGGAGCGGCATTGGCATGTATGGAGATAAAGAGATTAGCGTGAACCTTATTGGCGAATTTTGTTCTATTGCGGAGGCTAATGAAATAGTCACCTCGTCTTGTAAGATAGACTTTGTACCCTGCATTTTTTAAAGATTTATACACTTTTTTGGCAATGGAAAGAACGATATCTTTCTCTTTTTTTCTTTTATAGCCTATGGCACCACTATCTTTGCCGCCGTGTCCAGGATCGATCACAATAGTGTAACTGCTATTTTTTATCACCTGCGGAATGACTCGAATGGTGTCTGGAGATTTTTTAGAAACAGATGTGGAACTATTTTTTTTCAAATAAATATTGAGTAGTCTATTTTTGAGACTAAATCGTGAACGTATCGCAGAGGAGTTCTCAAAAACGATACGAACAACATCTTTTTTATACTGTGCGATTTTCATTTTATCCACAGTATGCAATTTCTTTATAATCTTTTTAAATCCAAGTCGAGCCTTGATATCGTAGATATCTTTATAAATACTTCCTCTTTTGAGCGTAAAATGGCGAATATCTTTTTTATCGATAGGACGATTAAAGAAAAATTGTACATACCCCGATTTCAATCGATAGCTCGTTAAAGTGCTGTGTTGAGTAGTGGTTTTGTTTTTTGCCAGCTTAGGTTTATAGAGTGATTTTTTACCGCCTATGAGATAGGAGAGTTCCCGTTCATAATCATCACTTTTTAAATGGAGTTTTTTAGAGCACTCTATCAATCCTTTTAAAGCTTCAATCTTCTCTTTCTTGTTGTTGTCAATCAACGATTTTATATAAACGGATTTATATAGATTATAAGCCTTGAGCTGAGCATTTTTGGAAGAGAGTTGGCAATAATATTTTGCCTTCTCTAACTGAACATTTTTAGCAAAAAGTATCGATGTCAATAGTATTATGATGAAAAAGCGAATGACTACTCTCCAAAGACCAGTTTTTGCATCAACTCTTTGACACTGATAATCTCATTGACTCGATATCCGTTGGCTCCACTAAAAAAGAGGCCGGTATCGGCTTTTCCCTCATACGCATCACTGAGTCTATCGGCGATACAGTATCCGACAGCCTTTGCTTCCACGCCTCTGTGACACGGAGCCACACAGTTACTGATACATTTGATAGGTGGCCCTTCACGTTTTTCTACCAGTTCTATCAAATTGGTTCGAATACCACGTGCAGGATACCCTACTGGAGATTTTAAAAGTAAGATATCCTCTTTTTTAGCATTGATCAAAATCTTTTTGAATGTGTCACTTGCATCACACTCATGTGTTCCGATAAATCTCGTACCAATTTGTACCCCACTTGCTCCGAGACCTAAAAACTTTTTGATATCCTCATGATCCCAGATACCGCCTGCTGCAATGATAGGTATATCTCCCCATTTTTTTGCCTCTTCCACCACTTGCGGAACGATGTTTTCGAGCTGAAACTCTTCCATGAAACACTGCTCATAGGTAAAGCCTTGATGCCCTCCGCTCAAAGGCCCTTCCACAATAACGGCATCCGGAATTTTGTTGTATCGCTGACTCCAACGTTTACAGATGATTTTTAAAGCTTTTGCACTTGATACAATCGGAACAAGTGCAACATCTGGAAAATCTTTAGTAAATTCCGGCATGTTTGTCGGTAGTCCTGCACCAGTGATAATGATATTTGCACCCGCCTCACATGAATCTCGGACAACTCTTCCATAATCATTGATCGCATACAATACGTTTGCACCAAGCGGAGCGTCACCACAGATTTTCCTAGCATTTTCAAAGATTTTAAAAAGCGCCTTTTTCGAATAGAAGTTCGCAGTCTCTAAAGGACGTCCGGCGACTTCCTTTTCGATATATTTTTTGTTTTCATAATATCCTGTACCGACACTACTGATAACTCCAAGTCCTCCCTCTTTACTGACATTTCCGGCAAGCCTGTCCCAACTTATTCCTACTCCCATACCCCCTTGCACAATTGGATAGGGAATCGTGTATTTTCCAATTTTGAGTGGTGGAAGGGTTTCCATCATCCTACCTTTACTTTAGCAAATTTTCTTTTCCCAACTTGGACAATATATTCACCCGTTTGCAGATGAAAATCTTTATCCGTTATTTTCTCTTTATTCACTCGAACGGCACCTGCTTGAATATCCCGTCTTGCCTGTGAGGTTGAAGGCTCGAGCCCAGCTTCTACAAGCGCTTTTGCTATCCAAACAGGACCTTGCATCTCCACCTCTTTGATATCGGTGGGAATATCGTTTTTCTTGTGTACCCTGTCAAACTCCTCTTTTGCTGCTTTTGCAGCCTCAGCATCATGATAGCGTTCTACTATCTCCATTGCAAGAAGTTCTTTGACAAACTTTGGATGAATCTCTCCTTTTTCAACACCCTCTTTCAATGTTTGGATCTCTTCAAGGGATTTGCTGCTCAATAGTTCATAATATCGCCACATCAGTTCATCACTGATACTCATCAGCTTTGCGAACATCTCGTTTGGCTCTTCCGTGACACCCACATAGTTTCCAAGAGATTTACTCATTTTCTGAACGCCGTCGAGTCCTTCGAGAATTGGCATCATCAATACAGCCTGTTCTTTACCGATTCCGAAGCTTCGTTGCAGATGTCTTCCCATCAAAAGATTGAACTTTTGATCTGTTCCACCTATTTCGATATCGCTCTTTAAATGGACGCTATCATAGCCTTGTAAAAGCGGATAGATAAATTCACTAATTGCAATCGGACGACCCGCTTTATATCGCTTTTCAAAATCATCTCTTTCAAGCATTCTCGCAACACTGAAGAGTGTCGTCAACTCAACCAGTCCGCTTGCACCCAAGGCATCAAGCCAAGAGGAGTTGAAAACGACCTCTGTTTTTGCAGGATTCAATACTTTAAAAACCTGATCTTTATAACTTTGTGCATTTTTCAAAACAGTTTCACGGTCCAGTTTCTTTCGTGTTTCACTTTTTCCGGTAGGATCACCTATCATAGCGGTAAAGTCACCGATAATGAATTGAACAATCCCTCCATACTTTTGAAATGTAGCCAATTTTTGTAAAAGTACCGTATGACCTAAGTGTAAATCGGGAGCTGTAGGATCAAATCCAGCTTTCACGTAGTAGTTTTTACCATGTTCGATGTACTCTTTCAAAAGAGTTTCTATTCTTTCTTGATCAATTATTTCAGCTGTACCTCTTGAAATTTCAGCCAAAGCTTCTTTCAACATTCCCTCTCCTATTTGTTATACGCATCGCTCGTTTTAATAAATTCTATAATTTTAACCTTTTGAGCTATTTTTTTCCTTAACTGCTCAAGATCAAAGACAGGCGCTTCGATCTCCATCTCACATAAGTTCGTCTGCTCCACATTTTTTCCAAGCTCAATAGAAACCAGATTGATGCCCAGTTTTGACAAAAACTGTAAAAAATCCGCCAAAGCCCCCTTTTTATCCGGAAGCAGGGCAATAAGCTTGTAATGGGGCAACGTGTCTTCTTTCCACTCAACATAGAGCATCGGTTTTCCATCTTCAATAAGTTTTTGCGCCTTTTGGCACATTTTATGATGGACAACAGCATGATGATCCATACGAAAAGCAACAATCTCATCACCCCTTTTTGGATGACAGCAGTAATCAAACTCCACTCTGTTTATTGAATAGTTTGTATAAAATACAAAATTGTCGACAACTCTCTTTTCCAGCTTTATCTGTTTGGGCGACAGAAGATAGAGCACCCCTTTTTTCTTGCGATATTCGCTTAAATATCTATTTTTAATCTCTTGAAGATAGTTGATTTCCGTTGCAATTCTGTGAAGTGCAGTAATCTCATGGTCCTTGAGCCATGCAACTATTTTTTTGGGATTCTCTTTCAATTCACTAGCCAAAATATTGATCGCCGCCTTTGAACTGACCTCTTTATATTTATGGCGACACAGCAATCGCATCTGATCTTTTGCTTTGGAAGTCTTCACTGCATCAATCCAGCTGCAGCGAAGAATTGGTTCCTCTGCAAGTTCTATGCGGACGATATCTCCATTTTTCAATTCTGTAAGCAAAGTACTTTTTTGTTTGTTGATGTATGCTGCTTTTGCTCTATTTCCCACATCGGTATGGACAGCATAGGCAAAATCAAGAGCCACTGCCCCTCTTGGCAAAGTAAAGATGTCCCCTTTTGGAGAAAAAACCGATATATCTTCACTAAACAGATCATTTTTAACAAGTTCATAAAACTCTTCGATATTTTCATTTTGGTATTGGAGATTTTCCAGCCATGCAAGATTGACACCTACATGTCCGATTTTATACTTCCAGTGAGCCGCAACGCCATACTCGGCTGTATGATGCATATCAAAGGTACGGATCTGTACCTCAAAGATACTGGTTTGATCGAAAACGGTTGTATGAATCGTTTGATAGCCATTCTCTTTTGGAACAGCTATATAGTCTTTGAATCGCATAATGAGGGGTTTGAAATGAGTGTGGATAATGCCTAAAACTTTGTAACAGTCCAGCTTGTCCTGAACAAGTATCCTGATAGCCAAAAGATCCAAAACCTCTTCGATCGAGATCCCTTTTCTTTGCATTTTAAGATAGATGGAGTAGTAGTGTTTTATACGACCTATCACTTCAAAAGAGTTGCTTGCAAACCCATTTTTCACAAGGAGTTTTTTTACCTTATCGATAAACTCGTTGAGTTTCATATGGAGCTCAACTTTATGCGAACTGATAAACTGATCAATTTTTTCGTACTCTTTTGGGAAAAGATAGTAAAAACTCAAATCTTCTAGAACATTTTTCAGTGAGGCGATTCCAAGCCTATGGGCAATCGGTGCATAGACTACAAGGGTCTCTTCAGCAATTCTGAGCTGTTTCTTCTTTGGCAGAGCATCAAGAGTGAGCATATTGTGCAAACGATCGCACAGTTTCACGATCAAAACCCTCACATCCTTGATAGAAGCAATGAGCATCTTTCGAAAGGAGAGCGCCGAAGTTATTAGTTTTTCGTTGGATGTAGAGGGTAAAAGCTCTTCACTTCGTATCGCAACAATTTTTGTCATCCCTTCAACCAAATGAGCCACATCCTTGCCAAACTGCTCTTCGATCTCTTCGATCGTGTGCGGGGTGTCTTCTACCACATCATGTAACAAAGCGGCAAGTACCATGTCGGGATCGTTTGTTACAAATGCTGTAATAGCTGCTACCAGCAGGGGATGGATAACATACGGTTCACCACTTTTTCGTTTTTGGCCCGCATGGGCCATTTTTGCAAACTCAATCGCTTCTTGGAGTTTATCAGAAGTTGGAGCGATTTGAAGTAGAAGTTTTTGCGCTTCTTCTACATCATGAATACTCTTTACTTTTTCTAAGAACTCATTCATCTATTACGATTCTTTTTCTACCTCGATTTTCAGCTTCCCTTCCGCAATTTCCATCAATGCAATATCGGTATATTTATATTTTTTTACATCCACTTCTACCAAAGGCTCTTTTCCAGTTGCGAGTTCATTGGCTCGTTTTGCGACTGCAATAGAGAGAAGATATCTATCGAATCCAACATTTTCCAATGCCTTGGCGGCAATTTTTTCTAATCTCATTCATTCTCCTTTTTATCTGTCACGATAGAGCATTTTTCCAAATTGTTATTGACGATTATGTCATATAGGTTACCCTCTTCGAACATATTACAAACGATAATCGGCAATGCATTATCTTTTGCCAAAGCAATAGCCGTATCATCCATTACTTTGATATTGTCTTGTAACGCCTCATCGTATGTGAGTCTATCCAGTTTTTTGGCATCTGGATATTTATGGGGGTCTTTATCGTACACCCCATCCACTTTTGTGGCTTTTATGATCATATTTGCCCCGATTTCTACGGCTCTAAGCGTTGCAGCGGTATCTGTAGTGAAAAATGGGTTACCCGTTCCCGCGGCAAATATGACAATTCGACCTTTTTCAAGATGCCTCATAGCGCGTCGAACGATAAATGGTTCACAAATTTCGTTCATCTCGATAGCACTTTGTACTCGTGCCGTCAGACCAAAATATTCGAGAGCCTCTTGCAATGCAACAGCATTGATAACTGTTGCAAGCATTCCCATATAATCACCGCTCGATCTTCGTATGATCCCCTCTTTTGACGCATTTACGCCTCGTATGATATTGCCTCCACCGACAACCAACCCTACTTCGACTCCACTGTCAACTAACGGTTTGATTTCTGAAGCTATATATTTCAATGTCTTGGAATTGATTCCATGACCATCTTCATTGGCCAAAGCTTCCCCGGAGAATTTGATCAATACACGTTTTGCCATTGCAGACCTCTTTTTGAAGTTTGCCAATTTTATCGAAAAAGAGTTGAGAAATCGATTAATTTTAATGCTAATTTTATCGTATTTTTATAAGTTGCAAAGGATTGATATGGGCATCGTTTTTCGTCACTTCAAAAATCAATTTTGTGTTGACTCTACCAAGAATGTATCCCTTTTTTATTCTTCGTCCTTTTTTAATATAAGGAGCCAATTTATCTAAATATGCATAGATCGTATAGATACTATTTCTGTTTTGAACGATGACCACATTCTTTAGATGGGGAGTCCATTTCGCCAAAACAATTTTTCCACTCAGGACATTTCGCACTTTTGCATTTGGCTTTAGGGGCTTAAGCTCAATGTTTTCATTGGGTATTTCTATATTGTATATCGGATCTTTGTAAACACCAAATTTTTTGACAATAACAAAATGTTTTAGTGGCGGGATTGTTTTGGGTCCGCGATATCGAACAGTTTTGATCTTTTTATACGATTTCGATCCATATTTCTTCACTGATACATTTTTCGCCTTTGAGCCCCTTCTTCTCTGTAGGATCTGCAGTCTCGACAATGTTTTGGCCAAAGAGCGTTTCTGCTCCATCAAAGCTTGAAGCTCTTCATCGTAACGCCTCTTTTTCTTTGAAAGTACTTTAATTTTTTCCTGTTTTTGTTTCTTTAGTTTTTTGAGATCTTTTTGTAAAGAGATGATCTGTTGAATCTCCTTTTGAAGCCTGGTGAGTTTTTCCTGTTGCTTTTGCAGTTTTTGCTTCGTTTTCTCATATTCCGATCCCATCTGTTTGATCCGACTCTTCTCAATTTTTTCAATGGCTTTCAAAGTCTCTTCATCTAAGATAGCCTCCTGCGTGGGTTGATGCAGTGAAGAGAGTAAAAGAGATTTTGAAAAATTTTGGGATATGAGAAGTACAAGGTTTTGCCGCAGGAGCGTCTCCTTCTCACATAATATATGAATGGATTGATTTAAATCGTGGGCAGTTTTTCGTTTTTCCTTGTACTGTTTGGATAAATTCTCATACTTTTTGGAAAGTGCTGATAATCTCGTATCGATTGAGTCAAGATCAGTTCTTAGTTTACGTATAGAACGAGCCAATTTTGCAAGTGTCGTATTGACACCAGATATTTTTTTCGATGTTTGTATAAGTTTCGTTTTTGATGCAGAGATTCTCTTCTCTATTTGTGTACCAAATAGACTGACAATGATCAAAAAAGGAATTATGAAAATTCTCATCTACCCGAACTTGGCTCTTTCATAGAGATGATTACAATCGTGATAAACGACACAATCAATCCTATCGAAAATAACCAGCCGGCATCTTCGAAGACGATGGTATTTGGATCGAATGTAAGATCCAACCCCAAAAAGGATTGAAAAAGATGGGTATGAAGGAGATACCAAACCACTCCTGCAACCAAGACAACGCTCGCTATAGTATCTGTTATTGCAAGTTTAAACAAAACGGCATTGCGCATCCACCAAGAGGCACCAAATAGTGACATGATATACATTCGCTCCTTGTGTTCCAAAAACCATATCTCGATCTGTTTGAAAACCAACATACCACTTGTAAGCACAATAATAGCCAAGAATAATTGGGTAATGTTCTTTACAAAAAGTAAAAATTGATACATTTTATGATGGGTCTGAGTGAAAATTTCTACTCTTGTTACTGAAGAAAGGTGCAAAAGCTTCTTTTTTATCTTTTCTATCTCTTCATTGGAAAGAAATTTTTGTAAAGTAATTTTGTAAAAATAGGGCAAGAAATTTTCTAAGGATTGAAAATCGACTTCAATTCCTCTCATTTTCAATCTCTTTATCACTTGCTTAGGATCGATACTTTCAACATTCGCAATAAGAGGAAACTGTTTTTTTAAACTGTTAGTATCCAACGGTTTTTTTGCAACAAGAATAATAGAATAGTCTTGCGCCAATTTTTTTTCGTAAGAGTGAATTGCCCGCTCTATCAATAGATAAAACTCTACAGCAAACAGGATTGCAAAAAGAGGAATAATCAAAGAGAGATGATTTTTAAGAGATCGCATGCACTATCCCGTTGTCTATATGATAATGTTTGAAATGAACTCCAAGATATTTGGGTATGGAATGTGTAACGACGACTACCGTAGTTCCTAGCTGTACGTTTGCCCCCTCCAGCAACCCCCAAATCACTTTGGAAGAGTACTCATCAAGATTGCCAGTAGGTTCATCGGCCAAAATGATGAAAGGATTGTGTGCAAGGGCTCTTGCCATGGCGACCCTTTGCTGTTCTCCACCGCTCAGTTCAAGTGGATATGCAAACTCTTTTCCGCTTAGTTTCACATGTTTGAGAAGTTTTTTTGTCTGCTCTTCGCAAACCTCTTTTGGAAAACCAGCTATGACCAGTGGCAACATCACATTGCGCTTGACATTCCATTCGTTGATGAGTCTGTAATCTTGAAAGATGATTCCAAGATTTCGCCTCAGTAGTGAGAGCTTCGAAGAGGTGATATCATGAAGGGAGATCCCTCCTATTTTCAAAACTCCTTGCAAGGGCTTCATTTCACCGTAAAAAGATTTCAAAAGTGTCGATTTTCCGCTTCCGCTCGCACCCGTTATCAAAACAAAACTGCCACTTTTAATGTCAAATGTACTATTTTTTATTACAGGTCTATCTTTTTTGTATGCCAAAGTGAGATCTTTTGCGATGATAACGCTCTTAGCCATGAAGCAGCTCCAAAATCTTTTTATGTGCTGCTACATTCGCTTTGGACAAAACCGGCTTTTTAGGAAAATAAGAGATATTTCCATCTTTGAATACGAGATATTTGTGCTCAGGACGATCAAAGCTTCCAAAAGAGAGACGTATTACCTTCCCACCATTTTCAATGGCATAGAGTTTTTCAAAATGGACAAAAAAATTATCATATACTTGGGGAGTGAAATGTAATTGCTCAAGTTTTGACTCATCATATGAAACAGTTTCGAATGAAAAGTCGCAATGTAAAATTGGTTGTTCGGAAAACTCCAGATTGAACATACGAATATCATAGATATCTTTTCCTAGCCTAGTCCATCGATCTTCATATTTGCTACTCACAGGAGGCTCGATATTTTTTGCAACTTCAAATTTGACTTTTTTTTCTTGCAACAAAAGATCCAAAGCATACTCGAAATAGTTGATACTGTCTGTACGCAGTTCTAAAACGCCATCCACTTTCAAGACTCGCTTGGCTTCTTCGATAAAAGGCTTGGAGAAGACTCTTCTGTGAGGTTTTTTATCCCAAGGCACTGGGAAATGAACGAATATCTTTCCTACCACATTCGAAGGAACAAACTCCAAAAAGAGCCTCGCATCGTAATCTATAATATAAAGATTTTTCAAATCTTTCAACGCGATTTGCTTAAGGACTTGTTCAACGGAAGGCTTGTGGATTTCAATTCCTATGAATATCGTATCGGGATGCTGCTGTGCTTGATAAAGTAGATGTCTTCCACTGCCAAATCCTATCTCTATCCAAACCTCTTTGTTTTTGGGAAATTGTTCAATGAAAAAGTCTATCTCTTTCAGAAACTCTCTTGCTTTTTGTGCATGAGAAGTTTTAATCGTTGAAAGATTGTCGTACAACACATCACATTGTGCCAGATCACAAAAATTTTTCAGAGCCATTTTCATTAAGACAGTAGGAGAGAGTCTTGTTATCTTGTCACCCTTTATGACAAAAGTACCATCCCTTTTGGGTTTTATCGTCAGTAAAAAAGGTTTTTTATCATATTCGACAGCAACCAGTTCATCTTTGGCATTGACCAAAGGCCTTGCAAACCATAAAAATCGATACCCCTCTTTCGTAACGGGCGTATCGAAATGGTGAAAATGCTTCGCTACGATATGCGGCATCTACTCTTGTTCCGGTATTTTAATCTCAATCTTTTCACTCGGTTTGGAAACAAGTCCATATTTATCCACGGCATATATTTTGTACACATATTTTACACCTGGTCTCAAACCAGCATCAGTAAACGATGTGCTTTTGATGTTTTTATACTCAAACTCTTTTACATTCAAAATACCATCGATCTCTTTTTTATCCACGATATAGCTCACCGCTCTTTGATCGGGAGATGTCCATCGTATAAACAGCGTTCCATTTTCCAATTTGTGTTCCATAACGACAGGCGGCAACGGTTTTGGAAGTGTTTGTCCCACAGCAGGAACATCTTGCTTGAAGCTTTCCAAACCGTCTGCATCCACTGCCGTCACCTTGTAATAGCGTTTGACGCCATCCTCATCCAAAAGATCGACATACTTCGTACTTTTTGTTTTGGCAACCACAAGATACGGTCCGATTTGGAAAATACTTTTGTAGACTTTGTAGTATTGTAAATCGGGTTCGCTATTTGGCCGCCAGGTCACCACAATCTTTTTAGGAAGATTCGTTGTCGCTTTAAGACCTTGTACCACTTTCGGTCTTGGTTTCGTAGAGGCTTTTATAGGAAGTGTCGGTTTGGACTCTACCCCATCGCAAGTAATTGCTTTAATCCGGTACAGATATATTTTCTTATCCTCAAGTCCTCTGTCGATATATTCTGCATTGAGCCTGCCTTGAAGTCTGGCAACCTCTTTCCATTTTTCGTTTTCAGGGGTGCTACGCTCAATCACATACCACTGGACTCTCGGGTTCGGATGGGGTCGCCAGATCAATTTTACTTCTCTTGGCAAATGATCGATCGCCTCCGCAAATGCGATAGGTTCCGGGTATGGAGCCGTTGAAACTTCGTGAGGCTGACTCAGTCTAGATTCTCTTTTGTCTTTATTAAAGGTACTCATCGTATAAAAATATTTTGTTGCTGGTTTAAGTTTTTTATCCAGATAGTGGGAGCTGTACCTATCTTTAATCACTGCAATGCGTTTATATTTTTTTCCGGTTGTAGAGCGATAAATGTTGTATCCGGCAATTCTATCATCATATACTGGATTCCATTCCAAAGCAATAGAGGTCATATCTGATAGACTACGAATCTTTGAAACAGTTGGTAAATTTGGATCGATTTTCGGTTTGGATGGCTGAGGTTGAACGGCACATCCGCTAAAAAGAAGCAAAACGCCCAATAAAGCTATCCACATGAATCGTTTCATCAATATTCTCCTCGAAATATTTTTGCAAAAAGTCAAGCATATCTTCCGGAACAGGTGCCAAAAAACGCATCTTTTCCCCACTCTTTGGATGCTTGAGATAGAGTATATAAGCATGTAAAAAAACTCTAGGTATTGTAACGCTTTTGCTCTTAAAGCCATATAAACTATCACCCAGAATATGGCGGTTTATCGAAGCCAAATGGACTCTTATTTGATGTGTCCTGCCAGTAAAAAGTTTTGCTCCGATTAATTCATATTTATTATTTTTACTCGTCGTTAGTTTTACAAAAGCGGATTTAGCATATCTTCCGCCCTCCACTACTCCCATTTTCAATCTATTTTTGGGATTTCTTGCAATCGGTTTTTCTATTATGAGGTCCTCTTTTAAAGGCGGCTCGACAATTGCCAGATAGTATCGACCCATACTTTTATCCTGTAGCTGCTTCGATAGAGCCTGATGGGTCTCATTGTTTTTAGCAATTACAATCAATCCGCTCGTTTCCTTGTCAAGTCTATGCACGATACCATGGCGCTCTTCTCCACTGAGTGTTGAAAGAGAAATATCGTTTGCTTTGAGCCAATCCACAAGCGTAGGCTCTTTGACACTTGGGGCCGGATGGACAACAAGGCCGGCAGGTTTGTTTAAGACCAATATATCCTCATCTTCATAAATTCTTTCCACATCGAAATGGACATCTTTTGGCTGTGAAACTTTAGGTTCAGGGATGGTCACTTCTACCAAATCGCCACTTTTAAGCTTACTTCCAGCCTTCTTCTCGATCTTTCCATTGATGCGAACATACCCCTGTTTAATAAGTTGTTCGATTTGGTTTCTTGGTTTTTGCAACTTCTTGGCAAGTGCTTTATCAAGTCGCTCTTTTTCCCTATTTGTAAATGTTATTTTTTCCAATAATCTCCTTTAAGATATAATTGTGTGAAAAAAAAAGTAGCCTCATGATAGGAATCGACAGACGAATTTTCTTGCATTTCGATACTGTGCTTTTAATTTTGATTATACCATTTCTTATTATTTCGCATTACCTCATAAAAGATGTCAATCCCGTTTTAGCCCACAAACAGATGATCTACTACGCGCTTGGATTTGCTAGTTTTGTTATCGCTTTTCTCTCTCCTATTAGAGAGTATAAGTGGCTCATCCCATCAATGTATTGGTTTATGATTGTCTTGCTGATTAGTGTAGATCTTTTTGGTGTGAGTAAACTCGGTGCCAAAAGATGGCTTGAAATCCCTTTTACACATTTTACCCTTCAACCATCGGAACTTTTCAAACCGGCTTTCATCCTCATGCTTGCCTACCTTGTTCATAACAACCCTCCCCCTAAATCCGGCTACGGATGGAAGGAATTTTTCAAAATCTCTTTTTATATCCTGCTTCCATTTCTACTCATCGCAAAAGAGCCAGATCTTGGAACAGCCTTGATTTTGCTCATTATCGGGTATGGTGTGCTATTTATCATCGGAGTCCATTGGAAAATATGGATCACTCTTTTTATGATATTTTCTTTCATGGTTCCCGTTTCATATAAATATCTTTTACATGACTATCAAAAGAAAAGAATAGAAGATTTTTTAAGTGAAAAACCGAGCTATCACGTCCAACAATCAATCATTGCGATAGGTTCGGGAGGATTGACCGGCAAGCCATCCCAAGAGGCAACACAGACCCAGCTCAAATTTCTTCCTATCGCCACTAGTGATTTTATTTTTGCATATTTTATAGAACGTTTCGGTTTTTTCGGTGCAATGCTGCTTCTTTTTCTCTATGGACTTCTTATACTGCATCTTTTTAGTATTTATGTCAAATTAAAAGGAGACTTTTTCACGCAGGTCGTGGCTGCCAGTATCGCTCTTTTGATTTTTACCTATATGAGCGTCAATATCGCCATGACAGTGGGATTGGCTCCGGTTGTGGGTGTTCCGTTACCATTTATGAGTTATGGAGGAAGCAGTTTTATCAATTTTATGATTTTATTCGGTATTTTAGAGCATCTTCTTGCATTCAGATTTAGATTTTTGTATAATTCCAGACAACTTTGAAGGGCTCGTAGCTCAGTTGGTTAGAGCAACCGGCTCATAACCGGTTGGTCGCAGGTTCGAGTCCTGCCGAGCCCACCAAGCATTTTGAGGATAGAACTGGTTGGTCACAGGTTCGAGCCTTGTCAAACTCATCACTTACTCTACTCCCAAAGCTTTAAAAACCGCATCGATTGGATCAGAATATATAATCAACTGAAACCTGCTTAACAAATCAGCTGGTACTTTTCCAATTTGAGCCATATCAATCGCTGGAATCAAAATACGCTTAGCCCCGCTATCACCTGCAATTTGCATAAAATCAGCAAGATTTTGACTTCCAATAATTGCTCCACCTATACTCATACTTCCCAAAATCACCATTTGAGGAAGTAGACTTTTTTGTAAAATCCCACTACATAGACTTATAAAAATTGATAGTTCGATATTTTTGAATTTTCCAATTGATTGAATATCAGTAGCTTTTAAATGGTAATCATAATTTTTAAAATTGGCATTGGCTGAAATTCTATGAAGATTTGCCTGTATAAAACTGATCGCCTCTTTTATCTCTTCCTTGACTTCTGAATTATTAAATCCAGTATGCTCAAATTTGCCACTTCCAGAAATAACCTGCAAATCTAATCGAATTAAACCCTTATGTCCATTTTCAGGATTTACGCCAATTGTATAAACAGTTCCGGGAGGTAATGTATCTGATGGAATCAATGTTTTAGCACTACTTTCAGGTACACTAACTCTAATTTCACTTCCTTCAGATAGATCTATGTATGAAAAATTAACATCATAAAATTCCATACCTCCTATTTTTTTTAACTGCTCTTTGATTCTTCGCCTTGCTATCAAAGCGTATTCAAGAGCATCTCTGACATCATCTTTTGTATAGCTTTCATCAGGATGTAAAATTTTTAGTAACCCACTCACAGTTTTTTTAACAGCTTTCACATCTCTTTGATTAAGGTCACGCCCTAATTTAAAATATTTATCTATTGCGTTGGAAAAATTATATTTTTG